>CAMDFT010000007.1 GCA_945897795.1 Limnohabitans sp. Rim8 | reverse complement strand
AACAACGCGCCCATGTGGCGTGCGGTGGGGCAGGGCGTGACCGGCTACACCAGCCTGCCCAAAAGCCAGGCGCCTGAAGCTGGCAACCTGATCCAGCCCTTCGTGCAGTACCCGGGTTCGCGCTTGGCTTCTGCAGGTGAATCCTGGCGTCAGGTCCGCAACAACATCATCATTCCTTATGGTGCAGCTTTGTTATTGATCGCTGTGGGCGCGATGGCTTTGTTTTATTTCTCCAAGGGCACCATCGAATTACACGGCCAAGAAACCGGCCGCAAGATCGAACGCTTCACGCCGTTTGAGCGCTCGGCCCACTGGGCCAACGCCATTGCTTTTGTGTCGCTGGCCATTTCGGGCATTGTCATCGCCTACGGCAAATACTTCTTGCTTCCCATCATGGGTGCCACCTTGTTTGGTTGGCTGAGCTTTGCCCTGAAAAACCTCCACAACTTTGCAGGCCCCTTGTTTGCGGTGTCTTTGGTGGTGGTCTTCATCACCTTTTTCAAAGACAACCTGCCCAGCAAGGACGATGTGGTCTGGATGCTCAAAGGCGGCGGTTTGTTCTCGGGCACCGAGGTGCCTTCACACCGATTCAATGCGGGTGAAAAGGTGGTCTTCTGGGGTGGCGTGTTGTTCCTTGGTTTGATCGTGGTCGGCTCGGGCCTGGTGCTCGACATGCTGATTCCCGGCCTCATTTACGAACGCGGCACCATGCAAATCGCCAGCATGATCCACGGCGTGGCGGCCTTGTTCATGATGGCCATGTTCATCGGCCACATCTACATGGGCACCATTGGCATGCGCGGTGCCTACAAAGCCATGCGCACAGGCTATGTGGACGAAACCTGGGCCAAGGAGCACCATGAGTTGTGGTACGACGATGTGAAGTCAGGCAAGATCCCAGCCCACCGTACAGCCACCACGACCCCCCCTGCCGCCTCGAATGCTTCCACCGCTTCGGCTTGAGCCTGGAGAACCTTCATGAAAAAAACTCTGCTTGTTTTGTCCGCACTGGCCATCGGCTTCAGCGCTGCCGCCAAACTGCCCGCTCCCAGTGAGGAGGCCAAAGCCAAAGCCGCCGAGGCTGCGGCCAAAACCGCGCACGGCAACAAGGTGGCCGACTTCCAGCTGTGCAAGTCACGCGAAAAAGTGGCAGCGCACTATTACAAAACCAATGGCAAAGGCAAGGCTGCACCTGCTGCCACGCCCGCTTGCACGGACCCTGGTGCCTACAAACCTGCAGAAACGACGGCTGCAGCGCCTGCCGCAGCATCGCCAGCAGGTGCCAAGCCTGCGGCTGCGCCTGCCAAAAAAGGCTGATCGCCCTTCCAGCGTCACCGCAAAATCCCCCGTCGGCAATGGCGGGGGATTTTTACGTTAGGCTCAAGCCATGTCTGTTGTTTTGAACGCCCCCGAGGCGCCACCGTTGCCCAAGCCCTACATCACCCGAGCGCGTGCACCTCTCACGCGCAGCGTGACCGTGCACAACGAATTCGGTGAAGTCTCCCAGACGCAAATCCCCGCTGAGCGTGCGCTGACCATTTACCTCGATAAAAAAGAGCTGGTGACCTTGATGACCCTGGGGGCCGAGCCTGAGTGGCTGGTGCTGGGCTTCTTGCGCAACCAGCGTTTGATTGACTCGGTGGACCAGATCGAATCCATCACCGTGGACTGGACGATTGGCGAAGGTGAACTGGGCGAGCCCGGCGTGGCCGCCGTCAAAACCTGCGCCAACGCCCAGGTGGTGATCGAGCGCAGTGCTGACCGCGTGGTGACCACCGGTTGCGGTCAGGGCAGCGTTTTTGGCGACCTCATGGCCCACATCGACGAGATTGAACTGCCACCCGCGCAAATCACGCAAGGCCAACTCTATGGTTTGGTCAACGCCATCCGCCTGCAAGAGACCACCTACAAATCGTCTGGCTCGGTGCATGGCTGCGCCCTGTTTCAGGGTGAAGAGATGCTCATGTTTGTGGAAGACGTGGGGCGTCACAACGCGGTGGACACCATCGCCGGCTGGATGTGGATGAACGACGTGCTCGGGCAAGACAAGGTGTTCTACACCACCGGGCGCTTGACCAGCGAGATGGTCATCAAGTCGGCCCAGATGGGCGTGCCCGTGGTGGTGTCGCGCAGCGGGATCACGCAAATGGGCCTGGACGTGGCCCAGCGCTTGGGCCTGTGCGCCATCGGCCGCGCCACCAACAAGCGCTTCTTGTGCTTCAGCGCCCCAGAGCGGCTCGTCTGGCAGCCTGAATTGTTGACACCGCCCGGCTGACCGCAAGCAGCGGTTTGCCGGGCGTCATGCGACCGATCAGCCGTTGATGAACTTCGGTGCGCGTTTGTTCAAAAACGCGTCCATGCCTTCTTTTTGGTCGGCGGTGGCAAACATTCCGTGGAAGAGGCGGCGCTCGAACATCACGCCGTCGCTCAGACCGCTTTCAAAGGCACGGTTGACGCTTTCCTTGGCCGCCATGGTGGCCAGTTGGCCGTAGCCACAGATCATCAGGGCTGCGCCCAGCGTTTCGTCCATCAGTTTGTCAAGCGGTACTACGCGGCTGACCAAGCCGCCGCGCTCGGCCTCGGCCGCGTCCATCATGCGGCCGGTGAGTACCAAATCCATGGCCTTGGATTTGCCCATGGCACGCGGCAAGCGCTGCGTGCCGCCTGCGCCGGGGATGATGCCTATTTTGATTTCCGGTTGTCCGAACTTGGCGTTGTCGGCGGCGATGATGAAGTCGCACATCATGGCCAGCTCGCAACCGCCACCCAACGCAAAGCCGCTCACGGCGGCGATCACGGGTTTGCGGATGCTGCGGATGGTTTCCCAGTTGCGGGTGATGAAGTCGTTTTTGTAGACCTCATGGAAATTGAATTTGGCCATGGCCGAGATGTCAGCGCCAGCTGCAAAGGCTTTTTCGCTGCCGGTGATGACCATGCAGCCAATGGCCTCGTCGGCGTCAAAGGCTTTGAGGGCCGCGCCCAGTTCGTCCATCAGCGCACCGTTCAGGGCGTTCAGGGCTTTGGGGCGGTTCAAGGTGATGATGCCAACCTGGCCGCCTTCGACGCGGACTTCGATGTTTTCGTAGCTCAAGGGTTTCTCCAGCAGTGGGGTCAATTCAAAATACAACTATAACCACGTCGGCTGTCCCGAGTCTGTCGCTCTGGCGCTGCGCCTGCACAGGCAAAACAAAGGGTCCAACACTAGGGAAAACATTCACCAACCGAGCGGTCGGCTAATGGTACAGTCTTGGATTCTGGAGACCCAAGATGACCGAATCGACCGCAACGGTGTTGTACGAAACGCTAGGCGCTGTGGCGCTGATCACCCTGAATCGCCCGCAAGCCCTCAACAGCTTCACCCGAGCCATGCACCACGATTTGTGGGCCGCGCTCGACCAGGCCGAGGCCAATCCGGCCATCCGCGCCGCCGTCATCACTGGCGCAGGTCGCGGCTTTTGCGCGGGCGCTGATTTGTCGGACTTTGATTTCACCCCCGGCCCCAACCAGGTCGAACGTGCCGACCCCGGCCCCATCATCGACCAGGCCTTCAACCCCAGCACGCGCCGTTTGCAATCGCTGCGCATGCCCACCGTTGCCGCCGTCAACGGCGTGGCGGCCGGTGCAGGCGCTTCCATGGTCATGGCCTGCGACATCGCGATCGCAGCGCCCAACGCCAGCTTCATCCAGGCCTTCAGCAAGATTGGTTTGATTCCCGACGCCGGTGGCAGCTGGTTGTTGGTGGAGCGACTGGGCCTGGCCCGCGCCATGGCGCTGGCCATGACGGGCGACAAACTGACCGCCGAAAAAGCCAAGGAATGGGGCATGATTTGGGACGTGGCCGAAGACCCGTTGGCCAGCGCTTTGGTCCTGGCCGAACGGCTGGCGAACATGCCCACCAAAGCCTTGGTCGCCACCCGCGCCTTGCTCCAGTCGGCCACCACCCGCAGCCTGTCCGAACACCTCGATGCAGAGCGCGACACCCAGTCGGCTCTGGGCCGCACACACGACTATTTCGAGGGGGTGCAGGCCTTTCTCGAAAAGCGTCCTGCCCAATTCAAAGGCGAATGATGAGCGACCCCCAAGCACTGGCTCAGAAAGTGGGCGAGACCATGTTCGCGGTGGACGTGGCCTCCAAAGACACCATGGGCATGGAACTGCTGGCCTGCGAACCTGGCCGCGCCGCGATGCGCATGACCGTGAAAGCGCTGCACCTGAACGGCCACCAGATTTGCCACGGTGGCTTCATCTTCACGCTGGCCGACTCGACCTTTGCTTTTGCCTGCAACAGCTACAACAAAAACGCTGTGGCAGCCGGTTGCAGCATCGAATTTTTGAAGCCCGGCAAGCTGGGCGATGTGCTGACCTGCGAAGGCATTGAGCAGACCTTGAGCGGGCGTCACGGCATCTACGACATGAAGGTCACCAACCAACACGGCGACGTGATCGCCATGTTCCGTGGCAAAAGCGCGCAGATTGCGGGCACCGTGGTGCCTGAATGAGCCCCTTCGCTGATTTGTCATTCCCGCGCACGCGGGAATCCATGCCTTCAAGCGCCCCGGACCTGAACACCACCCGTGCATGATGATTGAAATTCGGAGTCACCCATGAGCCAAAAAACCTTTCCCCTCGAACCGATTGAAAAAGCCAGCATCGACGAGCTGCGCAGCTTGCAGCTCAAGCGCCTGCAACAAACCCTGCAGCACGCCTATGCCAACTCGCCCGTGTACCGCGCCAAGTTTGACGCCGCTGGCGTGCACCCTGACGACTGCCAGAGCCTGGCCGACATCGCCAAGTTCCCTTTCACCACCAAAGCCGATTTGCGCGACAGCTACCCGTTTGGCATGTTCGCCGTGCCGCGCGAGCAATGCGCCCGCATCCACGCGTCCAGCGGCACGACCGGTAAGCCCACCGTGGTGGGTTACACCCTCAAAGACATCGACACCTGGTCCACTGTGGTGGCCCGCAGCATCCGCGCAGGTGGTGCCAAGCCGGGTGACATGGTGCACATCAGCTACGGTTATGGCTTGTTCACCGGCGGCATGGGCGCGCATTACGGCGCAGAAAAACTGGGCCTCACGGTCGTGCCTTTTGGCGGCGGCCAGACCGAGCGCCAGGTGCAGCTGATTCAGGATTTCAAGTCCAACATCATCATGGTCACGCCCAGCTACATGCTGGCGATTGCCGACGAGTTCGAGCGCCAAGGCATCGACCCCAAGACCAGTTCGCTGCGCATCGGCATCTTCGGCGCCGAGCCCTGGACCAACGACATGCGCGCCGCGATCGAAAAACGCATGAACATCGACGCGGTGGACATTTACGGTTTGTCTGAAGTGATGGGGCCGGGTGTGGCCAGCGAATGCATCGAGACCAAGGACGGCCCGACCATCTGGGAAGACCACTTCTATCCCGAGATCATTCACCCCGAGACGGGCGAGCCGGTGGCCGATGGCGAAATGGGCGAGTTGGTCTTCACCAGCCTCACCAAAGAAGCGCTGCCCATCATCCGTTACCGGACACGTGACCTGACGCGCCTGTTGCCCGGCACCGCCCGCAGCATGCGCCGCATGGAAAAGATCACCGGCCGCAGCGACGACATGATGATCATCCGCGGCGTGAACGTGTTCCCCAGCCAGATCGAAGAGCTGATCTTGAAGCGCGCCGAGCTGGCCCCGCACTACCAATGCGTGCTGACCCGCGAAGGCCCGATGGACGACCTCAAAGTGCTGATCGAAACCAAGCCCGGCGTGTCCCCCGACAGTATCGAAGCGCGTGCGGCGGCCAAGCAGCTGCAGCACGAGATCAAGGTTTACATCGGCTCGAGCGTGGCCATCGAGCTCAAGGCCGAAGGCGGCGTGGAGCGCAGCCAGGGCAAGGCCAAACGCGTGGTGGATTTGCGCGGCAAGTGAGTCAGACCCCAGGCCACTGATCGGCCGTACGTTCCTTGGGCACGCGCAGCTGCCAGTGGCTGGCTTGGTCAGGCACGGTCAGCGGCAAGCGCAGCAGGCGTTTGTCGCGTGAGACCAAGGCTGTCAATTGGCGCTCTTTGCCCAGCAAGGCGCTCAGCTCGTCGAGTTTGCTTAGACGCCAGCTGCCGCCTTGCCCCTTGGCCCCTACGTCCAGGCCCAGCCATTCATCACCCGCAGCCAGGCCCGCCGCTTCGCCAGCGCCGCCGCGCAGCACCACCTTGACCTGCACAATGCCTGCGGCTTCGCTCACGCGCAAGCCCAGGCGCTGCGCCATGCCCGAGGTCTCGGCTTCCACGGTGATGCCATGCCCCGTGAGAAGTTCCCGCAGCGGCAGCTCTTGCGTGCTGTGCGCCCAGCGCTGGACCTCACCCGCCCAGCTGCGGCCGGTCACGGCCTGCAATTCGTCCAGCAAGTCCTGCTCGCGCATGGGCCCGGCCTTGCAGCGTTTCCACAGGCCGCGCATCACGGTGTCGAGCGTGTGGCCCTCGGTTTTGAATTCGCGGCGCAGCGTCAGGTCCAGGCACAGTGCCACCAGCGCGCCCTTGGTGTAGTAACTCACGGTGGCGTTGATGGTGTTTTCGTCCTGGCGGTAGTACTTGACCCAAGCGTCAAAGCTGGACTGCGCCACGCTTTGCACATGGCGGCCCGGCGTTTGCTGCACCTGTGCAATGGTCTTGCCCAGCAGCTCGATGTAAGAGGCGTCGTCAATCAGCCCAGCGCGGCGCAGCAAGATGTCGTCGTAATAGCTGGTGAAGCCTTCAAAGAACCACAGCAGCTGCGTGTAGTTCTCTTGGCTGTAGTCGTAGCGGGCAAAGGCATCGGGGCGCAGTTGTTTGACGTTCCAGGTGTGAAAGTACTCGTGGCTGATCAGGCCCAGCAGCGTGGTGTAGCCCTCTGGCTTGCGCGGGCTGGCGGACAGGCCGGCGTGGCGCGGCAAATCATCGCGCTTGCAAATCAGCGCGGTGCTGTTGCGGTGCTCTAGCCCGCCATAGCCGTCGTGCACGGCGTTGAGCATGAACAGGTAGTTCTTGTGCGGCGTTTTCTTGCCCACTGCCTTGCCCGCCACCTTGCCCGCTGCCTTGTCTGACCCATGCCAGAAACGAATGGCAGCTTCGCAAATTTTTTGCGTATCAGCCAGCAGGCGGTCACCGTCAAAGGAGGGCAAAGCCCCCGCCACCACAAAGCGGTGCGGTACGCCGCAGGCGTCGAAACTGCCGCTCCAAAACGCGCCCAGCTCCACCGGGCAGTCCACCAGTTCGTCGTAGTTCGCGGCTTGGTACAAGCCAAAGCCTTTTTTGTCGGTTTTGAGCGGTGCCAGGCCCGTGGCGGCCTGCCAACTGGGTTGGCTCTTCACGGCTTGCAGCTGCAGCTGATGCGGCGCGTGTTCTTGTCCGTGCACCCGCAGGCACAGGCTGGTGCCATTGAAGAAGCCCCTTTGGCTGTCGAGCCAAGCGGTGCGCACCGAGTTGTCAAAGGCATAGACCTCGTAGCTCAGCACCAGGGGCTGCTCGCTCTTGCAAGCGATGGCCCAGCTGCACTTGCCTTCTTGTGTGATGGACACACTGCGCCGGCCTTGTTTGGCGCTCAGGTTTTGCAGGTTTTTGGAAAACTCGCGCACCAGATAACTTCCCGGAATCCACACCGGCAGCGACACGGTTTGCAAGGTCTGCGGCTGCGCAATCGTCAAAGTAACGCGAAACAGATGTGCATGCAGGTCGGCGGCTTCAACGGTGTAGTGGATGGCGGTCATGGGTGTTGTTACTCAGGTTGCACCTGCTGCCAAAAAGCAGCTCAAGCTGGCCACGATGGTCAGTTGCAAGCGCATGGGCAGCCAGGGGGCCAGGCCCGCTGCGGGCCAAGTGCGGCGGTCCATCACATAGCAGCCGATCAGCACAAAGCCCAGCAGGGGCAAGCCCGCGAAGGCGGGCATCATCACGCCCACCCAGGCCAGCAGCGAGGGCACAACGCCCCAAGTGAAGTGGATGCGCGGCGCGTTGGGGCTGATCAAGGCGTTGCGAAAGCCCACGCCCCAATGGATGCCCCCCAAAAACGACACGATCACCGCGCCATAGCCTTGCATGGCCAAGGCCACATAGGGGTGCAGATCAGGGCCAACCAGCCACAGGCACAGGGCCAAAAACACAAAAGGGATCAGCCCGGCGTAGCCCAGGCGACGGATCAGTCGCCAGGTCGGGTCTTCTGTCAAGGGAGTGGTGTGGGGTGTCGTCATTTGATCTCGGCGAGCATTTTTTCAACCTGGGCCATGGGCACGGCACCGGGCACGCGGGTGCCGTCTGCAAACAAAAGCAAAGGTGTGCCGGTGATGCGGTTTCTCTGCCCAAAGGCCACGACCGAGTCAATGGCCGAGGCGTCGCAGGTGGCCGTGGGCGGGGTGGTGCCATTGATCATCCAGTCGTTCCAGGTTTTGGCCTTGTCTTTGGCGCACCAGATGTTTTTGGACTTGGTTTTGGAGTCTTCACCCAACACGGGGTAGAGGAAGTGGTGAATGGTCACGTTGTCCAGTTTTTGCAGGTCTTTTTCGAAGCGCTTGCAGTAGCCGCAGTTGGGGTCGGCGAACACGGCCAGCTTGCGTTTGCCATCGCCGCGCACCTGTGTGAAGGCGATTTTGAGGGGCAGTTGGTCAAAGGGGATGGCCGAGAGTTTGTCCATGCGCTCTTCGGTCAGGTTGCGCTTTTGTCTCACGTCAATCAGCGCGCCCTGGATCAGGAAGTTGCCCGTGGCATCGCTGTACATCACGTCGTTGCCCATGCGGATTTCAAACAAGCCGTTCATCGGGGTTTTGCTCACCTCGTCGATTTTGGGCAAGTTGGGCAGGCGCTCGCTCAGGTTTTTGCGGATGGCCGCTTCTTGCGCCATCACGCTGCCCAGCGACAAGGCGGTGGTGGCCACGATCAGGGCCAGTTTGGAGAAAGAGAACTTCATGACGGAGGCTTTCGGAATCAAAAAAAGAGGGACAAATCAGTGTGTGGACTTGGCAGGTTTGGGCGGTGTGCTTTGGCCCATGGCGCGTTGCGTCATCCAGTGTTTGAGCGGGCCGCTGCGGTCAAAGCCGCGCATGCCCCAGTTGCGCAGGTTTTGCCAGACCGGGCCGGGTTGGGCAAACAGGCGCTGCAGGCCATCGGTCACGAAACCCATGGCTTGCACATCGGCCTGACGTGCGCGTTCATAGCGGCGCAGCAGTTTGAGGTCGTACAGTGGCCGCCAAAATTCCTTGGCGCGGATCACCCGCACCAGCTCGGCCGCATCGGCCAGGCCCACGTTCAGGCCTTGGCCGGCCAGTGGGTGAAGGGCGTGGGCCGCATCGCCCGCCAGGGCAAAGGCTTGTTTGTGTTGGCCCGGCATTTGGCCGATCCAGCGCTCTGCACGGGCCAGTTGCAGCGGCCATACGGCACGCTCGGCCGACAGCTGCATGCCGCCCAGTGCGTGGCCGCAGGCTTGAGCGAGTGCAGCGGCAAAATCTTCGGGCGGCATGGCCATCAATTCTTGCGCCCGCAGCGGGTGCACCGACCAGACCAGCGCGACTTCGCGCCCGCCTTCCCCTCCCAAGGGCAGCAGGGCCAGCACTTCGGCTTGCGGCTGCGACAGGCCGGGCGCGTGGCTCCAGCCAAACCATTGCCGGGCGATGCCCTCATGCGCTCGCTCGCACATCAGGCGGGTCGCCAGGGCGTGCTGCTCGTAATGCGTGATGTCAAAGCCCACACCCAGTTCGGCGCGGGTCTGGCTGGCGCGGCCTTCACACACCACCGTCAGCGGCGCGGCCACAGGGGCCTGCACCACTTGAATCTGGGGCTGAAACTGCACGGCCTGGCCGAGCAGTGCTTGCAGCACAGGCACGTCCACCATCCAGTTGAGCTCACCCACGCCCTGCTCTCGGGCACCGAAATTGAGCTTGCCGCCATCGTCGCCCCAGACTTGCATCTGGTGCACGGGGGTGACGGCAGGGGTCTCGGGCCAGCAGCGCAGGTCTTGCAGCAAGGCCTTGGCCGCGCCGTTGAGCGAATAGGCGCGCACGTCGGGGGTGGCGTTGGGCTGGTGGGACTCGACCAAAGCCACGTTCAGCCGCTCACGGGCCAGCAGCAAAGCCAAAGTGCGGCCCACGATGCCAGCGCCACGGATGCAAATGTCAGGGGGAAGAGCCATGCCCCCATTGTAAGGAGACGCTCCACTTCGCTGGGCAGCCGTGGGCTTTGGGGCTGGGATGGCGCTTAAAAGCTGTGCCGTTAAAATCGCGGGTTGATTTCTGAATCTTCCCCCCGAATCACCGAAAGCCTTCCATGAGCCTCAAATGCGGCATCGTGGGTTTGCCCAATGTGGGCAAATCCACCCTTTTCAACGCCCTGACCAAAGCTGGCATCGCCGCTGAAAACTACCCTTTCTGCACCATTGAGCCCAACACCGGTGTCGTTGAGGTGCCCGACCTGCGCTTGCAGCAGTTGTCCGCGATCGTTGAGCCCGAGCGCATCGTGCCGGCCATCGTGGAGTTTGTGGACATCGCGGGTTTGGTGGCCGGAGCCAGTACGGGCGAGGGCCTAGGCAACAAGTTTTTGGCCCACATCCGCGAGACCGACGCCATCGTCAACGTGGTGCGCTGCTTTGAAGACGACAACGTGATCCACGTCGCCAACAAGGTGGATCCGATTGCCGACATTGAGGTCATACAGACCGAGCTGTGCCTGGCCGATTTGGCCGCTGTCGAAAAAGCCATTCACCGTGTGAGCAAAATCGCCCGCTCTGGCGACAAGGAAGCCGTCAAGCAAATGGCGATCCTGGAAAAGTGCCAACTGGCGTTGAACGACACCCAGCCGGTGCGCACCATCGACTTCAGTAAAGAAGAGCGTATCGAACTCAAGCAGTTCTTCTTCATCACCGCCAAGCCCGCCATGTTTGTGGCCAACGTGTCAGAAGACGGCTTCGAGAACAACCCTTTCCTCGACCGCCTCAAGGCCTTTGCCGCCAAGCAAAACGCGCCCGTGGTGGCCATTTGCGCCAAGATCGAAGCCGAGCTGTCCGAGATGGACGACGCCGACCGCCTGGAGTTCTTGAAAGAGTTGGGGCAAGACGAGCCTGGCCTGAACCGCCTGATCCGTTCGGCTTACGGTTTGCTGGGTCTGCAGACTTACTTCACCGCAGGCGTGAAAGAAGTGCGCGCCTGGACCATCCATGTGGGCGACACCGGCCCGCAAGCGGCGGGCGTGATCCACACCGACTTCGAAAAAGGCTACATCCGCGCCCAGACCATCGCGTTTGACGACTACATCACCTTCAAAGGTGAGCAAGGCGCCAAAGACGCGGGCAAGATGCGCGCCGAAGGCAAGGACTACGTCGTGAAAGACGGCGACGTGATGAACTTCTTGTTCAGTTCCTGAGCGAAATGTCCCGGTGAACCGGGTCGCAAAAACCTGAAACATCGGCGGTGTTTCAGGTTTTTTTTCGTCCGTTTTTTGAATCCTGTTTTTTTTGATTGGTTTTTGATCAGGTTTTTGATCAGGGCTTGCCAAATCCGCGTAAAAGTGTAGGATTGATTCTGTAATAAATCAATGTTTCTATAGTGAAACAAAAACATGAGTATCACACCCGAGTCTAGAATCCCGGCGATTGAATTCATCGGGGTGGAAAAGCGGTTTGCCGCACGCGGAAAGTCTGCCGAGGTGTTGGCAGCCCGCGATATCCATTTCGCCATTGCCAAGGGCGAGGTGGTGTCCATCATTGGTCCTTCAGGTTGCGGCAAAAGCACGTTGCTCAACATGGGCGCAGGGCTGTCCAAGCCTTCTGCAGGCGTGGTCAAGGTCAATGGTGAAGTGGTGGCCGGACCCAACAAACACGTGGCCTTCATGCTGCAAAAAGATCTGCTTATGCCGTGGCGCACGATCACGGAAAACGTGACATTCGGCCTGGAGTTGCGCGGTGTGCAGCGCGCTGAACGTGAAGCCATTGCCCAGCGTTTGCTCCTGCAATGCCACCTGAAGGGCTTTGGTGAGCATTACCCGAACCAATTGTCGGGTGGCATGCGACAGCGCGCCGCTTTGGCGCGCACCTTGGCGGTTGACCCCTTGGTGCTGCTGATGGATGAACCTTTTTCCGCGCTGGATGCTCAAACCAAAATGATCCTGCAGCAGGACCTGGCTCAAACCGTGGAGCGCGAAGGCAAAACGGTGGTGTTCATCACCCACGATCTGGCCGAAGCCGTGGCTTTGTCGGACCGGATCTTGGTCATGAGTGAGCGGCCCGGCACGATGATCGAGGAAATTGTGGTCGACATTCCTGACCGGGACAACCCGATGCAGCGGCGCAAGCATCCCAAATTGGCGGATTACGTCAGCCGCCTGATGGAGCTCCTCAAGCTCGATGCGCACACCCAAATGCACTGATTTTTTTGACCCTGAAAACCAACTGGAGACGACTGTGAAAAAAAGCACTTTGATGATCAGCAAACGTTTGACTTGTGTGAGCCTAATGGCTTCAGCCATGCTCACGGTGATGCCGTCAGCCGTTCAGGCGCAAGCGCCCCTTCAGGAGGTGACCTACCTCTTGCCCGCGCCGGGCACTTTGCCGGCATTTGGGCCGTGGATGCTGGCGCAAGCCAAGGGTTATTACAAAGCCGAAGGCCTGGATGTGAAATTTGTGACCGCCCGCGGAGGCGTGGACGTGGCCAAACAGGTGGGCGCTGGCAACGCTGTGATTGGTGGCGCCATTGGAGACACACCCATCATCGCCCGTGCCCAGGGCATCCCCGTCAAGGCTGTGGCTGTTCTGGGTGCGGGTTCTTTGACCCAGTTGGTCAGTCATAAAGACGAACGCATTGAGAGCCCCAGAGAGCTCAAAGGCAAAACAGTGACGGTCATTTCTTACACTGACACCACTTACTACGCGTTGCTGGGCATGCTGAGCAAAGTGGGGCTGACCAAAAATGACGTGACCATTCAGGCGGCGGGTCCTGCTGGCGTTTGGCAACAATTTGCAGCCAAAAAATCAGTGGCCATGGCGGGTGTGCCCGACTGGACAGCTTCTGCCATGGGGGCCGGAGCCCAAGTGGACATCTTGCCCGCTGATGTGTACTTCAAGAGCATGGCACAAGCGATTTTGGCTTCTGACGAGACCATCCAGAAAAATCCCCAGTTGATCCAGAAGCTTGTGCGCGCCACGCTTAAAGGGATGAAGGACATCATGACCAATCCCAAGGATTCGGCCATTGCGTATGTCAAACATGTACCAGCTCACCAAGGCAAAGAAGCCAATATTCAGGGAGTTTTTGAGATGTACAACAAGTACGTTTATGCCAGTCAAAAAGTGCCCGGCCAAATGGACGAAGCTCGATTGAACGAGTTGCAGAAGTTCTATGTCAGCAATGGCGTGGTGCCAAAGGAAAACCCTGCCAAAGAGCTGTATACCAACCAGTTCGTGATGGGCAAATGAGCCATTGAACTCCCTGAACAAGCAGTGAACGATTGAAAATGTCCCATGAAAAACTGACAACCTCTGCCTGGAGTGTGGCCGTTTTGGTGGTGTTCCTGCTTGTTTGGGAGTTTGTCCCGGGGTGGCTGGATGTTCCCAAATTCGTGCTGCCTCCTTTCAGCCAAGTGTTGACGGAAGCTGTGCGGATTTGGGAAACCGAGCGCTTGATGTGGCATGCCGGCATCACGGCGGCCGAGGTGGTGATCGGCTTTGTGTTGGGTTCGTTTTTGGGTGCCGTCATCGGCTATGCCTTGGGAGTTTCTCCAAGGGTTGAAGCCATTTTGTCGCCCTACTTGTTGGCACTGCAAATTGCGCCCAAGGTCGCATTTGCGCCTTTGTTTGTGATGTGGCTGGGCTACACCATTTACCCCAAGATCTTGGTGGCGGTGCTGATTGTGTTCTTCCCGGTGCTGATCAATGTGTTGTCGGCCATGCGTGCCATGGATGGCGATTTGATCAACCTGGCCAGGTCCTTTTCGGCCACGCGTTTCCAAGTGTTTCGCATGGTCGAGTTCCCGACCACCTTGCCCCCGCTGTTTTCCGGCTTGCGCATTGCCAGCACTTTGGCGGTGATCGGGGTCGTGGTGGGGGAGTTGGTAGGCGGCAACATGGGTCTTGGCTTTTTGCTGGTTTTCTTTGAGGGCCAGGGCAACACGGCGGGAGTTTTTGTGGTCATTGGTGCACTCACAGTCATCGGCATCTTGGCTTATTACGCGGTGGTGCTTGCGGAAAACAGAGTCTTGCATTACCTGGTAAATGCCCAACGCAACGGTGCCTGAAAGAAAGTCCAGCATGCAAGAAATCAATCTTCAGGGCAGCAAAGTGTTGGTCACCGGCTCAGCCCGAGGTTTGGGTGAGAGCTTTGCCCGGGCTTTGGTGGCCGCAGGTGCCCAAGTGACCATCAGCGATGTGCTGCACGAACGCGGCCAAGCCCTGGCCGCTGAACTGGGTCCACTGGCCGCCTACGTGCCCCTGGATTTGTTGGACCCGGCCAGCATCCGTGCCGGGGTCGATGCGGCTGCATTGGCCATGGGCGGCATGACGGGCCTGATCAACAACGCCGCCATCACCAATTCAGGCGGTAAGACCATGGACGAGTTGGCGCTCGACATGTGGGACCGCGTGATGGACGTCAACGTGCGCGGCACTTGGTTGGTGACCCAGGCGGCCAAGCCGCATCTGGCGGCCAGCGGTCGTGGACGGGTCGTCAATTTGGCCTCGGACACGGCTTTGTGGGGCGCTCCTCGTTTGCTCGCTTATGCGGCAAGCAAAGGGGCCGTGATCGCCATGACGCGGTCTTTGGCCCGAGAGATGGGCGGCGATGCCATCACGGTGAACGCCATTGCACCGGGCCTGACTCTGGTGGAGGCCACCGAGTACGTGCCGCAAGCCCGTCACGACCATTACCTGAACGGACGCGCCATTCAGCGCACTCAAATACCAGAGGACGTGAACGCCGCCGCCTTGTTCCTGTTGACCCAGGGCAGTGGCTTCATCACGGGTCAGTTGTTGCCGGTCAACGGCGGCTTTGTCATGCATTAACAAATAGGAAAAACCATGGACGCACACGCGAGAAAAGTTTTGGAGGCTGCCAACCAGCCGCACTTCAATGAAAACGGGTTGCTCAATGCCCAAATTCCGCCTGAGCTTCAAATTCAGGCGGGCATGCTGCAGCAAAGCGGCCAGTCCTTTGCCGATTGGATGCAAAGCCGTGTGGCGCTCAAGTCGACCCGTCGTTACGACTGGGATGCATTGAAGTTCCAAGCGGACTTTGACCCCAAATACCGCCGAGCCCAAATGCGTTATGTGGGCACCGGTGCCACGGGCGTCGCCAAAGACGGCAACACCGTGCCCTCAGGCCACTTCACCTTTTCCACCATGTTGATTCCGGCTGGGGGTATTGGGCCATCGCACATCCATTACGACGTAGAAGAAATCTTTTTTGTGTTGCGCGGGACCATGAAGGTTGTTTGCGAAAAGGACGGCGAACGCTGGGAAGCCACGCTCGGCGAGCGGGACCTGATTTCGGTGCCGCCTGGCGTGTACCGCGAAGAGGTGAATGTCGGCGACGAGGACGCCCTGATGTGCGTGATGCTGGGCACCCCCAAGCCGATCACGCCGGTGTATCCGCCCGATTCGCCTTTGTCCAAAATCAAGCGCTGACATGAACCTCACCCCCTCGGATGCTTTGTCGGGCGTGGTGCGGTCCACCGTGGACACCGCGCACGGCAAGGTGCAGTTTCGCAGTGCCGGTATGGCCCCGCAGGTCACGCATGTCCTGCTGCACGGCATCGGCTCGGCCTCGGCCAGTTGGGCTTTTCAGCTGGGATCGGCGGTGGGCCGCAGCGATGTGCGGGTGCTGGCTTGGGATGCGCCGGGGTATGGCCGCAGCACGCATTTGCCCATGGAGTTGCCCAGTGCGCAGGACTACGCCGAGCGCCTGTGGTCGTGGTTGGATGCCTTGTATGTGAATCAGCCCGTGGTGCTCTCAGGGCATTCTTTGGGGGCCTTGATGGCCGCCAGTGCCACGCGCTTGCGCCCTCGGGCCGTCAGCCGTTTGGTTTTGTTGGCACCTGCCCGAGGCTACGGTGATGCACCTTTGGCTGAGCGCGAACGCGTGGTGCAAGGCCGACTGAGCAATTTGCAGCAGCTCGGCCCCGATGGCATGGCTACGGCTCGGGCAGCCGCCATGTTGTCGCCCGGTGCTGCGCCTGCGCTGCAAGAGGCTGTGCGAGAGACCATGGCCCAAATTGACCCGGCAGGCTACGCCCAGGCGGTGCAAATGCTGGGGCAGGCCTGTTTGGCGCAAGACCTTAAAACTGTGGCTTGTCCTGTTTGGGTAGCCAGTGGCGAAGCCGACACGGTGACAACGCCCGCGAATTGCGGTGCAGTGGCCCAGGATGCAGCCGCCAAGCGCATCAGTTTGGGTCCTGTGGGCCATGCATGCCCCTTGGAGGCTGCCGAGGCTGTGAATGAATTGCTGGGTCTGCCCGCTTTGGGCGGATTGGGATGAACGTGACATGAACGACAAGCCTCAAAACGAAGACCGTTACACCGTACCTGGCTTGGCGCGCGGCCTGCAGTTGCTGATGCAATTCAATCGAGATGAACGGGAACTGAGCGGTGCCGAGCTTTCGCGTCGCATGGGTTTGCCTCGCGCCTCGGTGTTTCGCATGCTGTTCACGCTGGAGCAAAGCGGATTTTTGGAGCGCTGCCCTGATGGTGTCAGCTACAAATTGGGCCTGGCTGTATTGCGTTTGGGGTTTGAATTGCTCGCCTCCATGGAGCTGACCGAGGTGGGGCGTCCGGTGATCGAAGCCTTGCGTGACCGAAGCGGTTTTTCGGCCCATGTGGTGGTGCGCGATGCCCGCGATGTGGTGTTCGTCGCCAAGGCTGCAGGGGGTAACGCCATGTTCCACTCGATTCAGGTGGGCGCGCGCTTGCCTGCGCACGCGACCGTGTTGGGCAGAATCTTACTGTCCGATCTGGCGCTGAAAGACTTGGCTGCGCTTTATCCTGAAAAAGTGCTGCCTGTGTACACCCCCAAAACTCCGACCAACTTGCAGGACCTGAAGGCCTTGATCGACCAGGACCGTGACAAAGGTTATGGCGTGAGCATGGGGGGGTACGAAACCGGCATTTCCACCATTGCCGCGCCGGTCTTCAATGAGCAAGGCCGAGTCACTGCAGCCATCAGCATTTCGGTGCCTTCACAGCGCATCGAAGATGAGGCATTGATGCCTCTTGTGGAGATGGTGAAAGCTGCAGCAGCCCAATTGACAGAACGTTTGAGCCATTCGCCCCAGCGCGGTGCATCGTCGGCCAAGTCCAAGGAAAAGAAAATCGCATGAACTCGTCTTCTGACAGCATCACCGTGGGCGAATTGGTCGCCCGTTTTCTGGAAGCCTGTGGTGTGAAAACCGCCTATGGTGTTATCTCCATCCACAACATGCCGATCCTGGATGCCTTCCACACGCGTGGACAGATACGTTTTGTCTCGGCACGTGGGGAAGCTGGCGCCTGCAACATGGCCGATGCCGCAGCCCGCGTGAGTGGCGTGCTGGGCGTGTGCGTGACCAGTACCGGAACCGGTTGCGGCAACGCGGCGGGGGCCATGGTGGAGGCCATCACGGCAGGCACGCCGTTGTTGCACCTGACTGGCCAGATCGAGTCGGAGTTCCTAGATCGCGATCTTGGCTTCATCCATGAGCATCCGGCGCAGCTGGCCATGCTCAAGTCGGTGGGCAAGGAGGCTTTTCGAATCCGCAATCCCGAGACTGCACTGGCCACTTTGCGCGAAGCAGTGCGACTGGCTTTCACACCGCCTTGCGGCCCAGTGAGCATCGAAATTCCGATCGATGTGCAGGCCATGCGCTTGCCTTTGCCCCTTGATCTGATGCCATGGCCGGTCGCCCCGCTGGTGCCTGCGCCCAGTGCTGTGCAGACCTTGGCCGATCTGTTGGCATCTAAAAAGCGGCCCTTGTTGTGGCTCGGTGGCGGTGCCCGTGGTGCCGGGCCTGCTGTGCAGCGCCTAGTGGCCATGGGATGGGGTGTGGTCACTTCGGTGCAGGGGCGCGGCGTGCTGGCCGAAGACCACCCTGCCAGTCTGGGTTCGTACAACCTGCAAAAACCCAGCGAGGCTTTTTACCAGAGCGTTGACGCCTTGCTGGTGGTGGGCTCGCGTTTGCGAAGCAATGAAACGCTGACCTACAAATTGCAACTGCCAGAGCATCGTTTTCGCATAGACGCCAACGCACTCACCCAAAACCGTGCCTACGGCAGTGACTATTTTGTGCAGGGCGATGCGGCCTTGACCCTGAACGCGCTGGCCGATGCGCTGGAGGGCCGGATGCAGACCGATCCGGCATTTTTGACGGATCTGAAAAATGCCCGGCGTGAAGCCGAGGCCTTGGTGGACAGCACTTTGGGGCCTTACGTCAAGCTCAAAAACAGCCTGCAAGCTGCGACCGGAAAAGCCCTGTGGTGGGTGCGTGACATCACCTTGTCCAACACCATGTGGGGCAACCGTGCACCGGTGCTGGACCACCCGCGTGCGGGCGTGCACGCATTGGGCGGCGGCATTGGGCAAGGCTTGGCCATGGGGATTGGTGTGGCGCTGGCCAATCATGGACATGCTCTGGGGCGCAAGACGGTGGTGATGGCGGGTGACGGTGGCTTCATGCTCAACGTGGGCGAGTTGGCCTGCGCGGCGCAAGAGCGCGCCGACATGTTGATTTTGCTGATGAACGACAGCCGCTATGGCGTGATCAAAAACATTCAGGACGCCGTGTATGGCAGTCGACATTGCTATGTGGAATTGCACAACCCGGACTTTGCGCTGTTTTGCGCCAGCTTGCAGGTGGCGCACCACAAGCTCAGCGATCCGGCGCAGACCGACGCCGTTTTGCAGCAGGCCCTGCAGACCCCTGGCCCCGTGGTGGTCGAGGTGGACATGGCCGCCTGGGGCGCGTTTGCTGTGAAGTTTGCCGGCCCCCCAAAAAAGACGGACTGAGCCATGCGCACCCAGGAACTGACCCTGATTGGATTTGGCGCCATAGGCCGTTCTGTTTACCAGCGCATGCTGGGGCATGTGGGGGTGCGAATCACGCACATCGTGGTGTCAGAGGCCCAAGTGGCTGCTTTGCAGGCCGAATTGGGCTTGGGCGTGACGGTGACGCACCAAGTGCCAGAGGCAACGCCCTTGGTGCTGGAGTGCGCTGGCCACACGGCCTTGACCTCGCATGTGTTGCCAGCTTTGCGGCGCGGCACCGAGTGCGCCGTGTTGTCGATCGGCGCGTTGGCTGAACCGGGCTTGCCCGAACAGCTGCAAGCTGCAGCCGAGCAGGGGGGAACACAGTTGCACCTGCTGGCGGGTGCCATAGGCGGTATCGATGCGATTTCGGCGGCACGCCAAGCCGGGCTGGACAGCGTGACCTACATTGGTCGCAAGCCGCCTGCGGGCTGGCGTGGCTCGCCAGCCGAGCAGCTGGTCAACCTGGATGCATTGACGGAACCCACAGTTATTCTGGATGCCACAGCCCGCGAAGCGGCCCGCTTGTACCCCAAGAATGCCAATGTGGCCGCCACCCTGTCTTTGGCCGGTGTGGGGCTGGACCGCACCCGCGTGCGCCTGATCGCCGACCCGGGTGTGACCGAGAACATCCATGAATTTGAGGCCAAGGGCGCTTTTGGTGAGATGCAGCTGCGCTTGCGTGGCAAGCCCTTAGCTGACAACCCCAAAACGTCGGCTCTCACGGTCCTGTCCGCTGTGCGCTTTCTGAACAACCGCACGGCCAGCTTGACCACCTGACCCGGAGCCACATTGATGACTGAAAAAATCCAGACCTTGCTAGCGGGCCGCTGGCGTGATGCCTCAGGACCTGCCTATGCAACCGAATACCCGCACGATGGCTCGGCAGTGGCCCAGTTGCATGCAGCAACAGTGGGCGATGTGGACGAGGCCGTTCAGACGGCCGAGCAAGCGCGCTTGCAGCCCGCGTGGGCTCGCCTCATGCCCCATGAGCGCGCAGGCATGTTGCACCGGATCGCCCAAGGCATCCGCGAACAATCGGAAACTTTGGCGCAATTGCAGCGCTTGGACAACGGCAAACCCATCAAGGAATGCCGCGCCCTGGTGGCCAGTGCTGCGGGGACGTTCCAGTACTTTGCCGCTACGGCCGAGACCTGGGAGGATGCGGTCACGCCCACGCGTGGGGACTTCCTCACAATGAGCGTGCACGAGCCTTTGGGCGTGGTCGGTGCCATCACGCCTTGGAACTCGCCCATTGCCAGTGAGGCTCAAAAAATGGCCCCGGCTTTGGCTGCAGGTTGTGCCATCGTCATCAAACCGGCCGAGATCACGCCGCGCATGGCGATCGAGCTGGCCCGCATTGCGCAGCAAGCGGGTGTGCCCGATGGCATCGTGAGTGTGCTGCCGGGCAAAGGTTCTGTGGTGGGAGACGCGCTGGTGCGCCACCCGCTGGTCAAGCGCATTGCATTTACCGGCGGCACCTCGGTCGGCATGGGTATTCAGCGCCTGGCCGCTGAAAAATTGATGCCGACATCGCTGGAGCTGGGCGGTAAATCGCCCACCATCGTGTGCGCCGATGCCGACCTCGACCACGCGGTCGCTGGGGTGATTTACGGGATCTTCAGCTCATCGGGTGAGTCCTGCATTGCGGGCTCGCGGGCCTTTGTGCATGCCTCGTTGTATGACGAGTTCAAGTCGCGCTTGTTGGCTGCGGTCAAGGGTTTGCGTGTGGCCGATCCGTCGCTTGAAAGTACCCACATGGGGCCTTTGGTCAACCGAGGCCACCGCGATTCAGTTGAACGATATGTGCAAATCGGTCGTGATGAAGGTGGCCAAATTCTGTGTGGTGGTGCGCGACCACAAGGCGGCTATTACGAGCAGGGCAGTTATTACTTGCCCACCGTCATCGAAGGCCTGCCCAACACCGCCCGCTTGTGCCGCGAAGAAGTTTTTGGCCCGGTGCTGGCCTTGTTGCCGTGGAGCGATGAGGCCGACCTGATCGCGCAATGCAATGACAACGACTACGGCCTGGCCTCGGGCATCTGGACGCGTGACTACAAAGCCGCTTGGCGCATTGGCCGGGCTTTGCACACCGGCACGGTGTGGATCAATACCTATAAACTGTTCTCGGTGAGCACGCCCTTTGGCGGTGTCAAGCTCAGTGGTACAGGCCGCGAAAAAGGCCGCCAAGGCATTTTGGAATACACCACACAGAAAAGTTTTTACTGGGGCATGAACGCCGCCCCCATGCCTTGGGCCAGCGCATGAAATCTTGGCCCGTGCATGGACGGGCTTGAGCCTGAACCCATCGAACCACAACGCAAAAAAGGACTGAACCCATGGACTTGGGCATTGCCGGAAAAAAAGCTTTGGTGTGCGGCGCTAGCGCTGGCCTGGGTTTGGCCTGCGCGCAGGCGCTGGTGCGTGAAGGGGCGGATGTGTTGATTGTGGCGCGCACCGAAGCGCCTCTGCTGGCCGCCGCTGATCGCTTGCGTCAAGAGGCTGCTGGCGCCGTGCAGTGTGTGGCCGCTGATGTGACCACCGAAGCTGGGCGTGCAAAAATTTTTGAGGTGCAACAAGACTTTGACATTGTGGTCACCAATGCGGGAGGGCCGCCGCCGGGGGACTTCCGGCACTGGGACCGTGACATTTGGGTGCGTGCGATCGAGGCCAATATGCTGGCACCCATTGAGTTGATCAAGGCCACGGTGGACGGCATGATGGCGCGAGGTTTTGGGCGCATCGTCAACATCACCTCCAGCGCCGTCAAATCTCCGGTCGATGGCCTGGGCCTGTCCAATGGCGCCCGCAGTGGGTTGACGGGCTTTGTGGCTGGCCTGGCGCGCACCACCGTGGCACAAGGCGTGACGATCAACAACCTCTTGCCGGGCACCTTTGACACCGCACGTTTGGCGGGTAACTTTGCGGCCCAAGCCGCACGCCAGGGCATCACGGCAGAGCAGGCCATCGCGGCTCGACTGGTCAAGCACCCGGCCCACCGCTTTGGTCGCCCCGATGAGCTGGGCAACACTTGCGCCTATTTGTGCAGCGTGCATGCCGGGTACATCAATGGGCAGAACATATTGCTCGACGGTGGTTCCTTCCCCGGCGTCTTTTGACTGGCCGTTGGCCCACAACAGGTTTCATTTTTCAGGACACTTGAACATGGCGTTTCACATGAACATTGGCATTGTGGGAGCTGGCATTGGCGGCTTGACGGCTGCCATCGCCTTGCGTGCGCAAGGTCACAAGGTCACGGTCTACGAGCAGGCTGGGCAATTCATGCGTGTGGGCGCGGACATCAACCTCACGCCCAATGCGGTGCGTGCCCTCGATGGTCTGGGTGATGCGGTGGCGCAAGGCATTCGTGCCAGCGGCGCACGCCCGACTTTTCGAATTAGCCGTGATTGGGACACTGGGCTGGAGACCTCGCGCCTGCCCATGGGTGATACGGCCGAGCGGCGTTACGGCGCGCCACAGCTGACGATTCACCGGGCCGATGTATTGGCGGTCATGGCCAGTGCCGTGCCCGCCGATTGCGTCGTTTTTTCCAAACGTCTGCGCAGCCTGAGCCAAAGTGATGCGGGTGTGCAATTGGTGTTTGAAGATGGGCAGCAAGCCCTGCACGACGTGGTATTGGGCGCCGATGGCATCCACTCCAAGGTTCGCGCGGCTTTGTTTGGTGAAGAGCAACCCCGTTTCACGGGGGTGGTGTCTTTTCGTGCTGTGGTGCCCACCGACAAGGTCCGGCAGGTGCCAGAGATCGAAGCTTTCACCAAATGGTGGGGCCCCAACCCGCAAAGCCAGATCGTGACTTTTCCGCTCAATCGCGGTCAGGACACCTTCATTTTTGCCACCACGGGGCAAGACTCCTGGCAGGAGGAGTCCTGGACCAGCCCGGGCGACGTGAATGAGTTGCGCAGCTTTTACCGCGACTACCACCCGGATGCGCGTGCGTTGCTGGACGCTTGTGACAGCGTGCTCAAAAGTGCTTTGTACGAGCGTGAACCACTGCCGCAATGGTCGGTAGGCCGTGTGAGCCTGTTGGGTGATGCTTGCCACCCCATGTTGCCCTTCATGGCGCAAGGCGCGGGTATGTCCATCGAAGACGGTGTGGTGGTGGCGCGTTGCCTGGCACAGGCGCATCAATTGGATGATGTCGCGCCGGCTTTGCAGCGTTACGCAGTAGCCCGACAGGCACGCACCGCTGAAATTCAGATCGGTTCTCGCGGTAATCAATGGATGAAAACCCAGGGCAATGCCGATGGTGTGTATGGGTACGATGCTTGGGTGGTGCCTGTATCGGCCTGACGAGCGTATGGCCAGGGTGTGAGCGCCTGCGCGCTCAAAGGTCCAGCACCAACCGCTCGCTTTTGCAACCCGAAACGCAAACCATCATGACTTGGTTGCTGGCTTGTTCGGAAGCACTCAGCACCATGTCCCGGTGGTCGGGTGTGCCTTCTAGCACGCGTGTTTCGCAGGAGCCGCAAATGCCTTCTTCGCAGCTGAAGGGCACATTGACTTTCAGTGTCAGCAGTTGTTTGTGCACAGACGTGTCCGCCGTGACTTCAAAAGTTTTTTGGCTCTTGCGCAGCTCAACGGTGAATTGTTGGCGCGCATCGTTTGCAGCCTTCACCTCGACCGCCGCAAATCGCTCAATGTGGGCGTTGGCGTAAGTCAGTTCGGTGCAGGTTTTTTCGAATGCATCGAGCATCTGGGCCGGGCCACAAGCGTAGTAATGGGTGTTGCCCTGGGGGCTGCGCTGGGCCAACAAGGCTTTCAAGTCCGGGGGCCCGCCAGCTTCGTTGTCGAAATGCCAATACACCGGACATGCCAGCGCTGACAGGGTGTCAATGAATGCAGCAGCGGTGCGTGATCGCGCCAAGTAAATCACCTCCAATGAACGCCCCAGTGCCTGCAAGCGCTGTGCCATGCTCAAGATGGGCGTAATGCCAATGCCACCTGCAATCAGTACAGAGTGGTCTGCTTCCTCGTGCAAAGGAAAGTTATTGCGGGGTGGGCTGATGGTCAGCGCCATGCCCACACGCAGTTGCTCGTGCACAGAACGAGAACCGCCTCGACTGGCTTTGTCCTTGAGGATGCCCAAAAGGTAACGGTGTCGCTCGCGGCTGTCATTGGCCAGCGAATAACTGCGCACCAGGCCGCCGGGCAAGTGCAGGTCGATGTGGGCTCCGGCCTCAAACGCAGGCAGGGCCTCGCCCGCCATGGATCTCAATTCAACACTGATGATGTCCTGGGCTTCATACTTCAGGGTGTGCACCCAGGCTTTCAAGGTGCTCATGTCAGGCGTTGGCTTGGTTCAGTTGTTCGGTGGCCAGCTTGCGCAGGTGGCGGCGCAGCCGAACGATGCCCATGTCGTGGGCGTACAGGTGCTCGCGCTTGTTGGCGTCAGGTTCCATGTTTTCAACCGCGACGCGGTCTTGCTCGAGCACGTTCCAGTGGCGTTGCTCCAAACGGTTTTTGTACAAAAAACGCCAGGTGTCGCGTTGCCAACCCTCGACCTTGCGGCAGCGCCAGTGGAAGACGGCTGCCACTCGGTTGGTGATGGGGGTGTAGCTGCCAATGATGGAGAAGTTGCCGCCCGGGCCACCGGTTTTGGGATAAGGAATTTCCAGTCGCATCAGGTGGATGTCGTTGTCCATCCACTCCGTCCAATCGAAATTCACATCGCGTTGGTGCTTTTTTTCAAAGATGAAGCCATGTTCGATGTCTCGGATTTGGAACTCTGCCGTCATGTCGCCCTCGGCCATGGTGTGCGACTGTTTGTGCAGGTAGGCCCCGTGCATCGGGTCCATGATGTTGTCGAGCACGTAGCGGTAGTCACCGCCCCATTCGGTGTAACAAAGAAAGGATGACCATTCTGGCGAGGTCAGCTGTTCTGGCAATCGCAGGGCTGGTGCCTTGTCCAGTGCCGGGTTGCTGGCATTGAACAAAAAGATGGCGCCGTTCGATTCGGCGGTGTGAAAACTGCGGGTGGGGCGCGAGCCTTCAAGCTTGCAGCCCGGGCTGCCTGGCACGCGCATCACGGTACCGTCGTGGCGGACTTCCACGCCGTGGTATGGGCAGGCGATGCGGTCACCCAAAATCACCCCCAACGACAGCGGTGCCCCACGGTGTGGGCAGTGGTCTTCGAGCGCATGAACTTGGCCGGTGGCATCGCGCCACAGCACAATTTTGTAGCCCAAACGGCGCAGCGAAACCGGGTTGTCCTTCACAAATCCAGAGGGACAGACCGGAAACCACAGGTCTTTCAAACCGACTTCCAGGGCGGCATCGACAGGGTCCAGTTGAACGTTGATGACTTGGGCGTTCATGTGTTTTCCTTGCTCTTGAATCAGGCGGCAGCCAAACGGGCCATCTCTTGCCGATAGGTCTCAGGCGTCCAGGGCTGGCCATTGGGGCCGGACGGTCCAGCGGTGTTCAGGTACTGGACCAGCCCGCCCAGGTCTTGGATGCCTGAGGCAAAGGCGCGCTCTATCGAATCGCCCAACAAGCTTTCGTAGCTGGTGGGCGCCGCCGAACGCGCTTGATGGGTTTCGTTGTAAAGCGCAGCAGGGTGATGTGCCATGGCAGCGTACTCCGTATGAAGAGGGTGAATAGGCAATGGTCAAGCCTTGGGCTTGTCGGTCATGAAGCGGCCACTGGGTGCTTCGGCATTTTTCTGTCGGCGTGTTTCTCCGTCGATGCCGCCCTTGATGGCCCATTCGGCGAACATGGTCGGGCCTGGCGTGAATTCACGGGCTTGCCAATTTTCGGTCAACTCGTCTTCGTCAGAGTAGTACTCGACCAGGGCCCCTGCAGGGCTGGCGAAGTACCAGAAGATGGCCGATGAAATGGGATGCCGTCCGGGACCCAGTTCGGTGTCCCAGCCGCAGCGCGACATGTGCAAGCCACCCCCGAACACTTCGTGGTGATCGCGTACAGTGAAAGCGACATGGTTCAGACCGTTGCGTGCTTCGGGCAATTGCAGCAGGAACAAGTCGTGATGGCCGCCGCGTGGGGCGCAGCGCAAGAAATGGCCACGACCTGGGTAGCGGTCCGAGATCACAAAGCCCAAGACGTCTTGGTAAAACTGCGTGACCGCATCCAGCGATTTGACAAAAAGCACCACATGACCGACCTCGATGGGGCGAGCTCGCTCGTATGCGGGGCTGGCTTGGTCAACGCGAGACCGCTCGGACCATGTGTTGACTTGAGCGCAATCGAGAGCCAGTGTTTTCTTGCGGCTGATTTGTATGCGCATGGCCAGGCCGCTGGGATCCGTACATCCAACGCGATCGTTTTGCTGAACAAAACCCGGCCACTGTTTCATGGCACCGCCGTAATGCGCCATGTCTGCAGCATTGGCGACTCCCCAAACCACTTCCCTCAGTGTGGGGTCCGCTTCTATCCCCGCAGGCAGTCCCGGTGTGTCGGAGTGGGCCACGATCACGCGGCAGCAATTGAGCGATTCGTACACCAAGCGCGTCGGTGTTTCCTCGACCAGCGCCAAGCCCCAATCCAGAAAAAATTGGCGGCAGCGGGCCAAGTCTTGGGCCCCGAATGTGATTTCATCGATACCGAGAACGCTCATAATGTTTCTTTAGTAAAACAATGTTTCCAATTTGAAACGTTGGGCTGATTATTTGATGATTTGAGGCATCGGTCAATAGAAATCCGAGTAAGACTCCGGGACATAGGTCGTTGCTCAGAAAAAGCCTGGACCCCTGTGGCCAAACGGGTGTGAAGTGCAAGCCCAATGGCTGGCCGCTCAGACTGAAAAGAACAGCAGACTGGTTTCATTCAGGTGGCCTGACATTTGAAATCAGGGCCCGTTCGCCGATCAATTGCGCTGCATCACGCAGTGCACTCAGGCATTGCGCCACGATGCTGGGCTCGTCGGTGACCCTGGGTAACCAAGCACAACTTAAAGATGCCAAAAGTTGGCGCCCTGCAAAAACAGGAACAGCGATGGCACCAAAACGTTCGGGTGACTCCGAGCCCAATTCAGAGGGGTCGCGTGAGCAATATCCCTGAGAACGACCCGTTGCAATCAGTCGTTGGATCGCATCTTCGCGCAAAAAAGTTCGGTCCTGCGCCATGGCAGTGGTTCGGGCCAAAAGAGCAATCAATGAGCGCCTTTCCTCGTCTGGGCAGAACGCGAGGTAACACCGACCCAGGGAGGAAACCAGCATAGAGGGCCGAAAACCCAAGACCCGGTAATTGACCGCAAGACCATTGATGGGGCGGTGAGCGTCTAGGATGAGCATGCTGGTACCGTCCCGCACGGCCAGATCGGTGGGCCAAGGAATGCGCCGCTCCAGCGTGGTCCGCACGGGAGCTGCGAGTGCTGAAAGGCGGCTGCGCCAATGTGTATGGGGACCTGAATCCCCGGGCGACGCCGCAGGCTTGTAGCGTCGCTCCAATTCGTTTCGTACCACCCAACCCGATTCGATCAGAGTCTTAAGGATTCGCAAAAGTGATGCCTTGGGTATGCCAGATTGCAAATGCAACTCGGCCAAGGTCACGGCCGAGGATTGTTCAATGGCGTGCATGACCATCAAACCGCGCCTGAGTGCATCGACTGATTTCACACTGTTGGTACCAGACATTGGGAAAAACCCTGTAAAAATTTCACTGAGTGAAACTATGCCTGTCCGTCCACGTTTATGCAACATAGAGTTCAAACGCTCAACAACGAGTTCACTTAGTAGGAGAACCAAATGAACCGCAACCGTCGATTTTTGATGTTCGCATCTTTGGCCGCCACATTGGCCGTGGCAAGCCCCATCAGCCAAGCTCAGGCCTTTCCTGAACGCCCTATCACGATGATCGTGTCGTATCCGCCAGGTGGAGACACGGATGCGATGGCGCGTTTGTACGCCGAAAAACTCTCCACCCGCCTCAAGCAAAGCGTGGTCGTCGACAACAAACCTGGCGCTGGTGGCACGGTCGGTAACACCTTGGCACTGCGAGCCAAGGCAGACGGCTACACCTTGTTGTTCACCCCGAACCCCTTTACCACGGCCCCTGGCTTGTTGCGCCTGAACCCGGCCAGCAGTTACGACCCGGTCAATGGGTTTGAACCCGTGATCCAGACGGGTTGGCAGTCGGTGCTGGTCGTGGCCCATCCCGATACGGGGATCAAGACCGTCAAGGACTTGGTGGCACAGGCCAAAAGCGGCAAGCCACTGAACTATGGCAGCCCTGGTGCGGGCTCACCCATGCACATTGCAGCCGAATTGCTCAACCGCGCGGCGGGCATCAATGCCCAGCACATCCCTTACCGTGGCATCGGTCCGATGATTCCCGAGTTGCTGACCGGACGCATTCAGTTGGGTTACACCACTTATGGCCCGGTGGCGCAACACATTGCGGCGGGCAAGCTGGTGGCCGTTGCCTTGACCGATCCTGAACGCACGCAGCTGATTCCGGGCGTCGCCACTGTGGCAGAGCAGGGGTATCCGAGCGTGAAGGAGGGTGCTTGGCACGGCATCATGGCCCCCAAGGGCACGTCTGCCGCTGTGATTGCGAGCTTGAACGCGCACATGAACGAGATTTTGAAAATGTCCGATGTTGTTGAAAAGATGGCCGTCTTCGGTGCTCGCCCTGCCGGGGGAGCACCCGATCAACTCTACAAAGTCAACGCCGATGACTATGCGCGCCTGACCAAGACCATCTCCGATCTGAAAATCACAGCAGACTGATCAATCAGCGTTCGCGTCCTTTCAGGGAGACCGCCATGAGTGAATCGACATTGGGTCGGGATACGCCGCAGGTCAATGCACGCGCCAAGGTGCTCGGGCGCGCCACCTATACGGGCGACATCAAGCTGCCAGGCATGCTGTTTGGCAAGGTGCTGCGCAGCCCCTACCCCAGTGCGCGCATCGTCTCGATAGACGCTTCGCAGGCTCTGGCATTACCTGGGGTCAAGGCGGTCATTACAGGCGATGACGCCCCAGCGGCGCGCTGGGGCATTGCCCACAAAGACCGTCATATCCTGGCCAAAGGGCGGGTTCGTTTTGCCGGTGAGGAGGTGGCAGCCGTTGCGGCGGTGAGCGAAAAAATTGCCCGTGACGCACTGGATTTGATTCGGGTCACATACGAAGAGGATGTGCCGATTTTGAGTCCGCAAGAGGCGCTGGACCCCGAGGCGCCGCCACTGCACGATGGCGCAGACAACGTCTCGCATCAGATCCGTTTTCACCGGGGCAATGTCGACGCGGCTTTTGCGACAGCGCATTGCGTGCATGAACAAACCTACACCACACATGCGCAATACCCGGGTTACATGGAGCCCATGGGCACGGTGGCTTGGCTGGATGCGGATGAGCGTCTGCAGGTCTGGACATCGACCCAATCGGTCTTTCTTGCCAGGGCCAGATTGGCTGGCGCTTTGGAAATGCCTGTTTCCCGCATTCGGGTGATGGCACCTGCCATCGGTGGTGGGTTTGGCGGCAAGATTGTGGAAGATGCCAACACCCTGGTCGCTGCCTTGTTGGCCCTGAAAGTCAGAGCGCCTGTTCGCTTGGTGAACGACCGGCTGGAAGATTTTTTGGCCGCTTGCAGCAGCTTGCCAGAGCGCATCACCTTGCGTTTGGGCATGGACCGCGAGGGCCGCATTGTTGCCAAGGATGTGCACATCGTGGCCGATTGCGGTGCATACAGCGGTTTGTGTGCCGAGATCATGCACGTCAGTGCCATGCGAAGCGACAACATGCATCGTCTGGAGCATGTGCGTTGTGATGCCAAACTGGTCTACACCAACAACCCACCGCATGGAGCTTTTCGTGGTTTTGGGGGCACGCAAATGTTGTTTGCGATCAACAGCCACATCGACACCATGGCTCACATGCTGTGCTTGGATCCGGTGGCGATCCACCGCCTGAATGCCATTGGTGTTGGCGAGACCTCGGTGCATGGTTGGAAGATTGGCAGCACGGGTTTGCTGCAGTGCCTGACGCAGTGCACCCAAGCGGTAGGCTGGAATGATTCGCGGGATCGTCCCAAAACCGGTTCTCGTCACCGTGGTTTCGGCGTCGCGACAGCCATGCACGTCAGTGGGAACCGCACCATTGGCAATTGGGATGGCTCGACGATTTTTCTGAAAGTGAACGAAGACGGCCGCGTGGTGGTGCATTTCGCAGAGGGGGACATGGGGCAAGGCGCCATGACCATGTTGGCCCAGATCGTGGCCCACGAGTTGGACATCCCTTTGTCGCATGTGCATGTGTCATCGCCAGACACCGACATATCGCCTTACGCCATCGGCTCGTTGGCTTCACGGGTCACCATCGTCTCTGGCAATGCGGCCATTGTGGCTGCCAAGGCGGCTCGAGCTCAGTTGATGGAGGTCGCCGCATCGCTGCTGGGGGTTGACGCGCAGGCGCTGGTGTTGGCTGGCGGTGGCGTACATGTCAAAGACCACCCCTTGCAACGACGCACACTGGCCGAGTTGGCACGGCAACACATCTGGCGGCATGGTGGTGAGGGTTTGCAGGTCAAAGGCACCTGGGATGCCCAGACGGTGATGTTTGACAAGGACACCTTGATGGGCAACATCGCCCCGGCTTATTCATTTGCTGCGCAGGCGGTAGAGGTCGAAGTGGATACCGAGACAGGTCAGGTGCAGGTGTTGCAAAGTTTTGTCGCCGACGACTGCGGCAAGGCGCTCAACCCGATGGCCGTTCATGGGCAGAGCAACGGTGCAGCAGCGCAAGCCATTGGTTGGACGCTCTACGAAAAATTGCATTTGGAGGGTGGGCGATTGGCCAATACCGATTTCGCCGATTACACGATGCCGACCATTGATGCTTTGCCTGACATGCGCAGCGGAGTCGTCGAATCGATCGATCCCAATGGTCCCTACGGTGCCAAGGGTGCCAGTGAAACGGCCATATTGCCAGGAGCGCCTGCCATTGCCAATGCCGTGTATGACGCTGTTGGGGTGCGCATTGTCGACCTGCCCATCACGCCAGAAAAAGTGCTGGCTGCGCTCCAAGCCAAAGCTGCATCAGGAGTGAGTCATGCATGATTTGGATTATTTGGAACCCGCCAGCGTGGCCGAGGCCAGCCGAATAGCGGCGGACTTGGGCGACAACGCCCGTTTCATCGCCGGCGGGACAGCCTTGATGCTGGCCCTGCGCCAACGCATGCTCAGACCCTCACATTTGGTGAGCCTGTCCCGACTCGCGCCTTTGCGCGGCTTCGAAGTCGATGCGCAAGGGGCCTTGCGTTTGGGGGCTTTGAGCTTGCACAACGAGGTGGCAGCGAGCCCCAAGGTTCGCCAACACAGCCCCATGCTGGCTGACATGGCCGCGCGGGTGGCCAATCCGCAAGTGCGCAACCAAGGCACGTTAGGTGGCAACCTTTGCTATGCAGACCCATCCACCGACCCACCGGGTTGCTTGCTGGCCTTGGATGCACGGGTGGTTTTGGCCAGCCACAGAGGTGTGCGCGAATTGCCAATGGCGGAATTTTTAGTGGACTATTTCACCACCGCCATCGAGCCGGATGAATTGCTGCAATCCATCGTGGTGCCGCGATGGGTGCCAGGCACGATCGGGCGTTACGACCGTTTCTTGCGCACGGCAGCCGAACACCGTCCGATGGTCAACGTAGCGGCTGTGGCCAGACTGGAAGGTGGGGTGTGTGTGCAAGCGCACATCGTGGTCGGGGCCGCCGTGGCCGTGACCCAGCGCATCGGAGCAGCCGAGGACTGGTTGTTGGGTCATGCCCCCAGTTTGGAGCGTATCGAATCAGCGGCTCAATCGGCCATGGCCAGCATCACGCCTCTGGATGATTTGCGCGGCAGCGCCGCATACCGGCGCGAAATGGTCGGCGTACAGGTCCGGCGGACCCTGGCCCAACTGTTTAACTTGACAAGGACTTGACCCGTGAGCCAGCACACCCTCCACCTCCAGGTCAATGGCGAATCGGTTGTTGCCGATGTGCCGGCCGGCCGACTTCTGGCTGATTTTTTGCGGGACGACTTGCACCTGACGGGCACCAAGCGAGGCTGCGAAACCGGCACTTGCGGAGCGTGTACCGTGCTGTTGGACGGTCAACCCGTCAAGTCCTGTTTGAGTTTGGCGGTCATGTCCGATGGCCGGGCAATTCGCACGGTCGAAGGTTTGGGCAGCGCGGAAAACCTGCACCCCTTGCAAACCAGTTTCATGGCTTGTGCAGGCTTGCAGTGTGGTTACTGCACACCCGGCATGCTGATGTCGGCCTGCGCGCTGCTGGAGACCAATCCAAGCCCTGATCAAGAGGCCGTGCGTGCGGCCTTGGCTGGCAATCTCTGCCGTTGCACGGGTTACACCCAAATTGTCGAGTCGGTGCTCGATGCCGCCAGGAGCATGCGCGATGGAGATTGACAAGTCAGTCAGCTTGAACGCCAGTGCAAGCCGCGTCTGGGCCCTGCTGCTCGATCCTCAGGCCATGGGCGCATGCGTGCCCGGCATGGAGTCGATCGAGGTCCTCACGCCCGAAGAATACAAAGCGGTGATGAAAGTCAAAATCGCTTTTATCAGCGCCCGATTCACATTGCGCACTCGCATTGTGGAGCGGCGCGAGCCCCTGTATTTGAAAGCCGAAGGCGTAGGGGAGGATGCTGCTGTAGCCAGTTCACTGAAATACGTCACAGAAATTCATTTGAATGAACGCCCTGATGGAGGCACCGATTTGCACATCAAGGTTCAAGTGGACTTGTTGGGCCGGATGGGCAATTTTGGTCTGTCGGTGATGAAGACCAAAGCCGATCGTTTGTGGGATGAGTTCGGTGTCGAGCTAGCTGCTCAACTGGTGGGTAATCCATCCCCTGGGCCTGCCGCCGCGCAAAGCCCGTGTTCAGAAAATGGTCAAGTACACCTTGGGTCTTCACAAACAGATGGTGCATCAAAGCCTGGTCTGGCGAAAGTCGAGAAGACCACAACGCAGTTTGCTGAAATGACACCTGAACCGCCCGGTCTGTGGGCCAGGTGCCTTCGTGTCATGGGCATTCAGCCCAGTGTGGCTTCAACATCAGAGTCAATCGTGGTGGAAATCAGACGACCCGATCAGACGCACATCAAGGTGGTTTGGCCTCAGAGCAAGTCTACGGAGTGCTTGCAATGGTTGCGGGAAGAAGCGCGCTGATCTGACTTCATTTGTACAGTTCAACCCCCATATCGGTATTCAAAGTTTAGCCATGCATGCTCGAAAAATCGTGGTCGTTGGTGCCGGTGTGATCGGCGTCACGACGGCCCATGTATTGCGTGCGCAGGGCCACGATGTCACTTTGCTGGAGGCATCTCCTGCAGCTGCAGGTGGTACAAGTCACGCCAATGGGGGGTACTTGTCAGCTGCATTTTGTGCGCCTTGGGCCATGCCTGGCTTGCCCAAGCAGGCTTTGACGGCGCTTTTCGACCGCCATGCCCCGTTTCGCTGGCGTCCTGACGGCAGTTTGTCGCAGCTGCGTTGGTTGCGAGAGTTGTGGACACACTGCAATGTCGCTGATTTTTCAAAGCACCGCCAGCGACTGGTTCGACTGGCATTGCTCAGCCGGATAGGCCTGAACGATGTGGTCGCCCAGACCGGCGTGAGCTTCGATTTCCAGTCCTTGGGGGTGTTGCAGATTTTTCGCCAATCACCGCCGTCGCCCATCGTGGAGAAACGTCTTCAGGAGCTGCAGGCCTTCGGTTGTGACGCCCAGTGGTATGAGCCCCGTCAAGTACGGGCCATGGAGCCGGGCTTGTCTGAATCGGTGCGCATCGCCGGAGGCTTGCATGTGCGCGACGATGCCAGTGGCGATTGCGAACGCTTTACGCAAGGGCTCTTGGCTTGGAATCAGGTGCGGGGTTTGCATTTTGAGTCCAACGCCCGCGTGGAGTCGCTCGAACTCGATGCCCGTGGTGAACGTCTTTGTGCGGTCCGTTCCAAGACCCAGCGCTGGCAGGCCGATGCCTTTGTGTTCGCCACAGGGGTCGACACGACTCGGCTGTTGACACCTTACATGAGGGTGCCCATCGTTCCGGTCAAAGGTTACAGCGTGACGGTATCGCTTGCACAGGGTCAGGGCGTGCAAGGTGCGGTGATCGATGACGCCAGCAAGTTGGCCATGGCCCGGCTCGGTCAACGCGTGCGCTTGGCAGGCATGGCTGAAGTTGTGGGGCATGACCGGCACATCAACATGGCGCGCTGTCAGCAATTGGTCGATCACTATGCGTCGCTTTATGGGCCATTGCCTGCGCAAGGCCAACAAATGTGGGCTGGCTTGCGCCCTATGACACCCGATGGCACACCGATCATTGGCGCAACGCCTGTGCATGGCCTTTACTTGAATGCAGGTCACGGCACTTATGGCTGGACCTTGGCTTGTGGCAGTGCGCAGTTGTTGGCGGATGTGATCGCTCAAAGGCCATCTGTCTTGAACCCGGACGCTTACGCGCTGGATCCTGCGCGGCGAGCGTTGGCCTGAGCCGTATAGGGCCCAGCTCTATGAAACGACCTACAACCTCCAAGGAAAATGATGCCCATCATTCGAATCGACCTGCTGGCAGGTCGCAGTCCTGAGATCAAACAACAACTCGCCGCTGAAATGACAGCGTCCATGGCACGGATTTGTGGGTGCGACCCGGCGCATGTTTACGTGATGTTCAACGATGTTCAGCACCATGATTGGGCGGTGGCGGGCCAAGTTTTCCCCACCCCATTACCCCACAAACCTCAAAATTCGGAGCCCAAACCATGACACCTGTGCGCATGAAAATTTTGTTGGTCGGCGCTACTGGCGTGGTCGGGCGGTGTGTTCTGAATTCGCTGCAGGCCCAACATGATGTCATTTCAGCCAGTCTGGAGCCGGCCAAAAGCGATCACGAAGTTCAGCTTGACCTTTCGGATGCGGACGCCTTGGTCAAAACACTGAAAAGTCTGGGTCAACTCGATGCTGTGATTTCGGCCGCGGGGCGTGCACGCTTTGGTGCATTGGCCGACGCGAGACCGGCTTCTGTGGAGGCTTCAGTCTATGGCTTGGGTTTGCTGGATAAATTGCTCGGCCAGGTCAATCTGGCTTTGGCTGCCCGAGAAGTTTTGCGTCCCGGTGGATCGATTACGCTGACCTCGGGCACCACCAGCACCGAGCCCGTATTGGGTGGGGCAGGTTTGAGCATGGTCAATGGTGCACTGGAGAGTTGGGTACGTGCGGCAGCGACCGAGTTCCCGCAGGGCTGGCGCCTGAATGTGGTGAGCCCCAGCTTGGTGGAGGGCACACCAGCGGAAGCTTGCGCTGCTTTCCCCGGCTTTGAAAAAGTCAGTGCCGAGCGCGTGGGGCTGGCCTATCAGCGGTGCCTGTTCAGTGGCATCACGGGTCAGGTGTTGCGCGCATGAATCATGTCGAAATTTCTGCTTCGCTACTTCGCTGCGTCGCTGAAGGTTTTTTAAAGCAGGTTCACGGTATCAATCACTCACGTAGGCTCAAAAACCTTTTCACCACCTGCACCGTGGCCTCAGGGTCTTCTTCGTGGGGCACATGGCCCAAGCCTTCAAACACCTTTAGCTGGCTGCCTGCAATGTCTTGGTGAAAACCTTGTGCGTGGTCTGGCGGAATCAGCCGGTCTTCGCTGCCCCAAAAAATCAGGGTGGGCAGGTTCAGCTGAGAAATCTGTCCCGCCAAAGCGGCATCGCTGCTGCGGTATTGGAAGCGTTGCGTCAGGCTGGCGCGGTTGCCTTCGCGCAGGGTCAATTCGTAATAGCGGTCTATCAGGGCTGGGCTTACCTTGTCCGGTTGGCCATAGACATTGCGCACACTGGCGGCAATCATTGAACGAGGCAAAATTTTCTGAGTGACCGGTGCCAACCATGCCATTTGGGCCAGCCGAAATCCGATCGGGATGGACTGGGGCTGCAAAGGGTAGCCCGTGGCATCGACCAAAACCAATTGGCGCACACGCGTCGGGTGCGCCAAGGCGGTTTGCCAGGCAATGCCACCGCCCAGCGAGTTGCCGCCCATCACCACCTCATCGAGCTTGAGCAAGTCCAGCAAATCCCGCATGAAGCCCGTGTAACGCGCCATGCTGTAGTCGCCATCGGCTGCGGGGCCGGTCAGTCCGAAACCGGGCAAGTCCATGCGGATGACGCGGCGGTGCGGGCTCAAAGCGGCCACCCAGCCGTCCCAGGTGTGCAAACTGGCCGAGGTGCCGTGGATCAGCACGATGGGGGTGGGGTCATCGCGTGGCCCCTCGTCGCGCACATGCACCTGCATGCCTTGCAGGGCCACAAAGTTCGACGGGGGAGGGGCCCAGCGCGCCTTGAGGGTATCCACTGGGCGATCAGGAGCCCAATTCCAGGCCAAGGCCGCAAGCAAGGCCGCGAGCAACAAAAGGAAAACAGTCAAGGTGGCGTTGAGCATTGGAAAGTGGTGTGGATTGGGCAGCGGCACATGCCTTTGGTGGGTCAGCTTGTGCACGGCAGCTGGTGCCTGGAGCTTATTCGAACAGGCCAGCAAGTGGTGATGGTGGATGGAGTGTTGATGAGCGGCTTGGGCCAGTATGTTGTTTGCCAACAGCAGTAGCAAAGCTGGGTTGGCAAAGATTTTTTGGGGCAACTTGCGCCGCCGGGCCAAGTGAATGCCTCTGAGCCCCCCCCTTGGCCTGACCCACGACGGTCCGTTGGACCCACAAGGCAAGGTTTTCCCGGGTAGTTCTGCACTTGATTTCTTTACATAATCAACTTGTTAAATTGCCCAACACTTTTTTTACCCTCAAAATTCGGAGATGTCCCGATGACCCACCGTCATGACCCTCGCCGCCGACAGCTTGGCCTTGCCGCCGTGTCTGGGCTTGCACTCAGCGCCTTTGGTCCCGCGCAGGCCCAAAGCGCCTGGCCTGCGGCCAAACCCATCCGCATGATCGTGAATTTCCCTGCGGGCGGTTCTCCAGACCTGGTGGCGCGTGCCGTGTCGTCTGCGGTGTCTCAAGCGCTGGGTCAACAAATTGTGGTGGACAACCGAGGCGGTGCCGGTGGCATCATTGGTTCAGACTTGGCCGCCAAAAGTGCGCCCGATGGTTACACCCTGTTGTGCAGCTCGGGCAGTGGCGCTTCCATCGTGCCCTACGTCACGCCCAAGATGCCTTTCGACCATGACAAGGACCTTATTCCCGTGGCAGCAGGTGCGCGTTTGCAATTGTTCTTGGTCGTGCGCAGCGATGCACCGTACAAGACGTTTGCCGAATTCGTTGCCTTTGCCAAGGGCAATCCGGGCAAGTTGAGTTATGGCTCGCCGGGCAACGGCACCAGCCCGCACATTGCGGGCGAGATGCTCAAGTCCCAAGCCGGAATTTTTACCTTGCACATCCCTTATCGCGGTTCGGGTGCAGCCTTGCAAGACTTGCTGGGCGGCAATGTGGACTATTTGCTCGATCCCGGCATTGCTTTTTCGCACGTGCGTTCGGGTCGTCTTCGTTTGTTGGCGGTCACCTCTCCACAGCGCTTGTCCATGTTCCCCGATGCGCCTACGCTCAATGAGCTGGGGCTCAAGAATTTTGACGCCGGCACATCGCATGGTTTCTGGGCGCCTGCAGGCACACCTGCGGTCATCGTTGACCGCCTGAACCGCGAGATCAACCGCGCCTTGATGTTGCCCAGCGCCGTCGAGTCCATCAAAGGCATCGGTGCCGAGCCCACCCCCATGACGCCCGCCGAGTTCGGTGCCGTCACCAAGGCCGATGCGCGACGGTTTGCTCAAATCATCAAAGAACGCAAGATCGTTCACGATTGATGGCCAGCTTGGCTGCTGGCTGCTGGCTGCTGGGTATTGGGAGTTGGGGCCGCCTTAAAACTGCCCCGGAAACACCCACAGCAGACCCACCGTCATGAGCAGGTAGCGGGCGAATTTGCCAATGGCCATGTACAACGTGCAGGCCCAAAAAGGCATCTTCAGCCAGCCCGCCACCGCACACAAAGGGTCGCCTATGACGGGCAGCCAGCTGAGCAAACAGGCCTTCGGGCCCAGCTTTTCCAGCCAGACCAAGGCACGGTGGTGGCTGCCCGATCCGCGCCAACGGTTCACCGCCTTGTGCGTGCCCCAGCCCATCCACCAACTGAACATGCCGCCCAGCGTGTTGCCTGCAGTGGCCACCAAAATCGCAGGCCAAAACAGTTCGGGATTGAGTTTGACCAAGCCAAACAGCACCGGCTCAGAACCCATCGGCAACAAGGTGGCCGAAATGAAGGCCACCACAAACACGGTGCTCAGGCCATGTTGCGGCAGGGCCAGCCATTGCATTAATTCGTTGAGCCAAAGTTCCATGGGGGCAGTGTAGCGCCGGTGATATTTGCTTAGCACACGCAGCTTTCATTTGCTGAAATATTAAGCAATTACAATCGTGCCTCTTCTTCAGGCCACGCTCTAAAACAACCACTTCCAAGTCATGCAGATTGGCCCTTACGCATTGCCGAACAACTTGTTTGTCGCCCCCATGGCGGGGGTGACGGATCGGCCTTTCCGTCAGTTGTGCAGGCAGTTTGGTGCGGGTTATGCGGTGAGCGAAATGGTGACCTCGCGCCCTGACTTGTGGGCCTCTTTGAAGACCTCGCGGCGCGCCAACCACGACGGTGAGCCCGGCCCAATTGCGGTGCAAATCGCAGGCACCGAGGCGCAAATGATGGCCGACGCCACGCGCTACAACATCGACCGGGGCGCACAGATCATCGACATCAACATGGGTTGCCCTGCCAAAAAGGTGTGCAACAAATGGGCGGGTTCTGCCCTCATGCAAGACGAGCCCCTGGCGCTTCAGATCATCGGCGCCGTGGTCGAGGCCGCTTTGCCCCACGGCGTGCCCGTCACTTTGAAAATGCGAACTGGCTGGTGCGACGCTGAAAAGAACGCCCTGAGCCTGGCCCGTGCTGCCGAGAGCGCCGGGGTGCAGATGGTCACCGTGCACGGCCGCACCCGTGAGCAAGGCTACAAAGGCTATGCCGAATACGACACCGTGGCCGCCGTCAAGGCCGCTTTGCGCATCCCGGTGGTGGCCAATGGTGACATCGACTCGCCTGAAAAAGCCCGCGATGTGCTGAAGTTTACCGGGGCAGACGCTGTGATGGTGGGTCGCGCCGCACAAGGCAGTCCCTGGATCTTCCGCGAGATCGCTCACTTTTTGGCCACGGGCACTCACCTGGCCCCGCCGCTGGTGGCTGAGGTGCGCCGCGCCCTGCTCGAGCACCTGCAAGACCATTACAGCCTGTACGGCGAGTACACCGGTGTGCGCTCGGCGCGCAAGCACATCGGCTGGTATGTGCGCACGCTGCCTGGCGGCGATGATTTTCGAGAGCACATGAACACCCTGGAGACTGCAGCGCAACAACTGGCCGCCGTGGCCGCCTATCTGGACGGCCTGGCCGACCAGATGGAGCGCCTGCCCCTGCGCCGTGAGGCCTGCCCCGAATTAGAGACCATGCCATGAGCGAACCCCAATCCATTGAAAACTGCGTCCGTGACAACCTGGAAATCTATTTCCGCGACCTGGACGGGACCGATCCCACAGGCCTCTATGACATGCTGGTCAAGCTGGTCGAAAAACCCTTGCTGGATGTGGTGATGAGCCATTCGGGCCAGAACCAGTCGCGTGCTGCCGAATGGTTGGGCTTGAACCGAAATACCCTGCGCAAAAAATTGCTGGAGCACGATCTCCTGAAATGAGACCCGCACTGCGGCCAGGTCCGGCTGACAGTGCTTGGTTATTTTTACCCCCATTGGATGACCGAGCTGGAATCCTTGACCCCGGCCCAGCCCAGTCCTGAACTGAACACTGTTGAAGAAAGATTTTTTATGCGCGCCCTCATTTCCGTCTCTGACAAAACCGGCATCGTCGACCTGGCGAAAGCACTGCACGCCCTGGGCGTGGCCCTGATCTCCACCGGCGGCACCGCCAAACTGCTGGCCGAGCAAGGCCTGCCCGTGACCGAAGTGGCCGAAGTCACCGGTTTCCCGGAAATGCTGGACGGCCGTGTGAAAACCCTGCACCCCAAAGTGCACGGCGGCCTGTTGGCGCGCCGCGATACGCCCGAGCACATGGCGGCTTTGCAGGCGCACAACATCGACCCCATCGATCTGCTGATCGTCAATCTGTATCCGTTTGAAGCCACCGTGGCCAAGCCCGGCTGCACGTTGGCCGACGCCATCGAGAACATCGACATCGGCGGCCCCGCCATGGTGAGATCGGCTGCCAAGAACTGGAAAGACGTGGGCATCGTGACCGACGCCAGCCAATACGCCGACGTGATCACTGAGCTGAAGGCCAACGGTAAGTTGAGCGACAAACTGCGCTTTGCTTTGTCGGTGGCCGCGTTCAACCGCATCAGCCAATACGACGGCGCGATCAGCAACTACCTCTCCAGCGTGAACTTTGAAGCCGAAAAACTGAGCGAAACCTACGTGCCCGAGCGCGCCCAGTTCTCCGGCCAATTCAACGAGCAATACGTCAAGGTGCAAGACCTGCGTTACGGTGAAAACAGCCACCAGCAAGCCGCTTGGTACCGTGACTTGGCACCTGCGGCTGGATCGTTGGCCACTGGCGTGCAACTGCAAGGCAAAGAACTCAGCTACAACAACATCGCTGACGCCGATGCGGCTTGGGAATGTGTGAAGAGTTTCAGTGATTCGGCCTGTGTCATCGTCAAACACGCCAACCCTTGCGGCGTGGCCGTGGGCGCAACGGCACTCGAGGCCTACAGCAAAGCCTTCCAAACCGACCCCACCAGCGCCTTCGGCGGCATCATCGCTTTCAACCGACCTGTGGACAAAGCCGCCGCCGAAGCGGTGAGCAAGCAATTCGTTGAAGTGCTCATGGCCCCCGACTTCAGCGCCGAAGCCCTCGAAGTGTTCAAGAGCAAAGTGAATGTGCGCTTGATGAAAATCGCCTTGCCCGCCAACTACGGTGACGTGCGTAACGCTTTGGAAACCAAACGCGTCGGCTCAGGCCTGTTGCTGCAAAGCGCCGACAACCACGAGCTGGCTTTGGCTGACTTGAAGATCGTCACCGTCAAGCAACTCACCCCTGAAGAACTGCACGACTTGTTGTTCGCCTGGAAAGTGGCCAAGTTCGTCAAATCCAACGCCATCGTGTTCTGCAAAAACGGCATGACCATGGGCGTGGGCGCTGGGCAGATGAGCCGCCTCGACTCGGCCCGCATTGCCAGCATCAAGGCCGAAGCCGCCAAACTCAGCCTGCAACACACCGTGGTCGCCAGCGACGCCTTCTTCCCTTTCCGCGACGGCCTCGATGTGGTGGTGGACGCAGGCGCGACCTGCGTGGTCCAGCCCGGTGGCTCCATGCGCGACCAGGAAGTCATTGACGCGGCCAACGAGCGCGGTGTGGCGATGGTGTTCACCGGCGTGCGGCACTTCCGCCATTGATTCGCGCCATTGATCGGATTATTTTGAACTTTGACCAACTCGGCTTGACTCCCGCGCTTTTGCGCGCTGTGGGTGACATGGGCTTGTACACCCCCACCCCCATCCAGTCCGAGGCGATTCCGGCGGTTTTGAAGTCGGCCGATGTGTGGGCCACCGCGCCCACCGGCTCGGGCAAAACGTTGGCCTTTGCGCTGCCGCTGCTTCAGCACTTGACGGCTGCGCCGCGCCAGACCAATTTTCGCCGTCCGGTTCGCACCCTGGTGCTGGTGCCCACACGCGAACTGGCAGTGCAAGTGGGCGAAGTGCTGGCCAACTTGACTTACAAGCTGCCGCAGTCGCTCAAGGTGAACACCGTGTTTGGTGGCGTGTCGGTCAACCCGCAAATGATGGCGCTGCGTGGCGGTGCCGACATCGTGGTGGCCACGCCGGGCCGTTTGCTCGATCTGATTGACCAAAACGCTTTGCGCCTGGCCGATGTGCAGCACTTGGTGCTGGACGAGGCCGACCGCTTGTTGGACCTAGGTTTTTCGGAAGAGTTGCAGCGCGTGCTGGCGTTGCTGCCTGCCAAGCGCCAAACGCTGTTGTTCTCGGCCACGTTTGCACCCGAGGTGGAAGCGCTGGCGGCCAAGCTGCTGCACGAGCCGGTGCGCATCACGGTGGAGGCCTTTGAAGGCCACAAGCCCGACATCACGCAACGCGCCATCAGCGTGGATGAAAAAAGCCGCACCAGTTTGTTGCGTCACTTGATCACCGAGAACAGCTGGAAGCAGGTGCTGGTGTTTGTGGCCACGCGTTATGCCTGCGAGCATGTGGCGAACAAACTTTACAAAGCGGGCGTGTTTGCCACGCCGTTTCATGGCGAGATGAGCCAGGGGGCACGGCAAGAGGTGTTGAGTGAATTCAAGGCCGGACGTTGGGACGTGGTGGTCACCACCGACTTGGCCTCGCGCGGCATCGACATCGCCATGCTGCCCGTAGTGGTCAATTACGACCTGCCACGCTCGGCCACCGACTACACCCACCGCATCGGCCGCACGGGCAGGGCGGGTGCGCATGGCGACGCGGTGAGCTTTGTGACCGCTGCTGCGCTGGCGCACTGGCAGTTGATCCAGAAACGCGAAAGCCTGGAACTCGTTTTGGAGCAAGTGCCTGGCTTTGAGCCCACCGAAACCCCACCACCCCCATCGCCCGGCAACGGCGGCATCAAGGGTTCACGGCTGAGCAAGAAAGACAAGTTGCGTGCGGCGGCTGCAAAAGACGGGTCTTAACCCATCCAGCCCGGCAACCAAGTGGCGATGCCCGGCACCATGAAGACGGCCACCAGAAGCAACACGCTCATCGCCAAATAAGGCGTGACCGCCAGAAAAATGTGCGTCATGGTGACCGACGGTGGTGCCACGCCGCGCATGGTCATGAGCAGCAAGCCATGGGGCGGCAACAGCAGGCCCATTTGCATGCAAATGAGGAACAGCACGCCAAACCACACCGGGTCAATGCCCAGGGCATTCACGATGGGCATGAAGATGGGCAGGGTGATCATCATCATGCTGACCTGGTCAACAAAAATGCCCAGAAAAATCAGGAACACCATCATGCCGATCAGGATCTGGTTGGCAGTCAATCCTTGCTCGGTGATCAGCTGCACTAAACCCGAGCTGGCACCCGAAAAAGACAAAATTTGCGCGAAGGTGGTGGCCCCCAAAATGATGAACAAAATCATGCCGGAAATGCCTGCAGTGCCCTTGAGGGCCTTGAGCACAGCCTCCCAGCGCAGGGCGCGGTACAGCGCGGCCAGCAGCATGGTGGCAAAGGCACCGAGCGCCGCACACTCGGTGGGCGTGGCCCAACCCGCTGCCAGCGCGCCCACCACCACCCCAAAAATCGACAAGGTGGGCAAGACGTAGGCAAACAGCGGTTGCCAGCGGTCCCAGCCCTGGTGTTCAACGGCATCCGTGTCGGTTGGCGCTAAGTGGGGGCTGATGCGCACCCGCACGATGATCCAAGCCACAAACGCCACCGACAGCAGCAGCCCAGGAACGACGCCGCCCAGCAGCAACTTGGAAATCGAGATGCCCGAGAGCGAGCCCAGCAAAACCGTCAGGGCCGAAGGCGGAATCAGCATGTCCACCGCGCCGATGGCCATGATCGGACCCGTGGCCATGGTGGGGTGGTAGCCGCGTGCAAGCATCACGGGCAGCATCAAGGCCCCCAGCATGGCTGTGGTGGCAATCGTGGAACCCGAGATGGCCGAAAACACCGTGCCCGCCACCACCGCGACCACCGCCAGTCGCCCAGGCACACGAACGATCAAGCGCTCGACCCCGTCGATCACCTTCACGGCCAGACCGGTGTGGAACAAAATCTCGCCCATCAGCACAAACAGCGGAATGGGCGTGAGCGCAAAGGCTGTGACCGAACTCACGCTGTTGCGCACCAGCTGCACCAAGCCGGGCTCGCCACCCATGTAAAGCACAGCCCCGATGATGTTGACGCCCAAAAACGTCAGGGCCACGGGCATGCCCATGAACAGCAACAAAGTCGAGCCGCCCAACATCAACCAAGCTGCGATGGGCCAACTGCTCATGTGCAGACTCCAGACGAGAAATATAAAAACATGGGGAACCCGTTCAAGCTGCGCTCACGGCATCCTGGCGCGGACCGCGCTCGGCATGCAGCAGGCGGTGCATGCGAAACACCATCTCGATGGAGAGCAGCACAAACACCACCGGCAAAGGCGCGAGCGACCACCACTCGGGCGTGACCAGGGTTTTGATGCTCAGAGACCCCGCCGCATAACTGGCCCAAGTGGCCTGCGCACCGTACCAGGCCAGCACCAAACAGCAGCACAAGCCCAGCACATCGCCCACCCATTCCAGCGCCCAAGCGGCGCGCGGTGGAATGGCTTGCAGAAAAATGTCCACCCGGATGTGCTGACCCTGGCGCAGCAGCCAAGGGGCCACGCACATCGTGATCAGATACAGCATGAGCTCAGACACCTCGTTGCTCCAGGACAGCCCCAGCGGCATGCCCGGGATGGCCAGGTTGCGCAGCGCCACATCGGCCACGATGATGAGCATCATGGCCAGCAGCAGCAGGCAGCCGAACAGGGCAAGACCCGACAGCCACCGGCCAAAGCGCTCAGACAGCGCTTGCATCATTTAGAGAACAGGGCCTTGAAGCGCGCAGCCACTTCAGGGCTTTGCTTGGTGGCACCGGCCCAGCCAATGTCGTAAGCCTTGTCGCGGAAGGCCTTGCTGGTGGCGGCATCGAAGGTGATGGTCTGAATGCCTGCCTTGGTCTGGCGGGCGGTTTCTTCAGCCCCGTAACGCGCCCAGAAAGTGTTCTCGGCTTCCAGCGCCAGCAACTGCTTTTGCAGGTAGTTGCGCTGCGCATCGCTGAGCTTTTTGTAGGCGGGCAGGTTCATGATCAGTGAGACCTCGGCATCGTAGAAGCCCGGGTCGATGCGGAACTTGGTTTTCTCGTGCCAGTTGAAGTCAAAAATGCCGCCAATGGGCCAGCCATAACCGTCCACCACACCGCGCTCCAGGGCGGTGTAGACCTCGCCCGGTGGCGTGGTGATCACGCTGGCGTTCAGGGCCTGGAAGAAGTCGCGGTACACCGGCGTGATGCGGATTTTTTGACCCGCCAGGTCGGGCTTGTCGACCTTCTTGTTGGTGTAGATGTGGAAGGGCTGGTTTTCCACCATGCGCGCCAGGTACTGCATGTTGCCTTTTTCATTCCAGACCTTGTTGATCGCATCGAAAGCGCCGTTCTTGCGCTGCTCGGCCACAGGGATCTGCGTCAACTTCAGGAAGTCGGCCTCAGGCATCACGTTGGTGTAAAACGCGCCGGTGTTGAGCGCCATGTCGACCACGCCGGTCTTGACCGCGTTGCCCAGCTCAAACGACGGAATGGCGCGTGGTCCGCCGATGAAGTTGATTTGCAAAACCCCTTTGCCCTCGGCGTTGACCTTGTTGATCCACGGCTGCAGGCGTTGCACGTAGATGCCGTTTTCGGCAAAACCGCTGATCAGGCGCAGCGTGACTTCTTGCGCCAGTGTGGCCGAGCTGGCGCCAAGCGCCAAAACCAATGCCGTGGCTTGGGTGAGTAAACGTCGTTTCATGGGCTAGTCTCCTTTTGTGGTTGCGGGTCGATAGGGAATTTGTAGGGTAGTCCTGTTTGCCACGTTGCGGGGGTCACGCAGGTGCCAGTTGCTGCACGGCCTGATCGAGCGCCTGGCCACTGTCGTCGGCCAAGGCGGCTTTGCGCAAGGCGCTCAGGCGGTTGGCCGCATCGGGCAATTGCTGCAGGCGTGGCAATGTGGTCATGAGTTTTTCAAAATGCCGCCAGCCGCGTGCGTGGGTGTCCCCATAACCTTTGACCAGCTGCTGGCCGCGCAGCACTTCCAGTGCCAAGTCCGTGTGTCCAGGCAACAAGTTCATGGCGTTTGCCCACCAGGCTTCGATGCGTTGTTGCTCGGTTTGGTAACGCAATGACACCGGGCGAATGCGGCGCAGGCTGGCCACGCCATACAGCAGCAGAAAACCGCGCAAGGAGCTGGTTTGCACCACGCGCCCTTTTTGCGTGAAACGGCCCACCACGGCGCGGGCTGTCCTTGAGCCCAACAACCAGCGGCCCAAGCCCGCAGGCAGGGTGTCGGCAATTTCTTCCAGACGCGGGTGCATGAATTCGTGGATGTCGATCAGCTGCTTTTCGCTCAGGCTCACTTCCTGGCTGACGCGTGCAAAACGTGAGCGGCGCGTTTTCAAATCGGCCACACGCACCGTGTCTTCGTAAGACATCCACAGGGCCAAGTGCCGAGCGCCTTCACGCAGGATCTCTTCGGCCAAGCTTGTGACCGTGTTTGACGAGGCCAGCGCACCAGCCATCTCTTGTAAACGCCGCGCATACAGGCTGGCATAAGCCACGTCCTGGTAATCGGCCATCCGCGTCAAACCCGAGGCGATGACCTCGTGCGCTGCTGGGGCGAATGCGCCTTCCAGACTTTGCGCCAAGGCCTGCAGCTTGGGGCCGACTTGGCGGTGCAAAGGCAAAGCCACAGGGGTGGCATCGGCCACGCTGGATGTGCTGGGTTGCAGCACCTGCATGGCGGCATCAAAGCCCGCGGCAAAAGCCTTCAGACTGGTTTTAACGCCCACGCCGCTGCGCTCGATGGTGGCCTCAAATTGCGCCCTTGAAAACGGCAAACGCTCACTGGCCGCCAGTGCGCCATACAAAGCGGGCGCAATCAAGCTGCCAGTTTGCTCTGCGAGTTTGGCAAAGTCGGCGCTGATGAACTGCCGTGCGGCGGCCTGCGCTCCTGCCAAGAGCTTGGCTTCGTCTACACGCCCGTCGCCCATGGCGGTGCGCTCGGTCATGGAATAGACGCGGTGCGAGGACGCGATGAAGGTGGTTTTGTGCGGGTCCACCAGCCCGCGTTGCAAGGCGCGACCGGCTTCCATCAATTCGGAGGCCAGCACGATGTCGACTTCACCCGGAAATGGGCTGAGCGCCATCACGGGCAATTGCCCTGAAGGCGATGCCGATTGTGGGTACATCTCGATGTAATAGATGGTGGCGCCGGTACGCTGCGCCACGCCGGGCACCGAGGTGGTCTGGGCCCAATGGCCGTTGTGTTCGGCCAGATCGACCAGCCAGTCGGCCAGCACGCCGCCGCCTTCACCGCCCATGGCCAAAATGGCCAGGCTGATGATGCCTTGGGGTTGTGTGGAGTCGCTCATGCCGCAATGCCCTCCAATCGGCGCTCGATGCGGTTTTGCAGCCAGCCAATCACGCGTTGGCGCAGGCCTTGTTTGAAGCGGTCCCAGCCGCTGGGGTTGTTGATGATCTCGGCCCTGTAAAACGAAGGGCACAGCACCGCAGCGTGCGCGACCTCGCCGCACAAACCACAGCCCACACAGCTGTCGGCCACGGCCGCCACCGGGTCTTGGCGCAGCGGGTCGGGGTTGGGTTTGATGCTGAGCGAGGGGCAACCCGACAGGCGAATGCACGAGTGGTCGCCGGTGCAGGTGTCGGGGTCAATGCCAAAGCGCTCGCGCACCACGCGCTCACCTTTTTGGATGCGTTGGCGAATCAGTGGTTTCACGCGCCTTTGCCGGTTGAGCATGCACTCGCTTTGCGCCACGATGACCTTGGGGCCTTGCTGTTTGGTGGTCAAGGCGTCACGCAGGGTCTGGCGCATTTGGTCCAGGCTGTAGGTGTTGGTGACCGTCTTGACCCACTCGACACCCACGCCGCGCACGGCTTTTTCAATCGGGTTGTTGGTGTTGCGGATGGGGTTGATGGCCTTGGACGACAGCACGTCTTGCCCGCCCGTGGCGGCCGAATAACCGTTGTCCACCACCAGCAGCAAGTTGTCGGACTGGTTGAACACCGCGTTGCCCACGCCGCTGGTCAGGCCGTTGTGCCAAAAGCCGCCGTCACCCATGATGGAGACGGTGCGCTTGCTCGTCTCGCTGGTGTTGAAGGCCGAAGCGCCCGCCCAGCCCAGGCCATAGCCCATGGTGGTGGCGCCGATGTTGAAAGGCGGCAGGATCGAGAACAGGTGGCAGCCGATGTCGCAACTCACATGGTGCTGGCCCAGCTCTTTCTCGATCATCTTGATGGCCGTGAAGATGGGCCGCTCGGGGCAACCGGTGCAAAACGAGGGTGGGCGCGGGTGCACTTGGGCCACCGCTTCGCTGATCGCCAGCTGGTTGCTGGCCTGCACGGCGGGCAGCGTTGCTGGCAGCAGGTGCGCCGCGTATTGCGCGATGAATGCCCGGATGCCTTTCAGCACCACCCCGCCGGTGTATTCGCCGCCCATGGGCAGCACGTCTTTGCCGTGGATTTGGGTGTTCAGACCCGCTTTGTGCAAGATGCTGTGGATGTTTTGCTCAATGAAGTCGGGCTGGCCTTCTTCGACCACCAGCAAGCCGCGCTTGCCCGCACAAAAGCGTTTGAATTCATCGTCGACCAGTGGGTAGGTGATGTTCAGCACATACAGCGGAATGTCGGTCTTGCCAAAGTCGTCGGCCAGGCCCAGCAGTTGCAGTGCACGCACCACCCCGTTGTACAGGCCCCCTTGCAGCACGATGCCGAAGTCCTGTACACCTTCAGAGAAAAATTCGTTGAGCTGGTGCTCCTGGATGAATTTGACCGCCGCCGGCCAGCGCGTGTGGGTTTTTTCTTGCTCGTGCAAATAGCTGGCGGGCGGCAGCACGATGCGGTTGACGTCGCGCTTGGGGTTTTCAATGGCGTCTTTGAGCGTGAAGCTGGGCCGCACGTTGTCGCGGGTGGGAAAGCGGCCATGCACATGGCAGGCGCGGATGCGCAACTCCAGCATCACCGGCGTGTTGCTGGCCTCGGACAACTCAAACCCTTTTTCCACCGCATGCACGATGCTGGGCAGGTTGGGGCGCGGGTCGATCAACCAGACCTGCGATTTCATGGCGAACGCGTGCGAGCGCTCTTGCATGATGCTTGAACCCTCGCCGTAGTCCTCGCCCACGATCAGCATGGCACCGCCGGTGACGCCGCCCGAGGCCAAATTGGCCAGCGCGTCCGACGCCACGTTGGTGCCCACAGTCGATTTGAACGTGACGGCACCGCGCAGCGGGTAATTGACCGAGGCGGCCAAAGTGGCGGCCGCCGTGGCCTCTGAGGCGCTGTGCTCGAAATGCACGCCCAGTTCTTGCAGGATGTCGTTGGCGTCGGTCAGCACATCCATCAGGTGCGAGATCGGTGCGCCTTGGTAGCCCGCCACATACGACACGCCCGATTGCAGCAAAGCCTTGGTAACGGCCAGAATGCCTTCTCCATGGAATTCGTCACCATCGCCCAAGCGCAGTTTTTGCACCTCTTGCACAAACGAGCGTTCAGCCATGCTCAAAACCTTTCATGGGGATCTTGTCCCGTGGTGAAGCCTGATTCAATGTGGGCAATTTAGGCCAGTGCGAGCACCATGGCAAATGGATTCTTCCAATGCGCTACATTGATGTTGTGAATAATTGGTAACAACCCTTATTCACGTAAACCATGGGCAAAGCATGAATTTCCGACAACTCGACCTCAACCTGTTGCGTGTGCTGGTGGCCATCCACCGCACCCGCTCGGTCACAGCCGCAGGTAAAGCGCTGGCCTTGTCGCAGCCCGCCACCAGCAATGCGCTGGCGCGTTTGCGTGAATTTTTTGGCGATGATTTGTTTGTGCGCTCCCCCGTCGGGCTGCAGCCCACCCGCTTGTGTGAGCAGCTGGCTCCAGCCATGCAGTCGCAGTTGCTGGCCATGGAAAGCCTGGTGCTTAACCACCAGCCCTTCAACGCCCTGAGCAGCCACCGCCATTGGCGACTGTCCTTGTCCGATCTGGGTGAAATCTTGTTTTTGCCGGGTCTGGCGGCCGCCTTGCGCAGCGAATCGCCACAGGCTTCTTTGTCCAATATTTCAGTGGATGCCGCCCAGGTGGCTTCGGCGTTGGAGGCGCGTGACATCGACATGGCCATTGGCATCTTGAAGCCACAGCACCGGGGCATTCGCAGCAAGTTGCTGTTCAACGAGCGTTACATGGCCATTTCATCCCAAGACTGGTCACCCACACCCCGGGGACGCGGGAAGACGCTGAATCTTGCTCAGTTGGCGCAAGCGCATTTTGTGGTGGTCTCGCCCACGGCGACCTTCCACGGAAGCGTGGAAAAAATGCTGGCGGACATGAAACTGCAAGACCGCATTCTTGTGAGGCCTCGGCACTTTGGGGCCATTGCGGTGCTGGCGCAGAGCACCGATTTGCTGTGCATCGTCCCCGAGATGTACGCCCGCAACCTGAGCCAGCGTTTGCAGCTGAAAATGTGGACGATTGAAGAGGCCCCGGCCTATGAAGTGAATCTGGTCTGGCACGCCAGCACCGACCAAGATGCCGACCAGCAGTGGATGAGGGGCGTGGTGGAGCGGCTGTTTGCGCGGGTGCACTTGTAGCTTGGGTGCTTGATTAAGGAAATGAATCGCGATCAGGCCGGGAGCTTATCCGCCATGGCTGCCGGGTTGAGTAATGTAAAATGACATTACTTTTCATCAATAAAGACATTACCATGACCGCTTTGACGATCACCTCCAAAGGCCAAATCACTTTGCGGCGTGAACTGCTGCAGTATTTGGGCATTGCACCGGGCCAACAGGTTGAAATTCACAAGCAGGCTAACGGTGTGCTGACCTTACAAGCCAAAGCGCCAGAAGGTCTTGAGGCCTTTGCCGGTTGCTTGCCCGCGCCGTCCAAGGCACTGAGCGTGGACGAGATGAACGACATCATTTCCAAGTCTTGGGCGGGGCAGCCGTGAAGGTCACCCTTGACACCAATGTGCTGGTTCGGCTGGCCACGCAAGATGACCCTGGACAAGCAGCCTTGGCGCTGCGCGTGTTGCAAAAAGCCAGTTTGATTGCGGTGCCCACCCCAGCCTTGTGTGAGATGGTTTGGGTCTTGTTGCGCGGCTACCGCTACACCTCGGCCCAAGTGGCCCATGCCTTGCGGACCCTGCTGCAAGTGCGGCAAGTGGTCTGCCACACGCCCACGGTGCTGGCTGGGCTGGCGCAGCTGGACAGGGGCGGCGACTTTGCCGATGGGGTGATTGCAGCCGAGGGTGAGCTGCTGGGAGGCACCGAGTTTGTGTCATTTGACCAGCAGGCCATACAGCTGCTGAAGGCACAAAAACGCAAGGCGCGGTTGCTGGCGTAGTGGAGCCAACTGCAGGTTGTCTAAGTGATTGACAACCGAGACTACTTGTATGCGCCATGATTCATGACGCAGACCCCAAATATCTACTTTTTTAATATCAAGCGTCTTCTTGTGGCTCTTCGTCGTGTTGCGCCTTCAGAACCCGCACCCCGTGCTTGCTCAAAATTTCCACATACACCGACGATGCGCCTGCTTTGACTGCTGCGTCCACGGCTTCGATCACGCCGCTCACCCGCACCACTTCGGCGCTGTCGGCGTTCAGGCCCACTTTGCAGTCAAAGTCCCAAAAGTCCACGCCCTTGGGCACGTCGCGGTTGCGCTCGCGCTTGAAGTATTTGCGGATCTCGTGCTTGACGGCTTCGAGCACACGGTCGGGGTGCTTGCCTTCGGCTTGCAGGGGGAAATTCTTTTTCATGGAGAGGTCCTGAGGGGTGGGCAAGCGCCCGGTCCGGACGTGAATGCAGGGGCGGATTATCGCTGGTTTGCTGGGCCAGCTATGGTCTGGTGCACGGGCAGTCAGGGGAAAGTCCTTGCGCATTTTCATGCATTCATGCAAAAATGCAGACATGCGTACTTCACTTGATTTCCCCGACGCGCTGTTCAAGCACCTCAAAACCCGGGCCGCCCAAGAGGGCCGGACCCTGCGCGACCTGGTCATTGAGCTGGTGGAGCGGGGCTTGACCGCCCGCGAGGTGGTGGACCCGCAAAAGCGGTTTGATGCCAGGCCACTGATCATTCCAAACCAGGGGCCATTGCCGCTGCATCTGAGCAAATTGACCAATGCCGATTTGTATGAATTGATCAACGAGGAAGACGATGAGCGAACCATCCGGCTCTTGGGGCGTGGCTGAGGCCTCGGCCAACTGGCGCTTGGCACCGGGTGATTTGCTCGATGTCAATGTGTGGGTAGGTTTGTGCAGCGCCGCTCACCCGTTTCATGCGCAGGCCATGCGCTACTGGGAATCGGCCTGCGCGGCCGCAACGCCTTTGTGGTTTTGCCGAAGCACCATGATGGGTTTGGTGCGCTTGCTGTCGCAGCCCCGGGCGATGGGCCCCAATGTGTTGAATTTGACGCAGGCCTTGGCCATGTACCGCCAATGGCTAGAAACGCCTGCCGTGGGTTTGCTGGCCGACCCACCCGGTTTGGACGACGCCATTGCGCAGTTACTGGGGCGTCGCGGTGAGCCCCAGCCCATTCGCTTGTGGACCGACATGTGCCTGGCGGCCACAGCCCAAAGCGCTGGCCTTCGCATGGTCACGTTTGACCGCGACTTTGAGCGCTTTGGGCTAAAGCGCTGCCTGGTGTTGCCCACAGACGCCAACACCCCCACCAACCCAGACAGCGCGCCCTGAGCGCGCTCACATCAGTCGGCCTTGATGCCTTGGTCCTTGATCAGGCGGGCCCAGCGTTCGGCGTCGCGCTCGACCAGTTGGGCAAAGGCTTGTGGGGTGCTGCCGCTGGGGTCCATGCCTTGCGAGACAAACGCCTTTTGCACATCTTCGCCGCTGAGCAGTTGGTTGATCTCGCGGTTGTACAGGTTCACGATGTCGGCCGGTGTGCCTTTGGGGGCAAAGACGCCGTACCACATGTCCACGTTCACATTGCCTGCTTTGGCTTCGGCCAGGGTGGGCAGATCGGGCAACAGGGCGTGACGCTTGTCACTGCCAATGCCCAGCGCCACCATCCGACCAGAGCGAATGTGCGGCAAGGCGACATGGATGGGCAGGAACATCGCGTCCACTTGGCCACCCAGCAAATCGGTCACGGCCGGGCCGGTGCCCCGATACGGGATGTGCGTCAGAAAAACCCGGGCGGTGTTTTTGAACAGCTCCATTGACAAGTGGTGTGGCGTGCCCACGCCGGGCGATGCGTAATTGAGGCGGCCTGGCTGTTGGCGTGCCGCTTGCACCAATTCGCCAGCGTTCTTGTAGCCGGTTTTGGGGTGGGTCACCAGCAGCAGTTGCCCCCAGCTGGTTTGCGAGACGGCCGTCAGGTCTTTCACCGCGTCAAAACTCAGGCCTGGGTAAAGCGCTCGGTTCATGACCAAAGTGTTGACGCTCACCAGCAGGGTGGAGCCGTCTGGTGCTGACCGCACCACCGCTTCGGTGCCGATGTTGCCGGAGGCACCCACGCGGTTTTCAACCACCACCGGACGGTTCAGGCGCTGCGAGAGTTTGGGCCCCAGGGTGCGGGCGATCAGGTCAATGCCTGTGCCGGGGGTGAAGGGCACGATCAGCTTGAGAGGCGCTTGTGTGGCCGCTGTTTGCGCCCAGGCCAAAGGGGCAGTCCCCAGACTCAAAAGGCTGGCGCCCAGCAAGGTGTTCAGTTGGCGGCGTGATGGGTTCATCGGGGGGGTCTCCATGGGCCTTCGGTCAACGAAAGCGGTACTTGAGCTGAAAACTGACCGCGCCATACAGCCGGTCTTTGAGGGGCGGCACCAAGGCCACGTTCAGGCCCCAGTGCCCGCTTTCCAAGCTGGCGGTCGGGATGACGGCCGGAAACCAACCGCCGTCAAAAGCTTTGGGATAGCCATTGAAGGCCCCCGCCACCGCACCCAGCTTGACCGAGCCCACGCGCCAAGGTTGGTAATAAACGCCGATGTAGCTGGAGTGGGCGTTGTCGCTGTTGATGAAGCGTCCAGCGGTTGCGCTCCAGTCCTCATGAAGGGCGTATTCAAAGCCGATACCTGGGTTGGCATTGCGAAGACTTTTGTGGGTGTCAAAGTGCGCCGAGTAAAACCCTGCGTTCACCCATAGGCGGCTGGCATCGAACTCGGCGTGGGCAGGCATGCCAACATGGGTCAAGCCAACAAACACCAAACAAGTCAGGTGTTTCATGGCCGGGCTCAAAGCGTTTTGAACACTTCAGCCGCGACACGCACCGTCTCAGCGATGTCGGCTTCGGTGTGTGCAGCGCTGACAAATCCGGCTTCGTACAAAGCGGGAGCGATGTAGACACCACCGTCAAGCAAGCCATGGAACAGCTTGTTGAACCTGGGGCTGTCGCTGGTCATGACCTGGGCGTAGTTTTGCGCCAACTCGGGCAGCAAGAAGAAACCAAACATACCGCCTTGGCAGTCGGCGCTGAAAGGCACACCCGCATTGGCCGCTGCACCTTTGAGGCCATCCACCAGGCTTTGGGTTCGGGCGCTCAGGGCGTCAAAAAAGCCGGGCTTGGCGATCTCACGCAGCGTGGTCAGGCCGCAGGCCGTGGCCACCGGGTTGCCGCTGAGCGTGCCCGCTTGGTAGACCGGGCCGGTGGGGGCCAGTTGGCGCATGATCTCGCGCGGGCCACCAAAGGCGGCCAGCGGCATGCCGCCACCAATCACCTTGCCCAGCACCGTCATGTCAGGCTTGAAGCCGGGAATGGCTTTGGCGTAAACGCTTTGGGCGCTGCCCAAGGCCACGCGGAAACCGGACATCACTTCGTCAAAAACTAGCAGCGCACCGTGCTCGGTGCACAGCTCGCGGCAGCGCTTCATGAAAGGCACGCTGGCACGCACAAAGTTCATGTTGCCCGCGATGGGTTCAATCATCACGCAGGCCAGTTCCTTGCCATGCAGGGCAAAGGCTTCTTCCAACTGCTGGATGTTGTTGTACTCCAGCACCAGCGTGTCGCGCACCACTTCGGGCGGCACGCCTGCGCTCGTGGGGTTGCCAAAAGTCGCAAGGCCCGATCCGGCTTTGACCAGCAGCGCATCGGCATGTCCGTGGTAGCAGCCTTCAAACTTGATGAACTTGGTGCGGCCTGTGGCGCCACGGGCCAGGCGCAGCGCGCTCATGCCCGCTTCGGTGCCCGAGCTGACCAGGCGCACCATTTCCATGGACGGCACATGCTTGAGGATTACTTCGGCCAGCTCGATCTCGCGTTCAGTGGGTGCACCAAAAGAGAAACCGTCCAGCGCGGCTTTTTGCACCGCTTCGAGCACCGCCGGGTGGCCATGGCCCAAGATCATGGGGCCCCAAGAGCCGATGTAGTCGATGTATTTTTGGCCGTTGGCGTCCCAAAAATAGGCACCTTGGGCACGTTGAACAAAGCGCGGCGTACCGCCCACAGCGCGAAAGGCGCGCACGGGGGAGTTGACCCCACCGGGAATCACTTGGGCGGCGCGGTCAAACAGTACTTGGTTGCGGTCGGTCATGTCGGGTCTCAGTGTTTGGTTTCGTTGAAAGGTATTTCAAAGTAATCTGCCCCGGGGTGCACTTCGGGGCCATCGCCGTCGGTTTCTTCGCCTTCGGGCAGGGCCCAGAACAGGCGGTCCGGAATGACCTGGCCCATGCCGGGCCGAAAGCCTTCGTCCAGGCACCGGTCCAGGTAATGCAGGGCTTCGCTGGTGGCTTCGGGCAGGTCCATACCGGTGGCCAGCAAGGCGGCCAAGGCTGCGGTGAGCGTGTCGCCCGCCCCCGCAAACACCGCCTCGATGCGTTCAAACTTTTCGTGGGCCAGCACGGTCTCGGGCGAGGCCAGCACGTTGTCGATGTGTTGCTCGGGCAAGGGTAACCCGGTCACCAGGGTGTAGGGCACCCCCAGCTCGGCCGCTGCTTTGGCGATGTCGCGCGGACCAGGGTTGCGATCACCGCTCCAGTCGGGCAGCAACCAACGGCGCAGCGTGCTGTGGTGGCCCACCAGCACGCTGGTTTGCGGCAGCAGCAATTCGCGAAAAGCGTCCAGATAAGCGTCGATCTTGTCTTCTTCCCACCAGGACAGGTTGGGCATGTAGGCCACGACCGGCACACCGTCGTAGTCGTCCGACAGCTCGGCGATCACCGCCAGGCTCTCGGGCGTGCCAACAAAGCCTACTTTAATGACCTGCACCGGCACGTCTTCGGCCACGGCGCGGGCCTGGTCATGCACGGCTTCGTCGTCCAGCGCATAAAAGTCGGTGATGCTGCTGGTGTCGCGCACATAAGTGCCTGTGCAAATGGGCATGCAATGCGCCCCCACCGAGGCCATGGCCACCGAGTCACAGCTCAGGCCGCCAGCGCCGCTGGGGTCGTTGGCATTGAAAGACAGCACGCAGGCCAGGCTGGCCGACTCTTCGTCATCCAGAAGTTGTTCTATTTTGGTGTTGGCGGGCTTGGAATCGGTCATTGAAGGTCAAATGTCAGGGCCGTGGCACGCAAAGACAGGGCATGTGTTGAATAGGCCGATACAATTAAATTATTCTATTCGACTCTCTGATTGCGACACTGTGATGGAACACAAAACTTGGATGTGCCTGATTTGCGGCTGGATTTACGACGAAGCCGAGGGCGACCCCGAGCACGGCATTGCGCCGGGCACCCAATGGGCAGACGTGCCCATGAACTGGACTTGCCCCGAATGCGCGGCCCGCAAGGAAGACTTTGAGATGGTCGCCATCTGATCAGTCCGCGCTTTTCTTGACCACCGCATACCGGGCCAGCGTTTTCTCGCGGGCTTCGGCGTGGTCCACGATGGGGGCCGGGTAGGTTTTACCGATCACCACCCCCGATGCTTGCAATTCCAGGGGTTTGGCCAGCCAAGGCGCGTGTAATGCGGCCGTGGGCAGGTCCGCCAGTTCCGGCACATAGCGGCGTATGAATTTGCCCTCGGGGTCGAACTTTTCGCTTTGGCTGATCGGGTTGAAGATGCGAAAGTAGGGCTGCGCGTCACACCCGCTGGAGCTCGCCCACTGCCAGCCTCCGTTGTTGGCTGACAAATCAAAGTCGTTCAGGTGCGTGGCAAAGTACTTTTCGCCCCAGCGCCAGTCGATGCCCAAATCTTTGACCAAAAAGCTGGCCACTACCATGCGCAGGCGGTTGTGCATGTAGCCCGTTTGGTTGATCTGACGCATGGCCGCGTCCACCAGCGGGTAGCCGGTGCGTGCTTCGCACCAGGCGTCAAACAACTTGTGGGCGTGGGGGCCATGTTCCCAGCGGATGGCGTCGTAGTAGGGCTTGAAGCTTTTGCCCTGGCCCACATGGGCAAAGTTGTGCAGCACCTGCACATAAAAGTCGCGCCAAATCAACTCTGACAGCCACACACTGGCCCCAATGCTGCCCGCCAGCATGCGCGGGTGCGCCTCGCGGGCCAGCTGGCGGATCGACACCGTGCCAAAGCGCAAATGCACGCTCAGGTAACTGGGGCCTTTGACGGCCGGGAAGTTGCGTGTGTCCTCGTAGTGGTCGATGCGGGTCAAAAAGTCTTGCAGCAAGGCCTGTGCGCCCGACTCGCCCGTGGGAATTTTCAGGGCTTGCAGGTTGGTGGCCTCAAAGCCCATGTCTTGCAGGCTGGGCACCAGATGCGCCAAGTCATCGGGGCGCGGGGCCAGGCGACCCGCCAGTGGTCCCACCTCGAAAGCCTGCAGGTCTTCGGGGGTGACTTTTTTCAGCCAGGCGTTTTTGTAGGGCGTGAACACGCTGAAGGGCTTGGCCATCTGGGTCAGCACCTCGTTGCGCTCAAACACCACATGGTCCTTGAAGGTGTGCAAAACGATGCCGTGGTCGGCCAGGTGGCCGCGCACCTGAATGTCGCGGGCCAGGGCCAGCGGCTCGTCGTCGTGGTTGGCAAATACCGCTTGCGCCTGCAAGTGCTGGGCCAGTTTGACGATTTTGTCCTTGGCCACGCCGTGTCGCACGATCAGGCCCGCCTGCGGGTGGCCCGACATTTCGCGCAAACGAGCATCGACTTCGACCAGCGACTCGCGGATGAACTCGACCCGGCGGTCGGCGCGGGGCAGGGCGTCCAGGATCTCGGTGTCGAACACGAACACCACATGCACCCGCTGACAGTGCCGCAAGGCATGGTGCAAGGCGGCGTGGTCACTCACGCGCAGGTCTCGCCGCAGCCAGACCAGGCCACAAGAAAAAGGGGTTTCCATCGGGGTTTGCCGGTTTGAGTCAAACAATGCACCCGTGACCCCGCCTGCAGAGTCGGGACCGCTAAAATCGGTGCATGACCGCTGATTCTGCCTCCATTGACCTCAAGCATCATTTCCTGATCGCCATGCCCGGGTTGGAGGACGAGACATTCGCCCGCAGCGTCATCTACATGTGCGAGCACAGCCACCGCGGGGCCATGGGCCTGATCATCAACAAACCCTCTGACATCAGCATGCGCCTACTGTTTGACAAGGTGGAGCTGCCCCTGCGCCGGGAAGACCTGATGCAAAACCCAGTGGGTCACGGCGGGCCAGTGCAAACTGAGCGCGGCTTTGTGCTGCACGACCCCTTGCACGATCCCCTGCGCACGGACAAGCCCCAACAGGAAGGCTCGGCCTACGCATCGACGCTCACCGTGCCAGGTGGGCTGGAGATGACCACTTCGCGCGACGTCCTCGAAGCCCTGTCGTCTGGCGCAGGCCCGCGCCGCGTGCTGGTCACGCTGGGCTATGCGTCCTGGGGTGAAGGGCAGCTTGAATCCGAGTTGGGCGAAAACACCTGGCTCACGGTGGCGGCCTCGGCCGAAGTGATTTTTGAGGTCCCCATGGCCGAGCGCTACGACCGCGCCCTGGACCTGCTGGGCCTCAAAAGCTGGATGCTCTCGCCTGATGCGGGGCACGCATGAACAGCACGCCCGATCAAGCCATCCCTTCCCATCACCAGAGTTTTCTGGCCTTTGACTATGGCCTCAAGCGCACCGGCGTGGCCGTGGGCAACCGGTTGATGAAATCGGCCACGCCGCAAGGCACCATTGCCGCCGAGGGCGATGCCCGGTTTGAGCACATCGCCAAACGCATCAAGGAATGGCAACCCGACGCATTGGTGATTGGCGTGCCCACCCACCCCGATGGCGGCGAGCACGAAAACACCTTGCGCGCCCGCAAGTTCGGCCGCCAGTTGCGTGGCCGTTTTGGCCTGTCGGTGTACGAGGTGGACGAGCGTTACACCACCACCGAAGCCCATTCTTATGGCGCCAAAGACGCCGATGCGGCGGCGGCGGCGATCATTCTGGACCAATTCTTAAGGAGCCTGCCATGAGTGCTTTGGCGTTGAATGCAGAAGCCCTGTACCAAGAACTCTTGCGCGGCGTGCGCAGCCTGTGTCAGGACAACACCCGCCTCGTGGGCATCACCTCGGGTGGTGCCTGGCTGGCCCAGCGCCTGCAACGCGACTTGGGCCTGAGCGGCGAGTCTGGCCAGGTGTCCTCGGTCATGCACCGGGACGACTTTGCCCAGCGCGGCCTGTCGGCGGGCGGGCAGACCCACCTGCCTTTTGAGGTCGATGGCGCTGACATTCTGGTGCTCGACGATGTGCTCTACACCGGCCGCACCATCCGCGCGGTGCTGAACGAAATTTTTGACTACGGCCGCCCCGCTCGCGTGCAGCTGGCCGTGCTGGTGGACCGGGGTGGACGGCAACTGCCCATTCAGGCTGAATTTGCCGCTGCCCGCGTGGCCCTGCCCGAGACCCAATCGCTGGCACTGGCCCGCGACCCGGCAGGCGCATTCAGTTTTGAAGTGAAGAACAAGGCCTGAACCCGACAAGGACACCATGCTTTACAAACGCAACAACCCCCAACTCAACAAAAACGGCGAGCTGATCCACCTGCTCTCCACCGAAGGCTTGTCCAAGGACATCCTCACCCACATCCTCGACACGGCGGCCAGCTTTGTCAGCGTGAGCGACCGCGAGGTCAAGAAGGTGCCCCTTTTGCGCGGCAAGAGCGTGTTCAACCTGTTTTTTGAAAACAGCACCCGCACCCGCACCACCTTCGACATCGCGGCTACCCGTCTGTCGGCCGACGTTTACACGCTGGACATTGCCCGCTCGTCTGCAGCCAAGGGCGAGTCGCTGCTCGACACGATTGCCAACCTGAGCGCCATGGCCGCCGACATCTTTGTGGTGCGCCACAGCGAGTCGGGCGCGCCGTATTTGATTGCGCAGCACGTCGCGCCCCATGTGCATGTGGTCAACGCGGGTGACGGGCGGCATGCCCACCCCACCCAAGGGTTGCTGGACATGTACACCATCCGGCACTACAAGAAAGATTTTTCCAACCTGACAGTGGCCATCGTGGGCGATGTGCTGCACTCGCGCGTGGCGCGGTCTGACATCCACGCGCTCACCACGCTGGGCTGCGCCGAAGTGCGCGTGGTCGGACCCAAAACGCTGGTGCCCGCCGACATGGCGCAAATGGGCGTGCGCGTGTTTAACAACCTCGAAGACGGCATCAAGGGCTGTGATGTGGTCATCATGCTGCGCCTGCAAAACGAGCGCATGAGCGGCGCGCTGCTGCCCTCCAGCCAGGAATACTTCGAGAGCTTTGGCCTCACCCCCGAAAAACTGCAACGGGCCAAGCCTGACGCCATCGTCATGCACCCGGGGCCCATCAACCGCGGGGTCGAAATCGACTCGGCCGTGGTCGACGGCCAGCAAAGCGTGATCTTGCCGCAGGTGACCTTTGGCATCGCGGTGCGCATGGCGGTGATGAGCATCGTCGCAGGCAACGAGGCTTAAGGAACAAAACCATGAAGCTCCTCATTCAAAACGGCCGCGTGATCGACCCCGCCAGCGGCTTTGACCAAACCGCCGATGTGGCGATCGCCGCTGGCCGCATCGTGGCTGTGGGCCATTTGCCCGCCGACTTCAAGCCCAACCGCGTGATCGATGCCCACGGCTGCATCGTGGCCCCGGGCCTGGTGGATCTGGCAGCACGCCTGCGCGAACCTGGCCAGGAGCACGCGGGCATGCTGGAGAGCGAAATGGCCGCCGCCGTGGCCGGTGGCGTGACCAGCCTGGTCTGCCCGCCCGACACCGATCCGGTGCTTGACGAACCCGGTCTGGTCGAGATGCTGCGCTACCGCGCCGAAAAACTGCACCAAGCCCGTGTGCTGCCTTTGGGTGCATTAACAGTCGGTCTGAAAGGCGATGTGCTGACCGAGATGGGCCAGCTGACTGCCGCCGGTTGTGTGGGTTTTTCTCAGGCCGAGGTGCCGATCTCCAGCACCCAGGTGCTGCAACGTGCGCTGCAATACGCCAGCACCTTTGGCTACACCGTCTGGCTGCGACCGCAAGAGCAGCACTTGGGCAAGGGGGTTGCCGCCAGTGGGGCCTTGGCCACACGCATGGGCTTGTCGGGCGTGTCGGTGGCTGCTGAGACGATTGCCCTGCACACGATTTTTGAGTTGGTGCGCAGCACCCGTGCCCGCGTGCACCTGTGCCGCATCAGCAGCGCCCAAGGGGTGGAGCTGATCCGCAAGGCCAAGGCCGAGGGCCTGCCCGTGACGGCCGATGTGAGCATCAATTCGCTGCACCTGACCGATGCCGACATGGGTTACTTTGACAGCCGTGCGCGCCTGACGCCCGTGCTGCGCCAGCAGCGCGACCGCGACGCCCTGCGTGTAGGCCTGGCCGATGGCACGATCGATGTGCTGGTGTCCGACCACACCCCGGTCGATGCTGACGCCAAGGCCTTGCCATTCGCCGAAGCCGTACCCGGCGCCACCGGCATGGAGTTGCTCTGGAGCCTGGCGCTCAAGTGGGGGCAGGCGGCCGCTTTGCCTTTGCCGCAAATGCTCTCGCGCATCACCGCCGACCCGGCCCGCGTGCTGGGCACCACCCTGGGCAGCCTGCAAGACTCGGTGGGCCATCTGGCTGTTGGGGGCGTGGCCGATGTGTGCGTGCTGTCGACCGAAGGGCACTGGTTGGTGTGCGACGCTGCCCTGCGCAGCCAAGGCAAGAGCACACCGTTTTCTGGCTACGAGTTGCCCGGCCGCGTGCGGGCCACGGTGGTCGGCGGGCAAGTGGCGTTCGAGGCCTGATCGGTGATGAGCCTTGGGGGCAAGTCTGAGCATGACCGCAGCATGAGGACAAGATGTTGACTGTGTCTGCGATTTGGAGATTCCTGCGGGGGCTGTGGCACGTCCTCATGGGAATGTGGACCATTTATCTGCGCTTTCCACAGCTGAGCCCCGAGCAGCGTGAGATGCGTGTGCAAGCCTGGGCGCTGCAGTTTTTGGCGCTGTGGGGCATCCATTTGCGTGTGCTGGGCCAACCGGTGCCCAACGGACCAGCGCTCATGGTGGCCAACCACATCTCATGGCTCGACATCCTGGTCATTCACGCAGCCAGGCACTGCCGATTTGTCTCCAAATCCGACGTCCGAGACTGGCCCTTGGTGGGCACGCTGGCCACGGGTGCGGGCACGCTGTACATCGAACGCACCAACCGCAAAGACGCGCTGCGCATGGTCAAAGACATGGCCGACGCCATGAGGAATGGCGATGTGGTGGCGGTGTTTCCAGAAGGCACCACCAGCGACGGGCGCGAGTTGCTGCCCTTTCACGCCAACCTGATCCAGGCGGCCATTCAGGCCGAAGCCATGGTCCAGCCCATGTCGCTCAAATTCATCGATGCCCAAACGGGCGAGCTCAGTTTTGCGCCGTGCTACATCGGCGACGACACCCTGATCGGCTCCATGTGGCGCACACTGAAAGCCCGCCGTATCGAAGCCGTGGTGCACTTTGGCGAACCCCAAGCCGCCATGGGTCGTGACCGCCGGGCTTGGGCGCGGGATTTGCGTGAAGAGGTGATTCGTTTGCGGGATTTTTTGTAGGCCGCAACTCAAATGCCGACAGGATTACATTCAGCGTCAGCCCACATTGGGGCTCATGCGGGCGACACCAACCCAACAGGCGGAATTTTCAAATGAACTTGACCGGCTGGTATTGCGGGTCGGTGTGCTCACAAGCCGCTGCTTTGGCGCAGGGCATCTGGCAAAGCTCACGGTCGTTCATCTGGCAGGCGCGGTTGAAGGTGACGACGTGGTCCACTTCGGCCCGAATGCCGATCCATTCTCCGAGCTTGTGGTCGTGGTGGCTGGGCACATGGGCCATCAGCTGTTCGCCCGTGGCCAGGCGCAGGGTATACAAAAACTCCGAGCCCCGAAAAGCCTTGCGGATGATCTGAGCTTTGACCGGGGCATCGTCGTCGTGCACGATGTCGTCGGCCCGCAGCAGCACATCGCATTGGCCGTCTTCAAAAGCGCAGGGCAGAGGGCATTCGGCCACATCGCGCAGCTCGCCCACTGCGGTGCTGACCAGGATGTGCCCGTCCACTTCGCGCAGCGTGGCGGGTGTGAAGACGCCGTGGCCAATAAAGTCCGCCACAAAACGGGTGGCGGGGCGGTGGTAAAGGCTGTAGGCATCGTCCCACTGGTGCAACTGGCCTTCGTTCATGACGCCAATCACGTCGCCAATGGCAAAGGCTTCCAGCTGGTCGTGCGTGACGAGCAGGGCGGTGGCTTGGGCGGCTTTGAGGATGTTGCGAACCTCGTGGGCCAGGCGTTCGCGCAGGTCGATGTCCAGATTGGAAAACGGCTCGTCCAGCAGCAGCAGGTCAGGCTTGGGGGCCAAGGCGCGTGCCAGGGCCACGCGTTGCTGCTGGCCGCCTGACAGCTCGTGCGGGAAACGCTGGGCAGAACCGGTCAGCCCCACAAGTTCCAGCACTTCGGCCACCCGTTTTTGGCGCTCGGCTTTGGGCAGATGTTCCAGGCCAAAGCCGACGTTACGGCCCACGTCCATGTGCGGAAACAGCGCATAGTCCTGAAACACCATGCCGATGCGTCGGCGCTCGGCCGGTTCGGTGTGGCCTTTTTCGCTGACCACACGGTTCGACAGCAAAATTTGCCCCCCAGTGACGGGCTCCAGCCCCGCCACCGCACGCAACAAGGTGGTCTTGCCGCAGCCAGAAGGCCCGATCAACACGCCAATATCGCCCGATCGCAGCCCAAGGTTCACCCCTCGCACGGCGGGTGCGGTGCTGCCAGGGTATTGGATATCGAGTTGGCGCAGTTCTAGAAACATGCTCTGGATTGTAGGCAGGTTGTTTGGCGCTCCTACAATCCAAGACTATGCTGACCTCCTTGGCCCGCCGTTTATCGGGCCTCCCCTCCTTGCTGTTTGCTTTGCTGGCGCTGGCTTTGGCCTTGCCGGTTTTGGCCGTGCTCGGCTCGTGGCTGCAGTGGAGTGGCGAGAGCGGTAGCATCTTGCGCGAAATGGCCGCCACCGTGCTGCCGGATTACGCGCTGACCACCTTGGGCCTGTGCCTCATGGTGGCGGTGGGTGTGACGGTGCTGGGCTTGGCCACCGCCGCTTTGGTCACCTTGTTTGACTTCCCGGGGCGCGGGGCTTTTGAGTGGCTGCTGCTGCTGCCGCTGGCCATGCCGGCGTATGTGGTGGCCTATGCCTACACCGACTTTTTGCAGTTCAGTGGGCCTCTGCAAGTGGCTTTGCGCGAGGCGCTGGGCTTGCAGGGGCGTTTGTGGCCCGATGTGCGCAGCGTTTGGGGCGCGGCCCTGGTGTTCACGCTTTCGCTCTACCCCTATGTTTATTTGTTGGCCCGCACGGCTTTGGTGGAGCGGGCTTCAGGTTTGATGGAGGCGGCGCGCCTTTTGGGCGCACCGCTGTCAAGGCGCATCCTCGAAATCGCCTTGCCGCTGGCCCGCCCCGCCGTGGCAGCCGGTGTGGCGCTGGCCCTCATGGAAACGCTGGCTGACTTTGGCGTGTCCAGCTACTTTGGCATCCAGACTTTCACGGCCGGTATCTACAAGGCTTGGCTGTCGATGGACAACCGCATCGCCGCCGCGCAGCTGGCCACGGTGTTGCTGGCCGTGGTGGTGGTCTTGCTGCAACTGGAACAACGCGCCCAGAAGCGCATGCGATTCAACCAAGGGCGCGGTTCGCGGCAGGGCTCTGCCGAGGCCCAGCCGGTGCAGCTGCACGGCACGCGCCGATTGCTGGCGTGGACGGTGTGCAGCTTGCCGGTGCTGCTGGGTTTTGTCTTGCCTGTGCTCATCATGCTGCGCGCTTTGATGGGCGAGACCACTGCGCTGCCCTGGGAGCGTTTTGGCCAATGGGCTTGGACCAGTTTGCGACTGGGCGCGGTGACCGCCGTGCTGGCTGTGGGCGTGGCGATGGCCTTGTCTTTCAGTGTGCGCACTCGCGGTGATGTGCTCAGCCGTTGGTCGATTGCACTGGTGGGCTTGGGTTATGCCATCCCCGGGGCGGTGGTGGTGGTGGGCTTGCTCTTGCCGGTGGGTTGGATCCAGCACATCTGGCCCGCATCTCCGGCTGGGGCTTGGATCACGGCCACCTCGCTGGGTCTGGTGTGGGCCTATCTGGTGCGCTTTTGCGCGGTGGCTTTGCAGTCGGTGCAAAGCGGCTACGCCCGCATTCCTGTCAGCCTCGATGATTCGGCCCGCATGCTGGGCGTGACCGGTTGGGGCCTGATGCGCCGCGTGCACGCCCCCTTGCTGCAGCGCACCACCATGGCGGCGGCCTTGCTGGTGTTTGTGGACGTGATGAAGGAGTTGCCCGCCACCTTGGTGCTGCGCCCCTTCAACAGCGACACCCTGGCTGTGGTGGCTTATCAGCTGGCGCGAGATGAGCGTCTGGGCGAGGCCGCGCTGCCCTCGCTGGCGCTGGTGCTGGTGGGCTTGATTCCGGTGATCTTGCTCAGCCGTACCCTGCGGCAAAAACATGGGTAATTCAAACTTCAACGGGTCGGATCACTAAAGCGATTGCCGGTAGCGCTCCATCATCTGGGCCTGGGTTTCGGCCTCGATCTCTTCGCCCTTGAAGGCGCGGATCTGGTCGCGCAGCATCTCGGCCATGCTGGGCAGTTGCGCTCGGTCAGCGTGGCATGAAGCGTCCCACAGCTTGGAGCGCATGAACGCCTTGGCGCAGTGTAAATACACCGACTCCACCGCAACGCGGATCACCAGCGCGGGCGCGCGCCGTGCATCGGCACACAGCGCCAAGTCGACCGGGTCGGTGGACAGCACAGCGCGGCCATTGATGCGCAAAGTCTCGTCAAAACCCGGCACCATGAACAACAAACCCAGCCGCCCCGTGGTGATGATGTTCTCCAGCGTGTCCAGCCGATTGTTGCCCGGCGCGTCGGGCAACAGCAGCGTGTGTGCATCGGGCACTTTGACGAACCCCGGCTCGCCCCCGCGTGGCGAGGCGTCCATGTGCCCATCCGCATCGCTGCTGGCGAGCACCGCAAACGGCGACAACCCAATGAACTGCACCGCATGCGCGTCGATCGACGGAATTTCCTTTTTGAGCGCACGCTCACGGGCGGGGCCGTAGAGCTCGCGCAGGGCTTCTAGGGTGGTGATGTGTGGGGTGGTCATGGCTTATGCTGCCTTGAGATACATGTCGATGTGCATGGACGAATAAGGACAGACCACCCCGCCAGACTCGGTACGCTCTAGCAGGCCTAAGTCGGCCAGTACCACCACGTCTTCGTGCACGCGCTTGACGTCGCGCTCCACCAAGCGGGCCAGCTCGCGTACCGACAGCTCGCCCTTGCCTTGAGCGGTGCGTACCAGCGCCCAGCGCTTTTCGGTCAGCTGGCCAAAGAAATGACCAGGGCTTTCAAAGTTGAGCACCTCGCCTTGGTAAGTGCTTTTTTGCGCCGCTTGGGCCGCTGCACGCAAACCGGCTTGCCAGTCGGGTTGCAAAGTGATGGTCAAGAAACGTTCGGTCATGTTGTTCTCCTGGCTGCGACGGCGGCAATGAAGTCTTCCACCAGTTGGTCCACGCCGGTGAATGTGTAGGGCAGCTCTTGCCCGTCCAAATGGCAGTGATCGCCTTTGCCCCGCTCGTTGACAAAACCAACGATGCGAACGCCATCCTTGGCATAGACCGCACGGTATTTGAAACCGTGTTCGGTGGGTGGAACCTGCGTGGGCACCCGCCAGACCACCAGCTCAATCATGGCACCATCGGGCGTGATGTTCTTGAATCGGGTGATCAGTTCAGCGGGCGTGTTGGCGATTGTGCCAACATGGCTTGTATGTTGTCAAGAATGACAACACTTGCCGGTCAGGCTCAAAACCCCGATCCCGGCTCACTCAAAAACGCCAGATCCTCGGTTGTGGACTTGCTGTGCGTATAGTTCGTAAGTAAGCAAAAAAATTAAGTTGATCTAGAATGTGCAGAATTCTGCAATGTCCAAGGAGCCAATCATGGGTTTTTCTGCCAGCGACGTCGTGCCATTCACGCAAGCACGCTCCCATCTGTCCGAGCTGGCCGACCAGGCCAAGGCTGGGGCAGAGAAGATCATCACCAAAAACGGCGAGAGCTACGTGGCGCTGATCGACTCGGACCGACTGGACTACTACCACCGCCTGGAGCGCGAACGCATCCACCTGCTGTTGATCGACGACGCCAAGCGTGGCCTGGCCGACATTGCAGCGGGCCGCACATTTGAAGCGGACGCGGCCCTGGCCCAGCTGCAACAGCAGCGCAAGACCGCCATCAAACTCACTGCCAAGCAACGTGGCTGACCCGCTGTACCGGGTCGAGCTGACCGCCAGTTTCTTGGAGCGCTTGGACGCCATTGAGGCGTTCTTGGTGGAAGCTCAAGCCAGCTTTGCGTTCGATGACTTGCTGGCCGAGCTTCGCGCCACCGTCATCCCGAACCTGCGGCGCTTTCCGCGCATCGGGCGGCGCTACCTGGCCAACCCACCTCAGTCGGCCGAGGCGCTGGCGCTGCTGGCGGCCATGCCTGCGGGAGCGCCGGATGCGCTGCGCGAATACCTGCACGGGGATTCCCTGATGCTGTACGCGGCCATGGAAGCCCAACCCACGGTGGTCCTGCTCACCATTTGGCACCATCGGCAACTCTCGTTTGACTTTGCGCGGCTGTGGTCTTCTGCACCATCGACGAACGACTAAACAGCTCAAAACCACTGTGGTCAAAATTGAATCCGAGGAGCAAACCGCATGAGCAGCAAAAAAAACCTCCCCACCATTCGCTCATCTGCAGCCGAATACCTCACCTTTGTGGCCGCCAGCGGCCAAGGCGGGGTAGAGGCCGTGAATGCCGACGAAGATGTGTGGCTGAGCTAAAAAATGATGGGCGAGCTCTATGGCGTCAACGTTCGCACAGTGAGCGAACACCTGCAAAACATTTTTGCTGACAACGAGTTAGAGGAATCGGCAGTTATCCGGAATTTCCGGATAACTGCCGCAGACCGAGAGGTATTGCAAGACGCAGGCAAGGTCAGCAACGAAATTGCCCACACCCACGCTCTGAGCGAATTTGAAAAATACCGCGTTGTGCAAGACCGCCTGTATGAGTCTGACTTTGACAAAGCCATCAAAGCCCAACTGACCAACGACACCAAAGGCCAGCACGATGTGTGAAATATTGAGCCCCGCCCTTAATATGCTGGCCACCATTGCACGTGGTTCAAAAAGCTAAACGAAAACCCCCCGATTCACCCCAAACAACGACAAGGTTTCAGCATGCCGAGCATCCCCGACAAGTTCGACGCCGACAGCAAAATCAAGCTGTTTGAATCGCAGCACATTCGCAGCGAATGGGATGCCGAGGCTGAAAAATGGTGGTTCTCGGTGCTGGATGTGGTGGCCGTGCTGACCGACCAGCCCGACTACAAGAAGGTGCGGAACTATTGGAAGTGGCTCAAGAAGAAGCTGATCGCCGAAGGCAGTCAGTTGGTTAGTGCCACTAACCAACTGAAATTACCCGCCGCCGATGGCAAAAAATACCTGACCGATGTGGCCGACACCGAGCAAATCTTGCGGCTCATCCAGTCCATCCCCAGCAAGCGGGCCGAACCCTTCAAGCTCTGGCTGGCTGAAGTGGGCAGCCAGCGCCTGGACCAGTTGCAAGACCCGGAGCTGAGTATCGAGCAGGCCATGCGCGACTACAAGCGTCTGGGGTACACGGACAACTGGATCAACCAGCGGCTGAAAAGCATCGAGATCCGCAAAAAGCTGACCGACGAGTGGAAAGAGCACGGCTTGCAAGAAGGGCCAGAGTTCGCCTTTTTGACCGACGTGATCTACAAAACTTGGGCCGACAAAACCGCCAAGGAATACAAGCAGCACAAGGGCCTGAGACAAGAAAACCTGCGTGACAACATGACCAACAAAGAGTTGATCATGAGCATGCTGGCCGAGCTGTCCACCAAAGAAATTTCATAAGCCGTTCAGCCGCAGACAATGGACGAACACGAATCCGTGGCCGAGCGTGGTGGCGGCGTGGCCCGGCAGGCGCGGCTCATGCTGGAAGCCGAAACAGGCAAAAAGCTGGTGAGCCCGCAAAACGCCAAGCAGTTGCGTGCCTTGGCGCAGAACCCCAGCAAAAAAGCAGGGGGCAAGGCGTGAACCGGCACAAGTTCATCACGCGCTAAGGGCTATCCGCGCTGCCTACCCCAGGGGTGATGGCTCAAACCCTGACCCCCAACCTGGCTACCTTGCTTGCCAGCGCATCACACTGGCAACACCGTCCCCAGCAGTATGAACAAGAAGCCGATGCTCGCTCCCAGGTGCGTACCCTGGCATAGCGCTTTCACTTGCCCCAGCTGTCCTTCAACCCCGTCACCCGGTTGAACACCGGTTTTGTTCCCGCAACATGATCCGCACGGTCAGCCACAAAGTACCCAAACCGCTCAAACTGGAACTTCTGGTCGGGCTGCGCGGCGGCCAATGACGGCTCCACATACGCCGTCACCACCTTTAGGCTGTCCGGGTTGATCGACTGCAAGAAGTCTTTGCCGCCCGCATCGGGGTGGGCGTCGGCAAACAGGCGGTCGTACAGGCGCACTTCGGCAGGCGCGCCGTCGGCCACGGCCACCCAAGTGATGGCGGCTTTGGCTTTGACGCTGTCGGCACCGGGCGTGCCGCTCTTGGTGCCGGTGATGACTTTGGCGTGCACCTCAAGCACGTTGCCTGCCGCGTCGCGTGCGCAGCCGGTGCATTCGATCACGTAGCCGCCTTTGAGGCGCACCACGTTGCCCGGGAACAATCTTTTGTAGCCCTTGGGCGGCACTTCTTCAAAATCTTCGCGCTCGATCCACACTTCTTTGCCGATCTTGAACACGCGGTCGGCTGGCGGCGTTTGGCCCTCGGCAATCGCGCTGTGGGGCAGGGCGGGTTGGGTGCAGTCCTCGGTGTAGGCATCTGAGCCAAAGGCTTCGGCCCAGTTGCTCAGCACCAGCTTGACGGGGTCGAGCACGGCCATGCCGCGGTGGGCTTTGTTTTCCAGGTCTTCGCGGAGGCACCCTTCGAGCGTGCTGTAGTCGATCCAGCTGTCGCTTTTGGTCACGCCAATGCGGTCGGCAAACAGGCGCAGGCTTGTCGGGGTGTAGCCACGGCGGCGCAGGCCCACGATGGTCGGCATGCGCGGGTCGTCCCAGCCGCTGACTTTGCCTTCATTGACCAGTTGCGCCAGCTTGCGTTTGCTGGTGATCACATAGGTCAGGTTCAGGCGGGCAAATTCGTATTGCTTCGGAGCGGGCGCGGCCAGCAGGCCGCATTCGCACAGGCGCTCCATCAGCCAGTCGTAAAACGGGCGCTGGTCTTCAAACTCCAGCGTGCACAGGCTGTGGGTGATCTGCTCCAGCGCGTCTTCGATGGGGTGGGCAAAGGTGTACATCGGGTAGATGCACCAGGCGTCGCCCGTGTGGTGGTGGGTGGCGCGGCGGATGCGGTAGATCGCCGGGTCGCGCAGGTTGATGTTGGGCGAAGCCATGTCGATCTTGGCGCGCAGCACGGCCGCGCCGTCGGCCAGTTGGCCGTCGCGCATTTCGCGGAAACGCGTCAGGTTCTGTTCCACCGTGCGGCTGCGGAAAGGGCTGTCCACGCCGGGCTTGCCAAAGTCGCCCCGGTTGGCGCGCATGTCTTCTGCGCTTTGCTCGTCCACATAGGCGTGTCCGGCTTGGATCAGCGCCTCGGCAGCGCGGTACATGAAGTCGAAGTAGTCGCTGGCCTGGTAGGGGGCGGCGCTTCCGGCAGCCTGGCCAATTTGGGCCCAGTCAAAACCGAGCCATTTCACGGCGTCGATGATGCTGTTGACGTATTCGGTGTCTTCTTTTTCGGGGTTGGTGTCGTCAAAGCGCAGGTGGCACACGCCGCCGTACTCTTGGGCCAGGCCAAAGTTGATGCAGATGCTTTTGGCGTGGCCCACATGCAAATAGCCGTTGGGCTCGGGCGGAAAGCGGGTGCGGATCTTGGCCGGGTCAGGCGCGCCAGCGGCGTGGTGCGCGGCGTCGCCGGGGCTGCCTGCCCAGCGGCGGCCGGCATAGGTGCCTTGCTCGATGTCTTTGTCGATGATCTGGCGCAGGAAGTTGCTGACTTTGTGGTCGGCGCTGGTGTCTGGAGTGGGGGAGGTCATAGCGTCTGATTTTAGGGGCTGGCGCCGGTCTGCCAGCGTCCGCGACGTTACGACTGGAAACGAATGTAAAGCGTTGGCTGTGCACTGAAAGCTGGGCTGGCGCGCTATAGACGCAGGGAGCCTGCTTTCAAGAAAAGCCAACGCCAACAGAGGAACTTTGTCATGCTTTTCCAGTTCAATTCGTCGTTTTCAAGATCCCTGGCCTTGATCGGCATGCTGGGTCTGGGTTTGGTGCAGGGCGGTTGTGCCCATCCGGTGGTGGTCGAGCCGTCGGTATCGGTGCATTCGCGCATCGGCCATTTTCCGGTTTACAGCCAGGTGGGGGTGCCTGGTCCTGTCTATTACGGCCCGCCCCGTGTGATTCATGTTCCGCCGCCACCACCGCGTGTGATTTATGTCCCGCCGCCCCCGCCGCGTGTGGTTTACGTGCCCCGGGCCCATCCCCCTGCTCAAATTTGGGACCACGGGCACAACCGTTGGCACCGTGGCCAAGAGCGCAGGCAGTACCGCGAGGATGAGCGGGAGAGCGGTGGCGGTCGCGATCGCGATGGGCGGGGGCAGCGCGATCAGTGGCGGCACTGAGCCGACTCATGGCTTGTGAGATGGGTTCTGTGATTCGGCCAAAAGCCTTAGATCTATAACCATTCTTCAAGGCCGCTGGCGCAGCACCATCTCGTCACGCCGGATTTCCACGTCAAAGTGTTTGAGGAAGGCTTGGCCCAGCAGGGCTTGTTCGGGTGGAAGTCCGATCAGCCCCACGGTGACGCTGGCGTCGTTGAGCACCAGGTGGCCCGCCCGCACGGGCACGCTGCGCACCAGCTGGCCGGGGCGCTGGCCGTTGGCGGTGCTCAAGGTGATGCTTTGGCCCGCAGGCAGCCCGGCCTGCGTGGCCAGTGCTTGGCTCACACTCACATGGCTGGCCCCGGTGTCCACCAAAAAGGTGACGGGCTGGCGATTCACTTCGCCCTCCACATGAAAATGCCCGTCGCGCTGGCGTGGGATGACCAGATCGCCCGAGCTGAGCGCATAGGGCTTGAGGCTGGCCTGGCGGTTTTGCTCGATGCGCTCAAACACCAGATACAGCGCCCCCGCCACGACCAGCCATACGGCGGCGATGGCGAAGGCACCGAGACGGGCGGTTTTTTGGATCGAGGGGGGTGGCATGACAAGCAATATAGCGCTGCGCCAGACAGCGGCATTCCAAGACGATAATCCTCCCAGATTTTTCGAGGAGCGTTTGTGGACCTGATGTTGTTGCTGAAAGCCGCCGTGATGGGCGTGGTCGAGGGGCTGACCGAGTTCTTGCCGATCTCGTCCACCGGGCATTTGATTTTGGCCGGGGCTTTGCTGGGCTTTGACGATGACAAGGCCAAGGTGTTTGACATCGCCATCCAGACGGGCGCGATTTTGGCGGTGATCATTGTGTATTGGCAAAAGATCAGCAGCACGGT
>CAMDFT010000006.1 GCA_945897795.1 Limnohabitans sp. Rim8 | reverse complement strand
GCCTTGACATTCGCGATGCCCGCGCCCGGCAGCACCTGCACCTTAACGCCCGCCTTGTCGGCGATGTTGGCGATTGCGCCACCTAGCGGGTACCAGGCGCCACCCTGCGGGCCGGTCATCAATTTGACCTGCTGGGCCTGGGCTGCGCTAACGCCGCACACCAGAGCGGCGATGGTGATGGCGGTGCGATTAAAAGGGAATGTCATGGTGTGCTCCTTGGTTGTGGTGGTTGTCATCACACTATGTGGGTCGGTTGCATGCGCCCACTGTTCTAAGTTAAATGATGTGAACAAGTGTGAACGGGTTTGACGGATCATGTCAATACGGCATCACCCTCATAGATCGTCACGGCCACCGCACCGGTCCTTGTGCCGGGCCAAGGGGGCGTGTTACAGGCCGCTTTTAACCTTGGACCGCGGATCGCATGCAGGGCATGTCGAGCGACCGGTATTGCAATTACTGCGGTCATAGGAGCTACTCCCGCTTGAATGACCGGCAGTGATCGTCGCAACTATAACGTCCACTTACCGGGAGTGACGGCAACCAGCCTGTTACAGCCACTCGCCCACACTCACCCCCACCCCGCCATATCGTCAAATCAAAGTGCTTCATGAAGCGCTGGCGTGCATCTTCTTCAATGGGTACGCTGAGCGGTCGTCTGAAGGACAGACGGCCTTCTTGCCAATTCACGAAGCCGCTTTAATGGGTGTACAGTGAGTCATATGGATATTGAGTTCTACCCGGCAAAGTGCGCCGCATCATCAGTATGAGGAAAGCCAATGACCGAGAAAAAGCGCTCTACGCCCGCGCCCTGGATTGATCCGGATGACGCGCCGCCTTTGACGGCCGAATTTTTCAAATCGGCTGAACTCTACGACGGCAAGCAACTCAAATCCCGAGGACGCCCCAAGGCCGCCATGACCAAAGAGCCCGTCAAGCTTCGTTTGGATGCAGATGTCCTGGCCGCCTTGCGTGCCAGTGGCGAGGGCTGGCAAACGCGCATCAACGAGGCATTGCGCGCTTCCTTGAGATTGGCCGGGCAACTCTGAAGGCCCCAAAGCCAAGCCGCCAAGACTTGCGTTCTGAAGGTCAGCAAATTCGATCGTTGGCCTTTAGCAGTATCAGCCGACTCACCCCCCACCCCGCTGCATCGTCAAATCAAAGTGCTTCATGAAGCGCTGGCGCGCATCTTCTTCCACGCCTTCAAACACAAAAGAGACCGCCAAGCGCTGCAGGCGCAGCAGCGCGATCACGCGTGGCGGCAGGGTGTGCCATTGCAGTTGCAGATGGCCTTCACCGATCTGCACACGCACCTGGCCGGTGCCCAGCACAAAGGCATGTTCGCCCAGTGCGCGGGGCAAGGCGGTCAACCATTCGTTTTCGCTGGTGCCCATGTCGCGCTCGAAGCGCTCGGGGTAGAAGGACTGCATGAAAACAAGACCTGCGTGGGCAGACTTCAGCCACCGGCCACTGGGGGCCAGATCGCCAACACGTCGCCCTCGGCCAAGGTGGTGGTGTCCCGGTCTTCGGGTTTGATGTATTTGCCGTTGACCAGCACCAGATGCACGAGCTTCGGGGGCATGCCAAAGGGCTCGATGATCTGGCTGATGCTGGTGTCCTGCGCCACATCCAGCATGACTTGGTTGCTGCGTCGGGCTTCGGCAGGCAAATAGTCGGTCAGTGTGGCAAACAGTTTGAAAGTGATGTTCATGCGCAGATTGTCGCTTCAGCGGCGACGCGCATCGGCGGCACCACTCCAGCGCCCCTGGCCCTGAGCGCAGTCCAAATAAGCGTCCACCAGCTTGGTCGGGTCGTGCATCAGGCGGTCTTTCCAGTCCCCCAGATGCACCTGGCCTTCGACCAGGCCGCGCATCACGCCCACATGCTCGGTCCAGCCCACGCTGTTACAGCCAATCATCACATCGTCCTTGAACTGCAAGCTCAGGTGACGGCCTGCGGCTTTGTCGGTCAACACCGCCGACTGGCCACCGGCCACGCCTTCCCAGTTGCCAAAACTGGTGGAGATCAAACCCAGGGTGTCGAGCACGTTGATTTGCGTGACGCCCTTGAGCAGAGCCTTTTGGCCCAGCATGTTGAGCGCAGCCACGCGGGCTTGTTCAGCGGCATTGGGCTGGATGGCGCTCACAATCGTTTTGCCGCTGACCATATCAAAGGCTTCGGCGCAGTCACCTGCGGCGAAGATGCCGGGCACATTGGTTTGCAGGTGCTCGTCGGTCAACACGCCTTGCAGGCAGGTGATGCCGCTGTCCTTCAAAAAGCCAATCGCTGGGCGCACGCCGGTGGCGCTGATGACCAGATCGGCTTCGACGGTTTGGCCATTGGACAGGCGCACTTGCAGCGCGCCGCTGGCATCGTCAGAGCCCAAACCCACCGCGGAAGCCAACTTACCGAGCAAGCCTTTTTCTGCGCCTTGGCTGATGGCTTCGACCTTGGTGCCAGTGAACACCTGCACGCCTTTGGCTTCGCACCAGTCGCGGATCATGCCGCCCGCCACCGGGCCCATCATGCGGGGCACCATGCGGTCGCCCATCTCCACCACGCTGAGCTTGACGCCGCGCGCCGCCAGCGATTCCATGATGATGCAGCCAATGAAACCTGCGCCCATTTGAAGCACTCGGGCACCGGGCTTGGCCAGCGCCTGGATGGCCCGGGCGTCTTCCAGCGTCCAGCAGGGGTGCACACCGGGCAGGTCCATGCCCGCAATCGGTGGGCGCACGGGGTGCGAGCCGGTGGCGATCAAGAGCTTGTCAAAGGCCATCGACTGGCCGTTGTCCAAGTGCACGGTTTTGCCCGTTGAATCCACACGCGTCACTTTGGCTTTGACCTGAGTGATGCACAGTTCGTCAAAGTGGGCGTCGCTTTTGCGCAGGTAAGTGCCGCGCTCGTCGATGTTGCCAATCAACAGGTAAGGGATGGCCATGCGCGAATAAGGCGCATCGGGCTCGTCGCCAATCAAGGTGATGGTGTCCCCCGGGGCATGCTTGCGAATGGTTTCAGCGGCGATCACGCCCGCAGGGCCTGCGCCCAAAATCACGTGGTGGGTCATGGTGTTCTCCAAAAAAGAAACAGCGGCCCCGGAGAGCCGCTGCGTCGTTGATTTCAGCAAGACCCAGTGGTGCCCTTGAAGGCGACACTGAGACTTTGGCTGAGCATCACAGGCCCAGACGTTCCCGGGTGGCCGATGTGGGGTGGCCTTCGCCGTCCCAGCCGCGCGCCTCGTAGTACTTGGGCAGCATTTCGTCCAACTTGCTGACCATGCCTTTGCCGGGGCCGGTTTTGGCGGCTTCGGTCATCAGGCGCTTGGGCAGGTTGTCGTCGGCCTTGGTGAAGCCGGCGGCGTTGTTGAACTCGCGCTCCATGTTCCAGATGCGCTCGCCGATGTGGTTCAAGTGCTCCATGGTGAACTCTTCGCCACAAGCCGCTTGCACCTGAGGGGCCACGTCGGCCAGGGTCCAGGCAAAGCTGGTGAAGACGCAGATGCCTGCCGAGTCAAAGGCGGCTGTTGCGTCCTGGAAGGCTTTGACCAATTCAGGCTTGCCTTCGTGCTCGGTGGGCTCTGTCTTGACCGGGATGCCCAACACTTCAGAGGCGATGGTGTAGCCGCGCAGGTGGCAAGCACCGCGGTTGGAGGTGGCATAAGCCAAGCCAATGCCCTGGATCACGCGACCGTCATAGGCCGGGAACTCTTGGCCTTTGACGCTCATGGACAGGTCGGGGTGGCCGTATTTGGCGGTCAGGCGCTTGGAGCCCATGCCAATTTCCTTGCCAAAACCAATGCCCTTGGCGGTCATGTCGACAAACTCGCACAAGGCTTCGGCCGAGCCAAAGGGTGCTGCCACACCGATTTGCTCTTTGGTCAGCACACCCATTTCATACAGCTCCATCACGGCGCCAATGGTGGTGCCAAAGCTGATCGGATCAAAGCCTTCTTCGTTGCAAATCATGTTGGCGTATTGCAGGGCTTCCAGGTCATTCACGCCGTTGGCTGCGCCCAGTGCCCAAGCCGCTTCGTATTCCAAGCCGCCATTGGCGCCCCAGTACTCAGGCTTGTTCTTGACCGAGAAGTGGCCTTCGTCCATCTTGCTGATGCGGCCGCAAGCGATGGTGCAGCCAAAGCAGGCTTGGTTGGTCACCAAGTGCTTTTTGCCATCGGTCTCACGGGGCGTGACCATGGCTTCGGCCGAGATGTCTTTGGCGCCTTCAAACTGCACATCGCGGTGATTGCGTGTAGGCAAACCACCGACTTCGTTGATCACGTTCATCAGCACCTGGGTGCCATAAGCAGGCAGACCTTGGCCGGTGACGGCGTTGTCGGCCAACACCTTCTTGGCGGCCTTGGCCGCGGCCATGAACGCCTTGGGGTTTTGCATGTTGCCCACGCCTTTGGTGCCGCGCACCGCAATGGCTTTGAGGTTCTTGCTGCCCATGACGGTGCCTACGCCGGAGCGGCCAGCCGCACGGTGCAGGTCGTTCACCACAGCAGCGTAGAGCACGCCGTTTTCACCGGCCTTGCCGATGCTGCAAACGCGCAGCAAGGGGTCTTGCAAGCTGGACTTGAGGATTTCCTCGGTCTTCCAGACGCTTTGGCCCCAAAGGTGGCTCGCATCGCGCAACTCGGCTTCGTCGTCGCTGATGTGCAGGTACACCGGCTTGGCAGATGCGCCTTCAAAAATGACCATGTCCCAACCGGCCATTTTGAGCTCAGCGCCCCAATAGCCACCCGAGTTGGAGCAAGCGATCGCGCCGGTGAGCGGGCTCTTGGTGATGACGGTGTAACGGCCACCTGTGGAAGCCATGGTGCCGGTCAGTGGGCCCGTGGCCCAGATGAGTTTGTTGTCAGCCGACAGGGGGTCGACTTTGGGGTCGATCTCGCTGATCAGGTATTTGCTGCCCAGACCGCGTGAGCCGAGGTAGGCTTTGGCCCACTCCATGTTCAGCGGTTCGGATTTGACGGTGCCAGCCGTGAGGTTGACGCGGAGAATTTTTCCAGCCCAAGACATGTTGATGCTCCTTGTGGGGGGATTTAAGCGGCCGAGGGCTGATTGCCCAACTTGTCGGCCCACTGCTTCATCTTGTCGATGCCGGTCCAGTTGGCATCCACGAATGTGATGGCGCCAGTTGGGCAGGCGTCGGCGCAAGCCGGATCGCCACCGCACAGGTCGCACTTTTGCACCTTGCCGGTCTCTTGCACATAGTTGATGGTGCCGAAGGGGCAGGCGATGGTGCAGACCTTGCAGCCCACACAGGTGGATTCGTTGACCACTTTGGCGCCCGTGGCTTTGTCCACGGTGATGGCTTCCACAGGGCAGGCGTGCAGGCACCAGGCTTCGTCGCACTGGGTGCAGGTGTAGGGCACTTTTTTGCCGGTGTGATGGAAATCAAACACCTTGATGCGCGATTTGGAGGTGGCGTATGTGCCGTAGTTCTCAAAAGAACAGGCCATTTCGCACTGCAAGCAGCCGGTACATTTGTCCGGATTGATGTGCAGGACTTTCTGCATGTGTATCTCCTGTGAGGTGACGGGCTGTTCAAGCCCGTGCTTATGAATCAGAATGCATAGCTATTGTTGGTGCACGGCACTGCAAATCGCTCGGGATTAACCCTAGGTTGGACTAAAAATTCTCAGCTTGATACACATTTGACATGCCTATGACTGCCCACATCAACGACCGACTGCAGCGGATTGATCACGCCCGGGACTTGATATTTCAGGGACGCTCCGAGGCTCAGGTCAGTGGCGTGCCCCCCTGGATTGCCCAATCCTGGCAGCGCTGCCTTTCCATGGGCCTGCAGCCGGACCAATCGGTGGACTTTGACGCCATCTCGGCCCAACACATGCGCCGCGTGCAAGAAGCCAGCCGCCCGCTGGTGCAAGCGGCCCAGCCAGTGCTGGCCGAACTGGCACGGGCCATTGCCGACATCCGTTATTTCGCGATCCTGACCAATGCGCAGGGCATCGTGGTGGACGTGCATGGGCCTGTGGACCGGCAAGACCGCCGCGCCGAGGTGATCGCCCGCGTGGGCGTCGATTTGTCCGAAAAAGCTGTCGGCACCACCGCCATCAGCGCCGCACTGACCGAGCTGCAACCCGTTTGGCTGCACAGGGGCGAACATTTCTTCCAGAACAACAGTGTTTACAGCTGTGCAGGAGCCCCCGTGTTTGGGCCCGACGGCCTGTGCGCGGGCATGCTTGACCTCACGGGCATCGAGACCACCGAGCGCCCTGCCCTGAAACACCTGGTGCGCCGCTCAGCCCGCAGCATCGAAAACAGCTGGTTGCTGTCCACCGCGCATGCCCTGGTGCTGCGCCTGAACTGGCCCGGCAACCAACCGGGTGACGACAGCGACGGCTTGCTCACGCTGGACAGAGATGGGCACATCGTGGGGGCCAACCCGACCGCACGGCAAATGCTGTCCTTGTCGCCGGACACACACGGCCAGACGCTGCACGCCAGCGATGTTTTTGCCTCGTCTTGGGAAAGTCTGTTCGATGCGGCCAGCCGCCAGAGTGGCACCCAGGAACTGCCGCTGTGGTCAGGCCTGCGCCTGCAAACCCAGGTCTTGCAGCCAGGCCAGTCGGCAACTCAGCCCACAGCGCCAAGGCCTGCCCAAGACAGCGCGCCCAAACCGCTCAAGGATGTGCAAACAGAGATGATCCGCGAGGCGGTGAACCAGGCGCGCGGTAACGTGGCCGAAGCTGCCCGCAGCTTGGGCATCAGCCGTGCCACGGTTTACCGCAAACTCGGCTTGCCCAAAAGCTGATCCAGCCTGAGTTCACTTCCCCGCGTTCGGGAAGAACAACTGCTCGCCACCAATTTTGTAATCGGCAATCACGCCCTGCCCTGCGGCTGAAGTGATCCAGTCGACAAACTTTTGCGCATCGGCTTGTTTGACGTGCGCATGTTTGGCGGGGTTGACCACCATCACGCCATACTGGTTGAACAAGCGGTTGTCGCCCTCCACCAAAATGGCCAGATCGGCGCGGTTCTTGAAATTGAGCCAGGTGGCGCGGTCGGCCAGCACATAGCCGCCTGAAGACGCTGCGATGTTCAAAGCTGGACCCATGCCGCAACCACATTCCTTGTAGCCGCTGCCTTTTTTGTCCGCCAGATTGGCCATTTTCCAAAAGCGCAATTCGGCCGCATGGGTGCCGCTCTTGTCACCGCGCGAGATAAACGCCGCGTTGCCTGAAGACAACTTGGCCAAGGCCGCCACAATGTCTTTGCCTTTGGTGCCTGCCGGGTCAGCTTTGGGGCCAATCAGCACAAAGTCGTTGTACATCACGGGCAAGCGCTTGATGCCAAAGCCATCGGCCACAAATTTGTCTTCAGCCACCTTGTCGTGCACAAACACCACATCGGCGTCACCTCGGCGCGCCATGTCCAGCGCTTGGCCTGTACCCAAGGCCACCACTTTCACATCGAGCCCACTGACCTTTTTAAAGGCAGGCAACAAGTGCGCGAACAAGCCCGATTGCTCGGTCGATGTGGTCGACGACATCACGATTGATTGGGCCTGCGCCCACACCGAGGTGGTGGCCAAAACGGCGCACAAAATGGCGCGACGGGTCATGGAAGTTTTAAAAGTCATGAAAGTTCTCCTTGAACAAAAGCATGGGCTGCAGGGCTGAGCTCAGCCAGCAGAACGGGGTTGAAAAAATCAGAAACAGGCAGGTCGGCCAAGATGCGACCGAACTCCAAATAAATCACGCGGGTGGCCAGGCGCTTGACCTGCCCCAGGTTGTGGCTGGCCCAGACCAAGGTCAGCGGCTGATCGGGCGATGGGCCTGCGGCAAAGTCGGCCATCAGAGCCTCCACCTCGCGCTTGGCGTGCGGGTCCAGGCTGGCCGTGGGTTCATCCAGCAGCAACACATCAGGCTGGCGAACCCAAGCACGGGCCATGGCCAGGCGTTGCTGCTGCCCACCCGACAACTGGCGAGCACTTTGCCCCGCCACCGCCAACAAGCCCACACGTTGCAAAGCCTGCAGGGCCAAGGCCTTCGAGGCGCGCCAATTCAATGCCAGAGAACGGTCCAGCCACACCCCCAGCGCCACATTGTTCAAGGCCGACAGGCGCAGCATGTGCGGCCTTTGGAACAGCATGGCTTGGCGCACACCCGGCGCTGGAGTCACCTGCCCTTGTGTGGGCGGCACCAAACCATGCAGTGTGCGCAGCAAAGTGCTTTTGCCCGAGCCATTGGCCCCCACCAGCGCTACGCGTTCACCCGTCGCAATGCACAAGCTCACACCCTTCAAGGCCTGTTGCGCCCCCAGCTGGACACTCACCGCCTCCAGCATGATCTGCATGGCGCTCATGGCTGCGCACCCACCAGACCATCGGCCGCAGCTGGCCGCGCATGGCGTGACTCGCCCCAACGCCGAAGGCCCGCCACCAAGGCGTTGAGCAGCAACACCACCGCAAGCAACACCATGCCCAGCCCCAGCGCCAGCGGCAAATCGCCCTTGCTGGTTTCCAAGGCAATGGCGGTGGTCATGACCCGGGTGAAGCCGTCGATGTTGCCGCCCACGATCATTACCGCGCCCACTTCCGAGATGGCGCGGCCAAAGGCTGTGACGGCAATGGTCAGCAAAGCCAGGCGTTCGTCCCAAGCCAACAGCAAGCTGCGCAGCCAAGGGCCCGCGCCCAAAGAGGCCCATTGCTCGCCGTGCTGGCGCTCCACGTCTTCGACCACCTGGCGCGTGAGCGCCGTGACCACCGGCACCACCAAAATGAACTGGGCCAGCACCATCGCCTGAAAGCTGAACATCCAGCCCAAAAAGCCCAAAGGCCCAGTGCGCGACAACAGCAAATACACCACCAGGCCCACCACCACGGAGGGCAGCGCCAGCAAAGTGTTCAGGCCTACTAAAACAAGGCCGCGACCGCGAAACCGTGCCACCGCCAACCAGGCCCCCAGCGCCACGCCCACGCCATAGGCCAGCAGGCAAGCCGTGGCACTGACGGCCAAAGACCGGGTGACGACCACCCACAGGGCGGGATCGAAAGAAGTGACGAGGTTCAGCGCCGTCAGGACGCTGTCGGAGAAGGTGTTCATACAGCGCTTTGGATGCTAAGGGACAAGCCCCCCGCAAGGTATGAGGGGTGTCCACTATGAACAAGTTTGCATAGGTCGAGCCCCAACCCTCGTAGGCAATTGACAGGACGGTTCAGTCGCCCACAAAAAAGCCCGGCGAACCGGGCTTTTTTGTAAATGAAAGAAAGAACCCCCAGCTTACTTCTTGTCAGCCTTCATGTCGGCTTCGAGGGCTTTGGCGGGGTCGTCCTCTTGCGCCTCGTCGCCTTCAGGCTTGAGGTCATCCGCCTGCTCGTCCTGGGACTTGCTTTCGCTCTCCAACATCTGCTCGAGGGCTGCATCGGCGTCCACTTTGACACCCTCTTGCAGGCCACCGGTGACCAAAGACGGCACCATGATGATGGACGCCACCATGATCAATTGCAGCACGATGAAAGCGATCGAGCCTTTGTAAATCTCGGTGGTCTTGACGGCCTTGATGTTCTCGCCGGTGATGCGGTCTTTGTAATCGTTCTTGGGCGCGACGCTGCGCAAATAGAACAAGGCAAAACCAAAGGGCGGCGTCAGGAACGAGGTCTGCAGGTTCATCGCCACGATCACCCCGAACCAGATCATGGCCTGGTCTGCCGTCATGCCAGGCACCAGTCCAGGCAAGATCTTCTCGGCCACAGGGGCCAGTATCGGGATCACGATGAAAGCGATCTCAAAGAAGTCGATGAACATGCCCAAGATGAAAATCAGGATGTTCACCACGATCAAGAAGCCGATCGCACCACCCGGCATGTCGACAAACAGATGCTCCACCCAAATGTGGCCATCGGCCGCATTGAAGGTGAAGCTGAACACGGTGGAGCCGATCAGGATGAACAGCACAAAAGACGCCAGCTTGGCCGTGTTTTCCAGCGCCTGGTTCATCAAAGGCATGCTCAAACGGCGCTTGCCAATGGCCAAAATCAAGGCACCCAAAGCCCCCATGGCACCGCCTTCGGTGGGCGTGGCCACACCCAGAAAGATGGTTCCCAGAACCAGGAAGATCAAAATCAGTGGCGGCATCAGAACAAAGGTCACCTGCTCGGCCAATTTGGACAACAAGCCCATGCGCGTGACACGGTTGAAGATGGCCAGAGACAAAGCCACCAAAGAAGAGACCGTCATCGACATGATGACCACCTCGTCAGACGGCGCTGCTTGTGTGCGTTCCAGCCAGGCCATCATGATGCTGTCGTGTACCGAAGCCCAGGCAAAGCCGACGACCGCGCACAAAATCAACAAGAACATCAGAGACACATGGCCCGATTTGCCATTGTCTTCACGGTAGATGCGCGCTTCCGGGGGCAATGCAGGCACCATGGCGGGCTTGAAAATCGCCACGGCCACAATGAACAGCACATACATGCTAACCAGCAACAAACCGGGCACCAAAGCGCCGGCATACATGTCGCCCACCGAACGGCCCAACTGGTCGGCCAGCACGATCAACACCAAAGACGGCGGAATGGCCTGCGCCAAAGTGCCGGACGCGGTGATGGCCCCTGTAGCGATCACCCGGCTGTAACCGTAGCGCAACATGATGGGCAAAGAGATCAGGCCCATGGAAATGACGGCAGCAGCCACCACCCCCGTGGTCGCAGCCAACAAGGCCCCCACCAAAATCACCGCAATGGCCACACCACCACGTACCGGACCAAAGACCTGGCCCACGGTTTCCAGCAGGTCCTCGGCCATACCGGATTTCTGCAAGATGATGCCCATGAAGGTGAAAAACGGAATGGCCAGCAAAGTGTCGTTTTGCATGATGCCGAAAATTCGCAAGGGCAAAGCTTGGAACAGCGAAGGCGGAAACAACCCTGCCTCCATGCCGATGTAGCCAAAACCCAGACCACAAGCGGCAAGGGCAAAGGCCACTGGAAAACCCGTCAGCAGCAGCACAAACAGGCCGCCAAACATGATGGGCACAAAGTTTTGTGCCAGAAAAGTCGCTTCCATCAACGTGCCCCCTGAACTTGTTCTTGCGCCAGTTTTTCCAGTGCAATCAATTCTTTTTGCTCATCCGACATGGCCTCTTCAGAAGACAAAACGTCTTCGCCCTGCCCCCACAAAAAGGCCAAGCGTTTGATCAGTTCCGACACACCTTGCAGCATGAGCAATGCAAAGCCCGCAGGCACCAGCGCATACACAGGCCAACGGATCAGGCCGCCCGCGTTGGAGGACATTTCACCGGTGGTGTACGCCTGCATGAACAGCGGCCAGGACAGGTAAATGCAAATGAAACAAAAAGGGAATAAGGCCAGCAAGATGCCGCCCACGTCAATCCAGTTGCGTGTACGCGGGCTCAGCATGGACGAGATGAAATCGATGCGCACATGCGAGTTTTTGAGCAGGCCGTAACCGGCACCCAACAAAAACACAGCGGCGAACAGGTACCACTGGATTTCCAGCAAGGCGTTAGAGCTCGAATCAAAAGCCTTGCGCACAATGGCGTTGCCCGCACTGATCAAGGTCGTGGCCAGAATCAACCAGGTGGTGAAAAGTCCCACGCTTTGATTCAAACGGTCTATGCCCCGCGAAATCAACAAGAAAAAAGACATGTTGTCCTCCAGAAAATCAGGTGCGATTGTAAGTCTGCGTTAACCGGCCACAGCGCATTCACACCAAATGCTTGGGTTGATATTTTTGACGGGCGCCATGAGCACATTTCACATCTGCAAAAATCAAGGGTTAACCCCAAGGGGGACGCGCGCCGCTCTGAATTGCCACCAAGGCAGTATGCTGCGCAAGGACTGCACCTGACCCGCATCGGCGGTGGTGGTGTATCCGGCCATCGCTTGCAAACGTTGCTGCCAAGCCGACTCGCTGAGCAAAGCGCGCAATTGCCGCACGGGTTCGCTGTCCAAGGCCGAGGCCAGGCACACCAACCAATAACGCTCCGGGTACAAAGGCACAAAATCAAGTCCGTGCACCTGAGCCGCACTGGCGATGCCCAAACCTGCGTCAGCCTGACCCGCTGCAATGCAGGCAGCTACAGCAGTGTGCGAATTTTCTTCGTGCGCATAACCCTTCAGGTCCGATGCCTGCAGGCCCAGAACCTGCAGGCACTGGTCCAACAACAAGCGTGTGCCGGTGCCGGGGCCGCGATTCACATACCGCACGCCAGCGTTGAATACATCCAGCAAACCGTGCAAATGCAAGGGATTGCCTGGCGCAACCATCAAGCCTTGCTCGCGCGTGGCAAACCCAATCAGCTTGTGCTGCCCGGGTTTGAGCAAGGGCTTGTAAGTGCGGGCAACCAGAGAGTCTGCATCGGGTTGCCACGGCGCATGAAAGCCTGCCACATGGCAGCGCCCCTCGTTCAGGGCGCGGATGGCGTCGACGCTGCCACAAAAACGCAAGTCCAGATGCAAAGACTGGGCTGCGGCTTCTTCGCGCAGCATGACCAAGGCATCGTCATGACTGGCATAGATGGCCAGCGCTTGGTGCGAAGGGTCAAAGGCCACCGCAAAGGTTTTTTCGAGCTCGGCCTGCAAGGCGCTGATTTGGGGGGCCAAGCGGGCTTGGGCTTGGCGCTCTGCCCAGAGCAGTTTGTCGGCGAAACCGCTCAAGCGGGCGGCCTGCCCCTTTTCCCACACGATCAGGGGCTGGCCCAAGGATTGCTCCCAACGTTTGAGTTCGCCCCAGACATGGCGGTAAGACAAGCCCAGACTTTTTGCCGCAGCCGCAATCGAGCCGGCTTGGCGCACGGCTTCTAAAAGGTCCATCAAGGGGTTGCGCAAAGGGCTTTGGCGATTGCGCGCCGTTTCATGGCCCGGCTGGGTCCATTGGTACGAGAGATCGATGTGCTGCATGGCTTGAAGTTTGCCCTATAGCCAAGCACCGAGCTGGCTCGGCCAAAACAAAAGGCCCCGAAGGGCCTTTTGTGGTGCATGCATGCGGGCCTGAATTACAGCTTGGCCGATTGCATGTAGCTGTCGAAGCGCGCTTCGGTGAAACGGAACCACTGGTTGGCTTCCTTGCGGAAGGCCGAGTAGTCACCGTATACTTTTTTCCAACCTGGGTTCTTTGTGCCGATTTCTTCGTAAAGGGCCATGGACTCTTTGAAGGCCGCGTCCATCAAATCCTTGGGGAAAGGGAACAGCTTGGCACCACCAGCGACCAAGGTCTTGAGCGCTGCTGCATTGCGTGCGTCATAACGGGCTTGCATGTCGGTTGCTGCAAAACTGGAAGCCGCCTCGATGATCGCCTTGTACTCGCTGGACAAACTCTCGTAAGCTTTTTTGTTGATGTGCAGGTCCAACTGAGGACCGCCTTCCCACCAACCTGGGTAGGCGTAGTTCTTGGCCACTTTGTAGAAGCCCAGCTTCAGGTCATCGTAAGGACCCACCCACTCGGCCGCATCGATCGTGCCTTTTTCCAACGCTTGGTAAATCTCGCCGCCAGGAATGTTTTGTGGCACGCCACCGATGCGCTCAACCACTTTGCCTGCGAAGCCGCCCACGCGGAATTTGGTGCCCTTGAAGTCGGCCAGCGACTTGATGGGCTTGCGGAACCAACCGCCCATTTGGGCGCCTGTGTTGCCCATCACGAAGTTGACGATGTTGTAATTGTTGTAATGCTCGCGCATCAACTTCATGCCGTTGCCGTGGTGCATCCAGGCCGTCATCTGACGGCTGTTCAGACCGAATGGAATAGCACAACCCAAAGCAAACACTTCGTCCTTGCCAAAGTAGTAATAAGGCGCGGTGTTGGACATTTCCACGGTGCCGTCCTTGGTGGCATCGATGGTGCCAAAAGCGGGCACCAATTCACCAGCGGCGTGGGTGGTAATCTCGAACTTGCCACCGGTCATTTCCTTGACCTTGGCAGCGAACACATCGTTCACACCAAACAAGGTGTCCAGCGCCTTGGGGAAGCTGGAAGTCAGACGCCAGCGCAAAGCAGCCTGAGCGTGAACGGCAGGTGCAGCACCTGCGGCCAAAATACCGGCAATGCCAGTGTTTTTGATAATGGAACGACGATCCATAGGGAAAACTCCTTGTGAAATGACTGAAACCCATTTTCAGGGTGGCTTGACCTAGCAGGCCGTATTGTAGAAAGCGAACCAGCCCCTGAAGGTGGGGGTTTACCCTTTTTTAAATCATTAAATTGAAAGGGTTATCGCAATACCGACAATTTCGTGAAGATATTTCAAAGCCCCTCTGAAAACTCGTCAAAGATCCCAACGCTGTCGAATAGCCGCCTCGATGCCCGCCGCATCCAGCCCTTGCAAGGCGAGCAATTTGGCCGGGTCGCCATGCTCAATGAACACATCGGGCAAGCCCAGCTGCAACACCGAGCGCTGCAGGTTCAGCTGCTGCAAGGCTTCGCCCACCGCGCTGCCCGCACCGCCCATGATGCAGCCCTCTTCCACCGTCACCAGGCGTTCATGGGTTTGCGCAATTTGCGCCAACAAGTCCACATCCAACGGCTTGACCCAGCGCATGTTGACCACCGTGGCATTGAGCTTTTCAGCCGCTTGCAAGGCCGAGGCCAACAAGGTGCCAAAGGCCAAAATGGCCAGCTTCTCGCCTTGGCGGCGCACTTCGCCCTTGCCAAAGGGCAAGGTGTCCAAATCGCGCCCGGGATCGGTGCCCACGCCCGCGCCACGGGGGTAACGCACCGCCACCGGGTGGTTTTGGGCGTAAGCGGTGCTCAGCAGCTGGCGGCATTCGCGCTCATCGGCCGGGCAAGCCAGGCTCATGTTGGGAATGCAGCGGATGTAGGCAATGTCGTAAGCCCCCGCGTGGGTGGCACCGTCGGCGCCCACCAGACCCGCGCGGTCCAGTGCAAACACCACCGGCAGGTTTTGCAAGGCCACATCGTGGATCAGCTGGTCGTAGCCGCGTTGCAAAAAGGTGGAATAAATCGCCACCACGGGCTTGAGGCCCTCGCAGGCCATGCCCGCGGCAAAGGTCACGGCATGCTGCTCGGCAATGCCCACGTCGTAATAACGCTTGGGAAAGCGCTGGTGAAAAGCCACCATGCCCGAGCCCTCGCGCATGGCGGGCGTGATGCCGACCAGGCGCATGTCTTTCTCAGCCATGTCGCACAGCCATTGGCCAAACACCTGGGTGAAAGTGGTTTTGGCGGGTGTGGCGGCGGGCACCAGGCCCACATTCGGGTCGAACTTGCCGGGGCCGTGGTAGGCCACCGGGTCGGCTTCGGCCTTTTCATAGCCCTGGCCTTTTTTGGTGACCACATGCAAAAACTGCGGGCCGTCCAGGTTTTTGATGTTTTCCAGCGTCGGGATCAGCGATTCCAGGTCGTGTCCGTCGATCGGGCCGATGTAGTTGAAACCGAATTTTTCGAACAAAGTGGCGGGCACAACCATGCCTTTGGCGGTTTCTTCCAGGCGCTTGGCCAGCTCAAAAAGGGGCGGTGCGTTTTTCAGCACATTCTTGGCACCCGCTTTGGCCGCCGAGTAAAAACGCCCGCTCATCAGTTGGGCCAAATAGCGGTTGAGCGCGCCCACGGGTGGGCTGATCGACATGTCGTTGTCGTTCAGGATCACCAGCAGCTTGCACTCTTCCACGCCTGCGTTGTTCAGCGCCTCAAAGGCCATGCCGGCGGTCATGGCCCCGTCGCCAATCACCGCGATCGAGTGGCGCGACTCACCTTTTTGGCGCGCGGCCACGGCCATGCCCAAAGCGGCCGAAATGCTGGTGGACGAGTGCGCGGTGCCAAAGGTGTCGTACTCGCTCTCGTCGCGGCGCGGAAAGCCTGACAAGCCGCCAAACTGACGCAGCGTGGGCATGCGGTCGCGCCGACCCGTGAGGATTTTGTGCGGATAGGTCTGGTGGCCCACGTCCCAGACAATGCGGTCTTCGGGGGTGTTGAAGACATAGTGCAAGGCCACCGTGAGCTCGACCGTGCCCAAATTGGAGCTCAGGTGCCCACCGGTTTTGGACACGTTGTCGAGCACGCAGTGGCGCAACTCTTCGGCCAATTGGGGCAAGTCGGTGCGCTGCAGGCGGCGCAAGTCTGCAGGTTGGTCGATATTCTTGAGCAAATCGGTCATGTCAGTTGTTTCTTTCTACCACCATGGCGGTCAAGGCGCGCAAAGCGGCCAAACGGGCCTCGGGCAATCCGGTATCGGCCAAGGCCTGCATGGCCTCAGCGGCCAGCGTATCGGCATAGGCCTTGGCCGCATCCAGCCCCATCAGGGCCACATAGGTCGGTTTGTCAGCGGCTTCGTCTTTGCCCGCCGTTTTGCCCAGCGTGGCCGAATCGGCGGTCACGTCCAGCACATCGTCCACCACCTGAAAGGCCAGGCCCAGGGCCTCGCCAAAGCGCTGGAGCGCCGCTTGCACTGGGGCCGACGCTCCCGGCACGCAGGCCGCGCCCATCTGCACGCTGCACAAAAGCAGCGCCCCAGTTTTGAGGCGGTGCATCTGGCGCAATTGCTCCTCCGTCAAGCGCTGGCCCACACTGGCCAGGTCAATCGCTTGGCCCCCGGCCATGCCTTGGTAGCCCGAGGCCCGGGCCAGCAAGCCCACGCAGGCCGCCTGTTGCGCAGCGCTCACGCTGGCATCTTGGGGGGTCAGCATTTCAAAAGCCAAGGTCTGCAAAGCGTCACCCGCCAGCAGGGCTTGCGCCTCGCCAAACTGCACATGCACTGTGGGTTTGCCGCGACGCAAAACATCGTTGTCCATGCAGGGCATGTCGTCGTGCACCAACGAATACGCGTGGATCAATTCGATGGCGGAAGCAGCATGAAGCGCGGCCGAGCCGCTTGAAGCATCGCCCACCGCCTCGGCTGTGGCCAGCACCAGCAAGGGCCGCAATCGCTTGCCGCCGTCCAACACGGCATAGCGCATGGCCTCGCCCAAAGCGGCGGGCGACTGGGCCTTAATGCCTTCTGACAAGGCGTGCTCAACACGCTCGAGGTGCGGCTGCATCCATGCTTTGAGGTCCAACGGGCTCATGCGCCACTCCAAGGTTTGAGTTGTCCACCGTCCAACACCTGGATTTGGTCTTCGACGGCTTTGAGCTTGTCACGGCAAAAGGCGAGCAATACAGCGCCGCGCTGGTACCCCGTCAAAAGCTGGTCCAAAGGCATTTGCCCCGATTCGAGCTGCCCCACCAAGGTTTCCAGCTCTGACAAAGCCGATTCGTAAGTGGCAGGCGCATCCGCCGCAACGGCATCGGCGAGGTCAGGTTGAACGGCCTTGGGCATGGGATCTTCCGGGAAAAAGAACGATTTTAGGCTTTAAGACTGGGCTTGGCTGACGGTTGGTCCGTCCAATCCACCAACAGCAGGTTGTTGCGCCCTTCGCTTTGGCTCAGCATCGAGCGCAGGCTTTCCATTGGATTGGCCTTTTCAACCTCTATCGGCATTCCACGGGGTTAGAATGACAACCCCGCGACAGAAATTCCTGTCATTTTTTTGCGCTGTTTTCCATAAATTCAGCGCTTTGTTCCTGCCCCTTCATAGGGGGAGTCTCTAGGTCAGGTCACCCATGTCTGATTTAAGTCTTCAACTGCAGCAGGCCGCAAGCCAACTACCAGTTTCCACTTATTTCGAAGAAGCGCTGTTTCAGCGCGAATTGAACAAGCTCTTCCGGCAAGGCCCTCGCTATGTGGGCCACCAGTTGTCAGTACCCCAACCGGGGGACTATTACGCCCTGCCCCACGAGGCCGAAGGCCGTGCCTTGGTGCGCAACGCCCAAGGCGGGGTCGAGCTGGTCTCGAATGTCTGCCGCCACCGCCAAGCCGTGATGCTGAGCGGCCGGGGCAACCTGAACACCCAGCAAAAAGGCAGCGCAGGCGGCAACATCGTTTGCCCGCTCCACCGCTGGACGTATTCGCCTAGCGGCCAATTGCTGGGCGCGCCGCACTTTGACCGAGACCCTTGCCTGAACCTGAACAACTACAAGTTGCAGGAATGGAACGGCCTGCTGTTCGAGGACAACGGCCGCGACATCGCCGCTGATCTGGCAAACATGGGACCACGCTCACAGCTGAGTTTTGATGGCTATGCCCTCGACCGGGTTGAGCTGCACGAGTGCAACTACAACTGGAAGACCTTCATCGAGGTGTATCTGGAGGACTACCACGTCGGCCCCTTCCATCCGGGGCTGGGCCAGTTCGTCACTTGCGATGACCTGAGCTGGGAGTTCAAGGAGCACTATTCGGTGCAAACCGTGGGCGTGTCGGGCGGCTTTGGCAAACCCGGCTCGGACACCTACAAAAAATGGCACGAGGTGCTGCTGAAATACCGCAACGGCCAACTGCCCGAGCGCGGCGCCATCTGGCTGACGTATTACCCGCACATCATGGTCGAGTGGTACCCACATGTGCTCACAGTGTCGACCTTGCACCCCATCAGCCCGACCAAGACGCTCAACATGGTCGAGTTCTACTACCCCGAAGAGATCGTCGCCTTCGAACGCGAATTCGTCGAAGCCCAGCAGGCGGCTTACATGGAAACCTGCATCGAGGACGACGAAATTGCCGAGCGCATGGACGCAGGGCGCAAAGCGCTGATGGCACGCGGCGACAACGAAGTGGGCCCCTACCAAAGCCCCATGGAAGACGGCATGCAGCACTTCCATGAGTGGTACCGCCGCCAGATGAGCGCCCGCTGAACCGAAGGCAACGATGCAAGCCTCCTGGATGATCCTGGCAGCCTTGTTCTTTTCGATGATGGGAGTTTGCGTCAAATTTGCATCGACCCACTTCCAGACCTCTGAGCTGGTTTTTTTTCGCGGCCTGATTGGTGTGGTGTTCATGGCCACCCTCTGCCGGGTCAAGGGGGTGACTTTGCGCACGCCGATTCCCATGATGCATGTCTGGCGTTCGGTGGTGGGTGTCACTTCACTGGCCGCCTGGTTTTATGCCATTGCCCACCTGCCGCTGGCCACCGCCATGACACTCAATTACATGAGCAGCATCTGGGTGGCGGTATTTCTGGTGGGCGGCACTTTGGTCATGGGCAAACTGCAAGACGCGACACGGCAAGGGCCCATCGTGCTGACGGTGATCGCAGGTTTTGGGGGTGTCATCTTGTTGCTGCGCCCTACCATCGATCAAGACCAGTTGTTTGCCGGCATCGTCGGCCTGCTCTCGGGCCTGATCGCGGCTTTGGCTTACATGCAGGTGGCCGCTTTGGGACGTCTGAACGAACCCGAAGCCCGCACGGTGTTTTATTTCTCCGTCGGCACCGCCGTGGTCGGCGCCGCGCTGATGCTGGTCACGGGCATGAGTCCCTGGGTGTGGCCCAGCGTGCTGTGGTTGCTGCCCATTGGCGTGCTGGCCGCGCTGGGCCAGTTGTGCATGACCAACGCTTACAGCCGGGGCTCGACCCTGGTGGTAGCCAACCTGCAGTATTCGGGCATCGTCTTCGGTGCCTTGTTTGGCCTGGTCCTGTTTGGCGACCACATCCCGCTCATGGGCTGGTTGGGCATGGCCCTCATCATGGCCAGCGGCATCGCCTCCACCGTGCTGCGCAGCCGTGCCCTGCCCAGCGCCCCCGCTGAAGACCACTGAAACTTGGAGACTCACCATGTACAACTTGCTGATCAATTCCCCCCAATTGCAAACCCTGCGGGCGCAAGGCTCCCCCTGCGCCGTGTTTGACTGCAGTTTTGACCTGATGAAACCCGAGCTGGCGGGTGGTTTTTTTTCAGACGAACGCATCGCGGGCGCCCTTCCTGCAGACCTGGACAAGAACCTGAGCACGCACGAGGTGGGGCAGGCCGTGAACGGCGGTCGCCATCCCCTGCCCCAGCGCGAAGCCGTGGCCCGGTGGCTGGGCACTCTGGGGGTACACAACGGCATGCAGATCGTGGTTTATGACCGAAATAAAAGCATGTACTGCGGTCGTTTGTGGTGGATGCTGAAATGGTTGGGGCATGAGGCCGTGGCCGTGCTGGACGGCGGCTTGCAGGCCTGGAAGGACGCGGGTGAGGCCACCGACTCGGGTCCCTTCACACCTCCTGCGCCGTCGTCATTTGAATTGAAAACACCATTGCGTCAACTGGTGCTGACCGATGCCGTCTCGGCCGCCTTGGGCCAAACCACTCAAACCGTGGTCGACGCCCGTGCCGGGGCCCGTTATCGGGGCGAAGTGGAGCCACTGGACCCGGTAGCAGGCCACATTCCAGGCGCTCTCAACCGGCCTTTTACCGAGAACTTCACCGAAGACGGCCGATTCAAAAGCCCTGAGTTGCTCAAAGCCGAATGGGGCCAGGTGCTCGCCGGCCGCCCGGCCAGCAGCGTGGTGCACCACTGCGGATCTGGCGTCACGGCTGTGCCCAATTTGATGGCGATGGAGTTGGCCGGTTTTGGCCCCACTGCGCTGTATGCCGGCAGCTGGAGCGAGTGGTGCCGTACGCCGGGCCTGCCCTGCGCCAAGGGCTGAACGCGCAACTCAGTGCTGGTGCCCTGCCAGAGCGCTGACCAGCACCACCATGCCCATGCCCACGCCTAGCCACAGAATCTGCGAAGCGGTCTCGCGTGCGGACAGGCGCTTTTGCAGCTGCGGGATCAAATCGGCCAAGGCCACATAGACAAAGCTGCTGCTGGCCACCACCAGGAAATACGGCAGCCAGTCGTGCAGGGCGTCGACCAGCACATAGCCCACCGCCCCGCCCAAAGCGGTAATGGCCCCGGCCATCGACACTTTGACGATGGCCGCCTGGCGGCTGCTGCTGCCTTGGCGCAACACGGCCAAGTCGCCCATGTGGTGAGGCACCTCGTGCGCCAACACGGCCAGCGCGGCGATCACGCCCAGGCGCATGTCGGCGATGAAGGCCGAGGCAATCAGGATGCCGTCGCCAAAGCAATGCACGCTGTCGCCCGCGAGCACGGCCCATTGGCCGCGCACTTTCTCTTCGGCATGGTGAGCCTGTAGGTGGCCGTGCGCTTCGCGACCATGGCCTGAGGCCTGCTCTTCACCATGCACGTGGCCGTGATGGCCATGGGCATGATGGTTGTGATCATGGCCATGTTCGTGCCCGTGGTGCCACAGCTCAGCCTTGTCAAGCAAAAAGAAAAACACCAGGCCGATCAGCAAAGTCATGAACAAGGCGTGGGCCCCGGCCTCACTTTCAAAGGCCTCGGGCAGCAAGTGCAAAAACGCCGTGGCCAACAAGGCCCCGGCGGCCAGGCTGAGCATGTGCTGGGTGTAGCGGCTGAGCACGCCAAAACTCAGCCACGCGGCCAGCCAGACGCTGCCGATGCCTGCCACCAAAGTGCCCACCAAAATCGCCAATAAAGTCATCTTGCATCCATGAAGTGCTTGGCACTCCAAAACAAACCGCCCCAAAGGGCGGTTTTCAAAGTTCTCGCCCCTAAGGGCGGTTTTTTTAAGCGCTCACGCCCCGAAAGACGCTTGTTGCCATTTAAAAACTCAGGCCACACCCTGGCGTTTGAGCCAGGCCAGCAAACGTTGCCAGCCGTCTTCGGCGGGCCCCTTGCGGTAGCTGCCACGGTAATCGGCATGAAACGCGTGCGGAGCCTCAGGATAAACCACAAACTCACTGGCTTTGGCCGCTGCAGGCCCTTGCGCCAAGGCTTCTTTCATCTTATCCAACGTGTCAAGGGGGATGCCGGTGTCGGCTGCTCCGTACAAACCCAGCACCGGAGCCTTGAGGCTGCCCGCCAAGGCCAGCGGGTGCACGGGCGTTTGCGCTGTGGCATTGCCCACCAGTCGGCCGTACCACGCCACACCGGCCTTGAGCTTGGGCTGGTGCGCCGCATACAACCAGGTGATTCGCCCGCCCCAGCAAAAGCCGGTGATGGCCAGCTTGTCGGTGTTGCCACCATGGGCTGCAGCCCAGGCCACGCAGGCGTCCAGGTCACCCATGACTTGCGCATCGGGCACTTTAGAAATGATTTCAGCTTGCAGCTTGGCGATTTCACCGTATTCGTTGGGGTCACCCTGACGCACAAACAGCTCGGGAGCGATGGCCAAGTAACCGGCTTGGGCCAGGCGGCGGGTGACGTCGGCGATGTACTCGTGCACGCCAAAAATCTCGGAGATCACCAGCACCACCGGCAAACCGGTCTTGCCCGCCGGTGCGCTGCGGTAGACGGGCATCTTGAAACCATTCACGTCGATGGTTACTTCACCAGTCACCAAACCCGTGACGGGGGTTTTGATGGCGGTCTGCGCCATGATGGGCATGGCGGCTGCGGCGTAACCCACACCCAAAGCGGCTTTCAGTGCCACGCGGCGGGTGGCCCCGGCATCACCCAGGCGCCCACCCAGCAGGGCTTGCGTGTCTTCAATCAGGTTCTGGTTCAAGGGATGTCTCCTCGGTCGTCCAATAAAAAGGCCTTTATCTTGGCACAGTTGCTCCGGGCTTGCACAAAAGTGGCAATGGGCGGCTGGGACGGGTCGCCCTGGTGTGTCGTGGGCGCTTGAATCAGGCAATTACACTGCCGCCATGTCCGAATCCGCCCAGCCTGTTTTGTATTCGTTTCGCCGCTGCCCCTATGCCATGCGGGCCCGGCTGGCCCTGCACGTCAGCAGCATGGTTTACGAACACCGCGAAGTGGTACTGAAAAAAAAACCCGCTCACATGTTGTCCCTGTCACCCAAAGGCACAGTGCCGGTGCTGTGGCTGCGCGGGGCTGCGGATGGCCGCGTACTGGAGCAGAGCCTGGACATCATGCTGTGGGCCCTGCGCCAGCGCGACCCGCTGGGCTGGCTGCCTGCGTCAGATGCTGGCATGGCCGATGCGCTGGCCCTGATCGCGCACAACGACGGGCCTTTCAAGCAGCAACTGGACCGCTACAAATACCCGAATCGGTCCGGCTTGGACAGCGGCGCGGCCGACCGCGATGAGGCTGCAGTTTGGTTGCATTCGCTGGATGCGCGGCTGCGGGCACAGCCTTTTTTGGCTGGCGAGCACTTCGGCCTGGCCGATGCGGCCATGGCCCCCTTTGTGCGGCAATACGCCCACACCGACCCGACCTGGTTTGCAGCACAGCCGTGGCCTGCATTGGCGTCTTGGCTAGCCAAATTTGAAGCTTCAGATCTGTTTCAGGCCATCATGCACAAGCATGCGCCTTGGTCTGCATGACCCTGGACTGCCGCGTCGCAAGCTCCTCGCAGTGACGGATGCTGGGGGTTCACTGTTCACTGTTCACTGTTCACTGTTCACTGCCGAGGGCTCGCTGCTTTCTACAGCGGTGTCTTTCACCCCCTGTCATGGCGAGCGAAGCGTGGCCATCCATTCGCAACAGGTTATTCGACCACCGCCAACCCAACCCGTCTCACCCCTGGACTGCCGCGTCGCCAGCTCCTCGCAGTGACGGATGCTGGCGTGCCTGGTCGCTCGCCCAACGATGTCAAGCGTTAAACGAGCAGCCTCAGTGCGCCTGTTCCCAGTTAGGGCCAAAGCCCACTTCGGCGAGCAGCGGCACCTTCAGGTCGGCCACAGCGGCCATGATGCGCGGCACCTCGGTGCGCACCCATTCCACTTCTGACTCTGGGACCTCGAACACCAATTCATCGTGCACCTGCATGATGACTTTCGACGCCTTGCCTTGTTCGTCCAACGCTTTTTGCACCGCGACCATGCTCAGTTTGATCAGGTCGGCCGCCGTGCCCTGCATGGGTGCGTTGATGGCGGCGCGTTCTGCCCCGGCGCGGCGTGGGCCGTTGGGGCTGTTGATCTCGGGCAGCACCAGGCGGCGGCCAAACACGGTTTCGACATAACCCAGCGCCTTGGCCTGCTCGCGGGTGGCGTCCATGTAGTGTTTGACCCCGGCGAAACGCTCGAAGTAGCGGGTGATGTAGTTCTTGGCAGCGGTGTTGTCGATGGAGAGCGCCTTGGCCAGACCGAACGCGCTCATGCCGTAAATCAGGCCAAAGTTGATGGTCTTGGCGTAACGCCGTTGCTCGCTGCTCACCGTGTCGGGCGTGGCGCCAAACACCTCGGCAGCGGTGGCCTTGTGCACGTCCAGGCCTTCATGAAAGGCTTTGAGCAAGGCCGGGTCGTCGCTCAGGTGCGCCATGATGCGCAGCTCAATCTGGCTGTAGTCGGCACTCGCGATCACGCAGCCCGCGGGGGCCACAAAAGCTTCGCGCACCTTGCGCCCTTCGGCAGTGCGCACCGGGATGTTTTGCAGGTTGGGCTCGTTGCTCGACAAACGGCCCGTGACGGCCACCGCCTGCGCGTAATGCGTGTGCACGCGACCGGTGCGCGGCAAGGCCAGCTGCGCCAGCTTGTCGGTGTAAGTGCCTTTGAGTTTGGAAAGACTCCGGTGCTCCAGGATGCGGGCGGGCAGCGGATAGTCTTCGGCCAATTTCTCCAGCACCTCTTCGTCGGTGCTGCGCGCTCCGGTGGCGGTTTTCTTGACGACAGGCAGGCCCAACTTGTCAAAAAAGATCTCGCCCAACTGCTTGGGGCTGGCCAGGTTGAAGGGCTGGCCCGCGATCTCGTAGGCTTCGGTTTCGAGCTGCACGATGCGCTCGCCCAGCGCCTGGCTTTGCGTGGCCAAGGTTGGCGCGTCGATCAGCACGCCGTTGCGCTCGATGCGGTACAGCGATTCGCTGGTGGCGATTTCCAAGTCGTACACATATTTGAGCCCCGCATGCGCTTCAATCTGCGGCCACAGCGCCAAATGCACGTCCAGGCACTGGTCCGAGTCTTCGCAAGAATAGTGCGCCGCCTTGTCCACGTCCACCTGCGCAAACGGGATCTGGTGCGCACCTTTGCCGCACAGGTCTTCGTAAGTCACGCCCCGGCGGCCCACATGCCGCTCAGCCAGGCTAGAGAGGCCATGCGGCTTGTGCACTTCAAGCACGTAACTTTCCAGCATGGTGTCGTGTGCATATCCCTGCACCTCGATGCCGTGGTTGGCGAACACATGGCGGTCGTATTTGATGTTCTGGCCCAGCTTGTGGCTAGCCGGATTTTCGAGCCAAGGCTTGAGCTTGGCCAACACCTCGGCCAGCGGCAGCTGCTCGGGCGCACCGGGGCCGTTGTGGGCCAGCGGAATGTAGGCCGCCTCGCCGGGGGTGATGCTCAGCGAAATGCCCACGATCTCGGCACGCATGGCGTCCAGAGACGTGGTTTCGGTGTCGACGGCCGTGAGCGGCGCTTGCTCGATGCGGGCCAGCCACGTGTCGAACGCGGCCCAGTCGAGCACGGTGTCGTATTTCAAGTCGCCCTGCACGGCGCTGGCCGCGCTGTCCAACTCGGGCAAGGACGCTGGTTCGTTGGCTGAAGCCTCTCCGAACAAGTCACCCATGCCCGTGTCTTTGGGCTTGGCGGTTTTGGCTTTTGGAGCGGGCGCGGGCACAGCCCCACCCAGCGACTGCACCAGCCCTTTAAAGCCATAGGTTTGGTAAAAATTGAGCAGCTTGTCTTTGTCGGGCGCGTGCAGGTGCAAGCTGGCCAGCGACGGCAAATCGGGCACCCAGCCATTCAGGTCGCAATCGGTTTTCATGGACACCAGGGCGCGGCCCTTGGGCAGCCAGTCCACCGCCTGACGCAGGTTCTCGCCCGCCACGCCCTTGATGTCTTGCGCGTTTTCCATCAGCTTGTCGAGCGAGCCGTATTCCATCAGCCATTTGGCAGCAGTCTTGGGGCCCACTTTGGCCACGCCAGGCACGTTGTCCACCGTGTCGCCGACCAGGGTTTGGTAGTCGATCATGAGCGAAGGCGGCACGCCAAACTCGGCCGTGACACCCGCCACATCGCGCACCTTGCCGTTCATGGTGTCGATGATGGTGATGTGCTCATTGACCAACTGACTCAAATCCTTGTCACCGCTCGACACCGTGACTTGGATGCCCTGCTGCGCGGCCACATGGGCCAGCGTGGCAATCACGTCGTCGGCCTCTACACCCGGCACGTCCAACACGGTCCAGCCCATCAGGCGCACCAGCTCGTGGATCGGCTCTATCTGGGAGCGCAAATCATCGGGCATGGGGCTGCGGTTGGCCTTGTACTCGGGGTACAGCTCGTCGCGGAAAGTCGGCCCTTTGGCGTCGAACACGCAAGCCGCATAAACGGCGGGCACATCCTTGCGCAGCCGCTCCATCATGTTGATCATGCCTCGAATGGCGCCCGTGGCGGCACTCGTCGGGTCGCCTGGCACGGCCCGCAGGTCGGGCATGGCGTGAAAGGCGCGGTACAGGTAGCTGGAGCCGTCGACCAGCAATAAGCTGGGTTTGACGGGGATGCTGCCGGATGTCGTGGCAGGGGTGGTGTCAGGGTTGTTTTCGCTCATCCCTCGATTGTGTACCGGGTTGACACCCAAGTGACCAAGAAGGATTGGGGGCTGGGCCTGTGTCAGGGTGATGCGGCAAAGCGAAGCGCTGTGACCACCGATGAACCTTCAGATGGTGTGGGGGGCCTGCGCTGAGGCGATGTGGCAAAGCGAAGCGCCTCTGAGCCTCGGCGCAGGCCCCACACACCATCGCCCCCAAAAATGCACTGCATGCAATGCATAAAATGATTTAAACTACCAATGCACTGCATAGGATGCAAAAATGACGCTCCAAAACATCGGCCAAACCATCGCCCACACGCGCAAACGCAAAAAAATCACCCAGGCCAGCCTCGCGGCTTCTTTGGGCATGAGCCGCGCCACCGTGTCGGGCATAGAAAACGGCACCGTGTCTGAAATCGGCATCCGCAAAGTGCTTTCTGTCTGCGCCGCGCTGGGCCTGGAGCTGGTGGCCCAAGAAAAAACCCGCCGGCCCACCTTGCAACAACTCATGAAAGAGCAAAGCGATGCTTGACGTTCATGTGGCATCTCAAAAAGTGGGCAGTGTTTTCAAGCCCGAGTCCGAACCGGACAAATGCCACTTTGTTTATGAAGCCGCCTGCCCGGCAGAAATGGCCGTGTCGCTCAGCATGCCCGTGGTGCGCGAACACTACGCATCGGCCAACAAATCCCTGCACCCCATCTTTGACATGAACCTGCCCGAAGGCGCTCTGGCTGAGCGACTGCGCCTGGAGTTCAGCAAAGTCATCCCCCGTTTCGATGCCCTGGCCTTGCTCAAAATCGTTGGCCGTTCCCAAATTGGCCGTCTGCGTTTTGTCCTGCCGGGTGACAGCGCTCTCGATGTACCCAGCGAAAATCTGAACGACCTGCTGGCCCACGATGGCGCAGAAGGCTTGTTTGAAAGCCTGCTGAGTCGCTACGCCGTCCATTCCGGTATTTCTGGGGCCATGCCCAAAGTGCTGGTGCGCAGCGCAGACCTCGGCCGAGTGACCCATCGGGGTGCCACACACATCGTCAAGGCCTGGACACCCGAACACCCTCGCCTGGCAGAAAACGAGTATTTCAGCATGCGAGCGGCCCTGCATGCGGGGCTGGAAGTGCCCGAGTTCGAACTCTCGCAAGGCGGACAATTTTTGGTGGTCAAGCGCTTTGACTTGACCGACAGCGAATACCTGGGTTTTGAGGATTTTTGTGTGCTCAACGGCAAAACCGCCCTCCAGAAATACGACGGCTCTTACGAAAACATCACGCGGCGTATCCAGGACTTTGTTTCACCCCAAAACGTCCGCCCAGCTTTGGAAAATTTTTTCAAAGCACTGGCTTTGTCATGCGCCTTGAAAAATGGCGATGCCCATTTGAAGAATTTTGGTGTGCTTTACGACAACGCCGAAAGTGCAGTCCGGCTGGCCCCGATTTACGATCTGGTGACCACCACCGCCTACAAACCTGCCGACATCCTGGCCCTGACCTTGGGCGGTACCAAACGCTGGCCCAGCGCCAAAACCCTGATCAACTTTGCGCGCACCCATTGCCACATGACGCCAGCGCACGCCCAGACCCTGCTGGCCCAAGTGGCTCAAGGCATGCAGCTGGCCAGCGAAGAAGCCCGTCAGCACATGGCTCAACACACCGCATTCAAGAAAATCGGGGCGACGATGCTGGCGGAATGGCGCAAGGGACTGGCACTTTCAACGCAGACATGACGCCCATACAGGCCCGTTGCTGACCAACGGCTTCCTTGTGGACTGTGCAATCAGCCCGTCTCCCCCGCCTACAATCTCCCCTTTGCCCCTTTACAGGCCTCACTTCAGGCCACCTATTGCAATCATGGCGGTATACACCGAAGTCACCGAACCCCAGGCCAACGACCTGATGCAAGCCCTGAATCTGGGCCAGCTGACCGCTTTGCGCGGCATCAAGGGCGGCATTGAGAACACCAACTACTTTGCGTCGACCGATCAGGGTGAGTACGTGCTGACCTTGTTCGAGCGTCTGACGCACGAGCAACTGCCCTTTTATCTGTTCTTGATGAAGCACCTGGCCGAGCGCGGCATCCCGGTGCCCGACCCGGCCGCCAACCGCGACGGCGATGTGCTGCACACCGTGAACGGCAAACCGGCTGCCGTAGTAAACAAACTGGCCGGACAAAGCCAACTACGGCCCCAAGTGGTGCATTGCGCCGCCGTGGGCGACATGCTGGCGCGCATGCACCTGGCCGGTGCTGACTACCACCGCACCCAGCCCAATTTGCGCGGTCTGCCCTGGTGGAACGAGACCGTGCCGGTTGTGCTGCCCTATTTGGACCAAACCCAGTCGGGCCTGCTGCGCAGCGAACTGGCCTACCAAAACCACATCGCTCAGGGCGCAGCTTATGCCGCCCTGCCCCGGGGCCCCGTGCATGCCGACCTGTTTCGCGACAACGTCATGTTCGAAGGCGAGCAGCTGACGGGGTTCTTTGACTTTTACTTTGCAGGTGTGGACACCTGGCTGTTTGACTTGGCGGTTTGCCTGAACGACTGGTGCACCGACTTGCCCACAGGCTCCCACGTCAGAGAACGTGCCCGGGCCTTGGTGCAGGCCTACAACCGGGCGCGCCCTTTGAGCGCGGCCGAGCGCACATTGTTGCCAGCCCTTTTGCGTGCGGGGGCTTTGCGTTTTTGGATTTCGCGCCTGTGGGACTACCATTTGCCCCGCGAAGCTGCCATGCTCACGCCGCACGACCCGACCCATTTCGAACGCGTGCTGCTGGGCCGCGTCCATCACCCTGTCTGCACTTCCGAGCTCTTTTGACACCATGAACCTGCAAATTGTTCCCGCCAGCGCCGGCCTGAAATGGGCCCGCCAAGGCATGCGCACCTTCTGGCGTCAGCCACTGGCCATGTCGGGGCTGTTTTTCATCTTCATGATCACCGTGTCGCTGGTCTCGGTGGTCCCGTTCATCGGCGGCGCGTTGGCCTTAGTGGTGCTGCCTGCGCTCACACTGGGCATGATGGCGGCCACACAAGTGGCCTCTGATGGCAAATTTCCCATGCCCAGCGTGCTGTTTGTGGCGTTCAAGGCGGGGCCGCACCGCAAAAACATGCTCCAGCTGGGCGGGCTGTACGCGCTCATTTTCTTGCTGGTGATGGGCATATCGACGGTGGTCGATGGGGGCACCTTTGCCAAGGTCTACTTTGGCGGTGCGCCGATGACACCCGAAGTGGTCACGGCCGAATCGTTTCAGACCGCCTTGTGGGTCTCGATGCTGTTTTATGTGCCGCTCTCAATGATGTTCTGGCATGCGCCAGCCCTGGTGCATTGGTACGGCATGCCTGCAGTCAAAAGCCTGTTTTTCAGCTTCATGGCCTGCTGGCGCAACCTCAAGGCATTTGGGGTTTACGTGGCGGCCTGGGCCGCAATTTTTCTGGCCTCGGGGGTGCTGGCCTTGTTGATCACCAGCCTGCTGGGCAACCCCCAGTTGATGATGGCCACCTTCATGCCCATGGCCCTGATGGTGGCGGCCATGTTCTTCAGCTCCATGCTGTTTTCTGTGCGCGACTGCTTTGCCACCGACGTGCTCGACGAAGCGGCGCCCGAGCCTCTGAACTGAGGCGCTCGGCACAAGCGGGGCAACGGGCCCGGGGCTGATCAGTGGTGGTGGCCGTGCGCACCGTGCGCATGCCGGTGCGTCACCTCATCGGCACTGGCGGCGCGCACCTCCAGCACCTTGAGCGTCAGCGTCAGGTGTTGACCTGCCCAGGGGTGGTTGGCGTCCAACATCACCTTGTCGCCCTTGATCTTCACCACATTGAAGACCTGCTCCTGACCCTCAGCAGAGCGCCCGCGCAGCTGCCCACCCACCTTCACCCCCGGTGGAAATTCACTTTTGGGGATGGTCTGAACCAAGCTCTCGTCTCGCTCACCAAAGGCGTCGGCCGGGGCCAGCTTGAGCGTGGTGCTGAAGCCCACCTCTTGGCCTTCCAGCGCTTGTTCAATTTTGGGAAAAGTGTTGTCGTAGCCGCCGTGCAAATACGAGGTGGGCTCGTTCGCCTTGTCCAGCAACTGGCCTTGGACGTTGGTGACTTTGTACTGCATGGTGACGACGGTGTCTTGGGTGATTTTCATGGGGACTTTCAGAACAGGAATAGGGTTTAAACCACCGTGAGTTTGGCCACGCTCAGCGCCAGCCATTTGATGCCATGACGCGGAAAGTTGACCTGGGCGCGGGCATCGGCACCCATGCCTTCAACGGCCAGTACTTTACCCTCACCAAACTTGGCGTGAAACACATTTTTACCTGCGCTAATGCCGTGCTCGGGCTCGGCTTTTTGCACCGGCACGGGCGGGCTTTTGTAGGTTTCGGTGCTCAGACTGCTTTGGCCCCAGGCCGGACGAGCATGGCGGTTGAAGGCTGGGGTTTGCGGCCAGCCGCCACCCGAAGCCCCAGTGCCATGACCGCCCCCACCGCCCGCGCTGCCCAGGTTCGAAAACCCGGCGCTTTTGGGCGTGATCCACTTCAGGCACTCCTCGGGCAACTCTTCCAGAAAGCGGCTTTTCAGGTTGTAGCGGGTCTGGCCGTGCAACATGCGGGTTTGCGAATGGCTCAAATACAAACGCTTGCGGGCGCGGGTGATGGCAACGTACATGAGTCGGCGTTCTTCTTCCAAGCCGTCAAAGTCGTTCATGGCATTTTCATGGGGGAACAGACCTTCCTCTAGGCCCGTGATGAACACCGCGTCAAACTCCAAGCCCTTGCTGGCGTGCACCGTCATCAACTGCACCGCGTCTTCGCCCGCTTGGGCTTGGTTGTCGCCCGCCTCCAGCGATGCGTGGGTGAGGAAGGCGGCCAAGGGGCTCATGATCACGCCGTCTTCGCTGAACTCATCGATCGTGCCCAAGTCTGATGCAGGCGCAGCGCTCAAGCCCTGGCTGGCCGGGCTTTGCGACAAGCCTTGCGGCATCGCCACCGCGCTGCGGCCAAAGCCTTCTTGCGTCACAAAGCTCTCGGCAGCGTTGACCAGTTCTTCCAAGTTCTCCACCCGGTCGGCGCCTTCTTTTTCGGCGCGGTAGTGGTTGACCAGTCCGGTCTTGTCCAGCACCAAGTCAATGATCTCGCGCAAGGTCATGCCCTCGGTCTGTTCGCGCAGCACATCGACCATGGCCACAAAGGCGGCCAGATTGGCCCCGGCCTTGCCGGTGGTGGCGCTCACCGCATCGTGCAGCGAACAGCCTGCGGCACGCGCTGCGTCTTGCAATTGCTCGATGCTGCGCGCCCCGATGCCGCGCGGCGGAAAGTTGACCACCCGCAAAAAGCTGGTGTCGTCGTTGGGGTTCTCCATCAGGCGCAAATAGGCCAGCGCGTGCTTGATCTCGGCGCGTTCAAAAAAGCGCAAACCGCCGTACACGCGGTACGGAAACCCGGCGTTGAACAGCGCGGTTTCGAGCACCCGGCTTTGGGCGTTGCTGCGGTACAGCAGCGCCACTTCCTTGCGCTCAAAACCGTCTTGTTTGACCAACTGGCGCAGCTCTTCTACCAGCCATTGCGCCTCGGCAAAGTCAGACGGCGACTCCACCACCCGCACGGGTTCGCCCGCGCCCTGATCGGTGCGGAGGGTTTTGCCCAGCCGGGTTTTGTTGTGGCTGATCAGGTGGTTGGCCGAGTCGAGGATATTGCTGTAGCTGCGGTAGTTTTGCTCTAACTTGATCTGGTGCTGCACCTGAAACTCGCGCACAAAGTCGGCCATGTTGCCTACGCGCGCACCCCGGAAGGCGTAGATGCTCTGGTCGTCGTCGCCCACGGCCAAGATGGCGCACCCACCGCCGTCATGAGCCCCCTCACCCGGCAAACCCGCCAACTGTTTGAGCCAGGCGTATTGCAGCTTGTTGGTGTCCTGAAACTCGTCCACCAAAATATGGCGAAAGCGGCGGCGGTAATGCTCGCGCACATGCACGTTGTCGCGCAGCAATTCATACGCGCGCAGCATCAGCTCGCCAAAGTCCACCACGCCCTCGCGCTGGCATTGCTCTTCGTACAGCTGGTACAGCTCCACCTTGCGGCGGGTCTCGTCGTCGCGCACCGGCACATCACCGGGGCGTTGGCCGTCTTCTTTGCAACCCGAAATGAAATATTGCACCTGCTTGGGCGGAAAGCGGTCTTCGTCCACATTGAACTGCTTGCACAAGCGCTTGACCGCCGACAGCTGGTCTTGCGTGTCCAAGATTTGAAAAGTCTGCGGCAGCCCCGCCAGCTGGTAATGCGCCCGCAAAAAGCGGTTGCACAGGCCGTGAAATGTGCCAATCCACATGGCATTCACGTTCACCGGCAGCATGGACTGCAAACGCAGCTTCATCTCTTTGGCGGCTTTGTTGGTGAAAGTGACGGCCAAAATGCCACCGGGCGAGACCTGCGAAGTCTGCAGCAACCAGGCAATGCGCGTGGTCAGCACCCGGGTTTTGCCAGAGCCCGCCCCAGCCAGGATCAACGCATGCTCTGACGGCAAAGCCACGGCTCGGAGCTGCTCTTCGTTGAGCTGGGCGAGCAAGGGGGAAGAAGTGTTCTGGGAGGTGTCTGACAGCATATTCAAGGATTGTAGAAGCTGCACCGCATGTCCGGGCCTGCACTGCGCATGCACTAGCCTCTGCCGGATCGCCATGGATTGACCGCTCAAAATGACTGAAACACCATGAAAGTCAAGGGTTTTCCATAAAGCCAACAGGGATTAAAAGCACCATACTGTATGTGTCGTTAATTGACTGATTTTCATCCCCAAAGGCCTTCACATGCTTCGCCAATTTATCTCGCAGCTCATGAGCCGCCTGGCGTGCTACATGTACAAGCCCAGCGCCACAGGCTCCTTCGATTGCGGCTCTCCACAACTGGGCATGGTCGCCTCTGCCAACGTCGAACATGCCCATTGGCCTGCCGCAACCCAAAATGATGCGCCCCGCTTAAAAATTGACTTGCGACCCAAGCCCAAGCAAGACTAATTCAATCCACTGTCTGCAATGGCCAGTATTCAGAGTCCCTGTGGTGTCTATTGATCCATCACCTTAAAAGCAGGTCGGTAGGTTCAGCTCCGACGCTGCTGGCTTCAGCGTAGAAACTTATCTACTCTGTTGCTGCCTACGAACAAGTTAGAGCGCGCAGTCGGTCCAATGCGGGACATGCCACTTCCATCTGGCGTGCCAACATGTAGGCAAGCCATGCTCCATGTAAAAGCACACCCCATGACACCGCCAGTTTGGCCAGTCCCCATTCAAAGAACCCTCCTTAGACCAGCGCATGGTTTGCACACAGGAGGCTCTTTGTGAAGGTGTTTTACGGCTGGCGCATGGTCGGTGCCGCCTGTGGCATCCAGTTCCTGCTGGCCGCCTTCCTTACCCAAGCGCTGGGCCTGTACATCGCGGTCCTGTCCGACGAGATGGGTTGGAGCAAAACCACTTTGTCCGGTGCTGCCGCCCTGCAATCGGTCGAGGCGGCCATCATCGGCCCGGTTTTGGGCTGGGTGATGGACCGGGTAGGCCCTCAGAAAATGATCCGCTTGGGCATGGTGCTGTTCAGCGCAGGTTTGCTCTTGCTCAGTCAGGTCGACAGCGTGACCACCTTTTATGTCAGCTCAGTATTGATGGCCATTGGGGCCAGCTTGGGTGGCTACTTTCCCCTGTCGGTGGCCTTGGTGCAGTGGTTCGAGAAATTCCGCGCCCGCGCCCTGTCCATCATGAGCCTGGGCCTGGCCATGGGCGGGCTGGTGGTGCCGCTGATGGCGTGGTCCATGCAGCATTGGGGCTGGCGTGCCACGGCGGCCGGATCGGGCGTGCTGGTTTTGCTGACGGGCCTGCCGATGGCCGGCATGATCCGAAGACGACCCGAAGACCATGGCGAGCACATCGACGGCATCGACCCCGCCATGCGCGCGGCGACCGAGCGCGAAGGCCAAACAGCATCTCCTCCCCAGATCGAGTTCACCGTCGGTCAAGCCTTGCGTACCCGCGCCTTCTGGATGCTGGCGATTGGCCACGGCTTGGCCCTGCTGGTGGTTTCGGCCGTGAATGTGCATGCCATCACCCACATGAAAGAAGGCTTGGGCTATTCGGTGGCCACCGCCAGCTGGGTGATCCTGATCATGACCTTTGGCCAACTGGCCGGGGTGCTGATGGGCGCCACCATGGGTGACTGGTTCGACAAAAGAAAGGTCGCCGCCCTGTGCATGCTGGCCCACGGCATTGGCATGCTGTGCCTGACCTATGCCACCAGCATGGCCATGCTGGTGGCGTTCGGGGTGTTCCATGGCATCGCATGGGGCTTGCGCGGCCCTTTCATGCAGGCCATCCGCGCCGATTATTTCGGCCGCAACGCCATTGGCCTGATCCTGGGGCTGTCGGCGGCGATCATTGCGCTGGGCCAAATTGCTGGCCCCATGATTGCCGGGGTGCTGGCCGACCTGACGGGCGATTACCAGCTGGGCTTTAGCCTATTGGCCTTGCTGGCGGCACTGGGCTCGCTGTCCTTCATGCTGGCTACCAAGCCGCAGCAGCCTCTTTCCGACTGAAAATCGACTGCCGGCCGGGCCAATGGCTGGCTGGCTGGTTGAGGAAAAATCCGGCAAATTGAAACGGGTAGAATCAGCCACCGGGCCCAAGATTCTTGCGCCCGGTTTTTTTTGCCCTGAGCCTGCAACGGGTTCATTTCAGGGGCCAAGAAACCGGCCAGGCCAAGCGCTCACTCGTTCTTTCAACGAATCCTTTTTTGGAGCTTGGTTTTCTCATGGAAATTTTTGACTACGACAACATCCTGCTTTTGCCACGCAAGTGCCGCGTGGAAAGCCGCTCCGAGTGCGACGCGAGCGTCACGCTAGGCAGCCGCACCTTCCGCTTGCCGGTGGTGCCCGCCAACATGAAAACGGTGATCGACGAAAAGATCTGCCTGTGGATGGCGCAAAACGATTACTTCTACGTCATGCACCGCTTTGACCTGGACAACGTCCAGTTCGTGCGCGACATGCATGGCAAAGGTGTTTACGCCTCGATCTCGCTGGGCGTCAAAGCCCCCGACCGTGCCACGGTGGACCAACTGGCGGCTGAAAACCTGGTGCCCGAGTACATCACCATCGACATCGCCCACGGCCATGCCGACAGCGTGCGCGACATGATCGGTTACATCAAAGGCAAGCTGCCCACGAGCTTTGTGATCGCCGGCAACGTGGCCACGCCCGAAGCCGTGATCGATCTGGAAAACTGGGGCGCTGATGCCACCAAAGTGGGCGTGGGCCCCGGCAAGGTGTGCATCACCAAGCTCAAGACCGGTTTTGGCACCGGCGGCTGGCAGTTGTCGGCGCTCAAGTGGTGCGCCCGTGTGGCGACCAAGCCCATCATTGCCGACGGCGGCATTCGCAGCCACGGCGACATCGCCAAGAGCGTGCGCTTTGGCGCGAGCATGGTCATGATCGGCTCGCTCTTTGCGGGCCACGAAGAGTCACCCGGCAAGACCGTCGAGGTCGATGGCGAGATGTTCAAGGAATACTACGGCTCGGCCAGCGACTTCAACAAGGGCGAGTACAAGCACGTGGAAGGCAAGCGCATTTTGGAGCCGATCAAGGGCAAGCTGGCCAACACACTCATCGAGATGGAGCAAGACGTGCAAAGCTCGATCAGTTATTCCGGCGGCACCAAACTGATGGACATCCGCAAGGTGAACTATGTCACCCTGGGCGGTGACAACGCAGGTGAACACCTGTTGATGTGACCGCATCACAGGAGTTGCAACAAGGGGAGCCAGTGGCTGCCCTTTTTTTTAGCCCGATTTACAAAACATTCACCCGCAGGTCGGTGGCTTCAGCCCCGACAAGCCGTCCCAGTTCAGCCTCAATAGGCATCCAAGAGTGCGCGGATTTGGCTTGGCCCTCTAGGTGAAAACCATAGTGCTGGCCCTATGCTTTTCACCACTGTGGATCTCTCTGAACCACTTGCATTTTGATATCTTTCTGATTGAATGAGCTTGTCGCTTCGAGAAGCAAAAATCATCCAACCGATCAGGAGCAATGCATGCAAAACTTTGGCAAACGAGATTTTCTTAAACTGGCTGCTGCAGGCTCTGCCACCAGCCTCATGGGTATTCCGCTGCATGCGTTGGCTCAAGCGGCCAAGGGCGGTGTGGTGGTGATTGGCACCACACAAAAACCTCGGCACCTGAATGCCGCCGTGCAAAGCGGTATCGCCACCATGATGCCCTCTGCCCAGTTGTTTGCCTCACCCATCCGCATGGATGCCAACTGGAAGCCACAGCCCTATTTGGCCGAGCGCTGGGATTTGTCGCCCGACAACCGCAGTGTCACCCTGTACTTGCGCAAAGATGCTGTTTTTCACGATGGCAAGCCCATCACCGCAGAAGACGTGAAATTCTCCATCGAGACCATCCGCGACAACCACCCCTTCAAGACCATGTATGGCCCGGTCAATGCGGTCACCGTTTCTGACCCGCACACCGCTGTGGTGCGCCTGTCCGAACCCCATCCGGCGCTTCTGCTGGCCATGTCCACATCGCTCACGCCCATCATCCCCAAGCACATTTTTGGCGATGGCACCGATGTCAAGGTCCACCCCCGCAACGCCAACCCGGTGGGCTCTGGCCCCTTCAAGTTGGTGGAATTCAAGCCGGGTGAATTCATCGTGATGGAACGCTTCGACAAATTTTTCCTCAAAGGCGCACCCAAGCTGGACCGCATCATCGTGCGCGAATTCAAGGACTCCTCCAGCATGATGCTGGCCTTCGAACGCGGTGAAATCGACGTCCATTCCGAATTGACCGATGCCGGGCTGATTGAACGGGCCAAGAAAAATACCAACGTCTCTGTGACCCGCATGGCTCCGGCCATTGGCCCGCTGATTTGGCTGGCCTTCAACACCAAGAGCCCCAAGCTCAGCGACAAGCGGGTGCGCCAGGCCATCAACTTTGCGCTGGACAAAAAGTACCTGACCGACACCCTGCTGGGCAAGGTGCATGGCCGCTCCACTGGCCCGATTGCGTCGGGCAGCCCCTACTACGAGCCTCAAGTCGAAAAGTACGACATGAATTTGCAAAAGGCGGCCAAGCTGCTTGACGATGCGGGCTACAAACCCGGTGCCAACGGCACACGGCTCACCCTGGACTTGGACTACATCCCCGGTGCAACCGAGGGCAAAGTGATTCAGGAATACACCAAGGTCGCCTTGGGCAAGGTCGGCATTGAGGTCAATGTGCGCAACTCGCCCGACTTTCCGACTTGGGCGCGTCGCATCTCTTCACACCAGTTCGACATGACGGTCGATTCGGTCTGGAACTGGGGTGACCCGGTGATCGGCGTGCACCGCACGTGGTTGAGCTCCAACATCAAGCCGGGCATCATCTGGTCCAACACGCAAAACTACACCAACCCCAAGGTGGACGAACTGCTGGCCTCTGCAGGCAAAGAGTCGGTCATGGCCAAACGCAAGGCCATGTACTCGCAAATGCAAAAGATCGTCGTGGACGAGTGCCCGGTGGCCTTCTTGTTGGAGTTCAACTTCAACATGGCCTTCAACGCCAAAGTGCAAAACCGCCCGGCTGGCATCTGGGGTCTGGTCGATGGCATCACCGACACCAGCATCAAAGGCTGATGGCCCCTGGCCATCTTCCATTGACAAGGGCAGCGTGCATGGTCCTGTTTGAACCCTCTGCACCCTGCCACTCGCCGAAAGCAGCGCATTGAATACCCTATTCACGATATTGCGCCGCTTGGCTGTGGCCGCCGGTCTCATGGTGGCGGTGCTGGCCATCAACTTCACACTCATTCACGCCGCACCCGGGGATCCGGCCAGCGTCATTGCCGGCGAAATGGGCGGTGGCGATCAGGCCGTGATCGACAGCATCAAGAAAGCCTATGGGCTGGACAAGCCCTTGCCCGAGCAGTTCATCACCTATCTGGGCAAAAGCGTGCGGGGTGATCTGGGCATGTCCTACACCTACAACAAACCCGTCAGCAGCTTGATCTCTGAGCGCATCGGCCCCACCATCTTGCTGGTGCTGACAGCCCTGCTCGTGGCCATCGTCGTGGGCACTTTACTGGGGGTGTTTGCATCGCTCAAACCCAAAAGCTTCTCCAGCGCAGTGGTGACGGTTTTTTCACTCACCGGACTGGCCATGCCGGTGTTTTGGACGGGTATTTTGCTGGTGATCTTGTTTGGCAAGGTCTGGCCCGTGATGCCCATCGCTGGCATGTACGACGTTCGCAACTACGGCGCCACCGGATGGGCCGCCGCTCTGGATGTGCTGCACCACCTCGTCTTGCCCGCCCTCACCCTGACCCTGGTCTATCTAGCCCAGTACAGCCGTCTGGCCCGGGCCAGCATGCTGGAGGTGCTGAGCTCGGACTATGTGCGAACTGCCAAGGCCAAGGGCCTGCACCAAGGTGTCGTGGTTTTTAAACATGCCCTGCGCAATGCGCTGATGCCTTTGGTCACCATAGCGGGTTTGCAGTTTGGCAACCTGGTTTCGGGTGCAGTGCTGGTGGAAACCGTTTTTTCATGGCCTGGTCTGGGTACGCTGGCATTGGACGCCATCCTCGGACGCGACTACCCGACCTTGCTGGGCGTGCTGACTTTCTCGTCTCTGTTTGTGATCACAGCCAATCTGCTCACCGATTTGAGCTACCGCTGGATCGACCCCCGATTGCGTGGCAAATGATGACTGCTCCTACCCTGACACCTGATGTGCCTAACCAACCGGGGCAAAAAACGGTGAGCACTTTGTCGCCCTGGCGCGAAGCATGGCGCGTGTTCCGGGGCAACAAGGCGGCCATGCTGGGTCTGGTCTCGCTCATCCTGATCATGCTCGTCATGCTGGTCGGCCCCGCTTGGTATGCCGTCGATCCGTTTGGCATTGTGGCGCCACCTTTTCATGAACCGTTTGTGGACTCCCGCTACTGGCTGGGCAGCGACTACCTGGGCCGCGACATCGTGGCGGGCATGCTGATCGGTGGCCGCGCCACGCTGCTGGTGGGCGTCAGCTCGGCCGCCATCACGGTGGTGATTGGCATCTCTGTGGGTGCTCTGGCAGGCTACTTCGGCGGGTGGATTGACGTCTTGCTCTCGCGCCTGACCGAACTCTTCCAGGTGCTGCCCGCCTTGCTGTTTGCCATGGTGCTCGTCACGCTGTTTCAGCCCAGCTTGGGCGTGGTCATCTGCGCCATCGGCATGGTCAGCTGGACCGGCACAGCGCGCCTGACACGGGCCGAATTCATCCGTCTGCGCGGGCTCGAATACGTCAACGCGGCGCGCACCATGGGCGCGGGCCACTGGCGCCTGATCTGGCGCGAAATTCTGCCCAATGCCATGGCACCACTCATCGTCTCGGCCACCTTGGTGGTGGGCGTGGCCATCTTGTTTGAAGCGGGCCTGAGCTTTCTGGGGTTGTCCGACCCCAATGTGATGAGCTGGGGCATGATGATCGGCTCCAACCGCCGCCACATTCTGGAGTGCTGGTGGGCTGTGACGCTGCCTGGCGCTGCGATTTTCCTGACGGTGTTGTCGGTCAGTCTGGTGGGCGATGGCCTCAACGATGCACTGAACCCCAAAATGCATTTGCGCTGAGCCCAAAGACACCCGCATGACCTCCCCCATTGACATGACAGAAACAACACCCGACACGGCGCCCTTGCTCGAAGTGCGCGGCCTGGGCGTCGAGTTCCAGACCCGGGGCGGTACAGCCCATGTGCTGGAAGACATCCACCTGCAACTGAGACGGGGCGAAACGCTCGGTCTGGTGGGCGAATCAGGCTGCGGCAAAAGCATCACGGCGCTGGCCTTGATGCGCCTGATCCCGCAGCCCCCTGGGCGCATCACTTCGGGCCAAATCCTGTTCGAAGGAAAGGATCTGCTGCAATTGCCCGAAGCCCAAATGCGTCGTGTGCGTGGCAACCGCATCTCCATGATTTTTCAAGAACCCATGACGTCTTTGAACCCCGCTTACAGCGTGGGCGATCAGATCATGGAATCGGTGCGCCTGCACCAAGGGCTCGATGCGCAGGCCGCTTTGGCGCGGGCCATCGAGATGCTCGAAGCCGTGGGCATACCGGACGCAGCAGGCCGGGTGCATCAGTTCCCCCACCAATTTTCGGGCGGCATGCGCCAGCGCGTCATGATCGCCATGGCCCTGGCCTGCCAGCCCGATGTACTGATCGCCGATGAGCCCACCACGGCGCTCGACGTGACCGTGCAGGCCCAAATTTTTGATCTCATCAGCGAGATGCGAGAGCGCACCGGCACTGCCGTGCTCTTGATCACCCACGACATGGGCGCAGTGGCCGAGATGACCGACCGGATGGCCGTGATGTATGCGGGCCGCATGGTCGAAGAAGGGCCGACCGATCTGATCCTGTCGCGCCCCAGCCACCCCTATACCCAGGGCCTGATTGCCTGTGCACCGGGCCGCAACCCGCAAAGCCACGGTGAGCCCTTGCAAGAAATTCCGGGCACCGTGCCTTCATTGCTGGAACGACAAGGTGGCTGCACCTTTGCCGACCGCTGCAGCCACACGCAACCACGCTGCCGAACCCATGTGCCGCCCAGCACCTGGGTGCAAAGCGGCCACCGCGTGATGTGCTGGCTCTACCCCGACACGGAAGGAACTCGCGCATGAGTGACACCTTGTTGCAGGTGTGTGATCTGCAAGTGCATTACCCCCTCAAGGGCGGTTTTCTCAAGCCCAAAACCGTGCTCAAGGCGGTGGATGGCGTGAGCTTCGAGATCGAGCGCGGCCGTACCTTTGGCATCGTGGGCGAAAGTGGCTCGGGTAAAAGCACCACCGCCCTGGCCGTGATGCGCCTGGCCCCGGTGACTGCAGGCCATGTGGTGCTGGGCGATGCCCCCATCAGCACACTGCAAGGCGAAGCCCTGCGGCTGCAGCGCAAGCGCTTTCAGATGGTGTTTCAGGACCCGTTTGCCTCGCTCAACCCCAGGGTGCGAGCCGGTCAGGCGATTCGGGATGCACTGGATTTGATGGATGTAGGCATGCCCATCGAGCGCGACGACCTGGCGCGCACGCTGTTCATGCAAGCCGGTCTGCGCCCCGAGCAAATGCAGTTGTTCCCACACCAATTCTCTGGTGGCCAGCGCCAGCGCATCGCCCTGGCCCGCGCCCTGGCCGGTAGACCCGAACTGCTGGTTTGTGATGAACCCGTGTCGGCACTCGATGTGGCCATTCAGGCACAGATCCTGAATCTGATGCAGAGGCTGCAAAAAGAGCTGGGTCTGACTTACCTGTTCATCTCGCACGACCTGGGCGTCATCCGCCACATGTGCGATGACATCGCGGTCATGTACCTGGGACAATTCGTCGAACGCGCACCCCGCGAAGACCTGTTTGCCCACCCCCTGCACCCCTACACACTGGCTCTGTGGTCGGCCGCCCCTTCCATGGATGCTCGCGGCCAAAAACGCAAACTGCGCATTCGCCTGCAAGGCGATCCACCCAGCCCGCTCAATGTGCCCAGTGGCTGCCGTTTTGCCAGCCGCTGCCCCTTTGCCGAAGACGCGTGCCGCGCCTCACCCCCGCCCTTGCGTGAAGTGCTGCCCGGTCACCATGTGGCCTGCCACCGGGTATCCGACAGCGGCCAGGCTCTTTACCCCTTGCCCACGATCAGCTAAAGCGCTGGCCCCACTTTTCAGGAGAACTGCCATGAGCACCACCACCATTTACGTGGCCCGCGAGATCATCACCATGAACCCCATGCAGGCCACAGCCACGCATGTGGCAGTGCGCGATGGCCGCATTCTGGGCGTAGGCCATTTGGACGAACTCGCCCAATGGGGCGCGTACACGCTGGACACCCGCTTTGCCGAATGCACGCTGATGCCGGGTCTGATCGAAGGCCACTGCCACCTCAAAGAAGGCGGCATGTGGGACTTGGAGTACTTGGGCTGGTTTGACCGCCTGAATCCCTGGGGCCAGACCGTCAAAGGCCTGCGCTCCATGGAGGCTGTGGTGCAACGCCTGATCGAGATTGACCGCAAGATGCAGCAGGGCGGCGAATCTGCCGACAAACCCTTGTTGGCCTGGGGCTTCGATCCGATTTATTTTGGTGGCGAACGCATGACGGTGGACCACCTGGACCGGGCCAGCAGCACTCGCCCCATCGTGATTGCGCACGCCAACGGCCACCTGATGAACGTCAACAGCACCATGCTGCGCATCGCCGAAGTCGACGAAGACATCGAAGTCGAAGGCGTCGTCAAATTCAAGGACGGCCCCCGCAAGGGCCACCCCAACGGCGAATTGCAGGAACCAGCAGCCATGCACCTGGTCATGCGCCATGTGGGCACTGCCGGGCTCATGTCGCCCATGAACGAGACCGGCATGATGAACTTTGCGCGCCTGGCCAAGATGCAGGGCGTGACCACCGCCACCGACCTGGTCAACACCCTGAGCGAAGCCGATTGCGCGGTGCTGGAATCGGCCCTGGCCCAAGACGAATGCTGCGTGCGCATCCTGCCCGCCTTCAAGGCATTTCACGGCACACACGGCGCCACGCAAGGCGCCGAGCACGTCAACGCCATGAAAAAGCGCAACACCGACAAGCTGCATTATGGCTTGGTCAAGATGATGCTGGACGGCTCCATCCAGGGCTTTTCGGCGCGCATGCGCTGGCCCGGCCACTTCAACGGTGAACCCAACGGCATCTGGGTCACCGCCCCCAGCCAGTACGAGGCTGACTTCGAGATCTACCACCGCGCAGGCCTGCACATCCACACCCACACCAACGGCGATGAAGCCAGCCTGGCGGCGATTGACGCGTTGGAGCGCGTGCTGGCCCGTGCCCCGCGCACCGACCACCGCCACACCCTGCAACACGCGCAAATGGTCGATGCCCCGATGTTCCGCCGCATGGCCAGCCTGGGCCTGTGCGTCAACCTGTTTGCCAACCACCTGTGGTACTGGGGCGACCAGCATTACGAAATGACCATGGGTCCCGACCGCGCCCACCGGCTCGATGCCTGCGCCAGCGCCCTGGCCGCCGGGGTACCCTTGGCCATCCACTCGGACGCCCCGGTCACGCCGCTGGGCCCGCTGTTCACCGCCTGGTGCGCCGTCAACCGCATCACGCCCAAAGGCCGCCTGCTGGGGGAAAAAGAACGCCTCACGGTGCCGCAAGCGCTGCACGCCATCACTCTGGGCGCAGCCTGGACCCTGAAGATGGACCACGAAATCGGCAGCATCGAAGTGGGCAAACGCGCCGACTTTTGCGTGCTGCTGGACAACCCGCTGACCCTGGGCGCCGAAAAGCTCAAAGACGCCCGGGTCTGGGGCACCGTACTGGGAGGCCAAATTTTCCCTTCGCAAGTGGCCTGATCAAAGCCCTGCTCCCTGCTGCGTCCAACATGCACAAGACCCCGACACCCCCCCCCATTCCCCTCACAGTGATCGGCGGTTTTCTGGGCGCAGGCAAAACCAGTTTGCTGGTGCACTGGCTGCAACAAGCACAAAGCCAGCGCATCGCCGTGCTGGTCAATGATTTTGGTGCCATCAACATCGATGCCGAACTGCTGAGTGAAAGCAACAGCGACACCATCGCCCTGAGCAACGGCTGCGTGTGCTGCCAGATTGGTGGCGACCTGAGCCAAGCCTTGCTGCAGGTGCTGGACACGCCTCAGCCCTTTGACGCCATCGTCATCGAGGCCAGCGGGGTATCAGACCCCTGGCCCATCGCCCAGATCGCGCTGGCCGACAAACGCCTTAGCCTGCATGGCGTGCTGGTGGTGGTGGACGCCGCCGCTGTGCGCGCGCACGCCACTGACCCCTTGCTGCACGACAGCCTGCTGCGCCAACTGCGCGCCGCTGATCTTCTGGTGCTCAACAAAACCGATCTGTGCAGCGTTGACGAGATTCAAGCGTGCACCACCTGGCTGCACGACACCGTCGGACCTGTGCCCTGCCTGCACAGCCAATATGGGCAACTGCCATGGGCCCTGCTGCAAACCGATTGGGAACCTGCATCGGCAGCGGCCACTCACATCGCGCCTGCTCACGTTTGCACCGACCCCTGCGCGAACGACCACGATCACGATCACGATCACTACCACGACCACGACCACGATCATGGACATGGCCACAACCACAGTGCAGACCATGCCAGCCTGTTCACCAGCGACAGCCGCAGCCCCGCGCAGGTGTTTCACACTGCCTGGCTGCGCGAACAGCTGCAGCAAACGCCAGCCTGGGTCATGCGCCTCAAAGGCTGGGTGCGCACCCACGAACACGGCTGGTCTGAAATCCAGTTCGCAGGCCGCCATGCCAGCGTACAACGCGCCCGCCACACCCCCGCGCAAGCCCGCGTGCTGACGATTGCGCTGCGCTCGCCCCAGCGGGCACACGCCATGCCCTCCTGGATGGATGCGGTGTGGGGCCCCGCATAGACTCCAAGCCCACCTGCAAGCCGACGCAGATGCAATAGCACCCCCGTGTTATGCGGTCAAGGATTGCCGCGCTTCGCTCGCAATGACAAGCAGTGCGTCATCTGGATTACCGCGCTTCGCTCGCAATGACAAGCAGTGCGTCATCGCGAGGAGCTTGCGACGTGGCGATCCAGTCTGTGGGGGCCTCAGCGCACACGGTGCAGACGCGGCGGCAGAAAACGTCAACGAAGGCGGTGCTCGACGAACCCGGAAAAACCCTGACACGGGTGATGAACATGGACAGGCTCACAAGGCGTAAATCCCCCCTATAACTTGATGTTCTAGAGTGAAATGGCACACACTGTGACGCAAAAAATCCCCGATGCTCAGGCCACGCGCGCTCAAACTGGCCCTGATCATGGCCATCAACTGGCTCTAGTGTCTGCCCGTTAGCGGCCCCAAACTTCACCGCAGCAAACACCATCCAAGGTGTCTGCACAGACGAAACAACGTTTGAAAAACCCACAAGGAGACAAAGCATGACAACACGTAGATCCCTTCTTTCAGCCACGCCCGTCCTAGGCTTGTCGCTGATGCTTTGCGGCCTGGCCCATGCGCAGGCGGCCAAGGAAGTCACCTTCGCCCACCAAGACATGTTGGTGCCCTTGCGCACCGTGATGGAGTCGGGCGAGCTGGAAAAGGCCACCGGCTACAAAATCAACTGGCGCATGTTTGGCGGTGGTGGTGACGTGATCAAGGCCATGGCTTCGGGCGGCGTTCAAATTGGTGAAGCGGGCTCCAGCCCCTTCACTGCAGCGGCCAGCCAAGGCCAGGACCTCAAGCTGTTCTGGATTTTGGACGACATCGGCGATGCCGAGGCCCTGATCGCCCGCAATGGCTCGGGCATCAACAGCATCAAGGACTTGGTCGGTAAAAAAGTGGCAACGCCTTTTGTCTCCACGGCGCACTATCAGTTGATGGTGGGCATGAAGCTCGAAGGCGTGGACAGCAAAAAAGTCAACGTGATGAACCTGCGGCCGCCAGAAATCGCAGCGGCCTGGGAGCGTGGCGACATCGATGCAGCCTTCATCTGGGACCCCATCCTGAGCAAGATCAAGGGCAACGGCAAATCGATTGCCTCTTCGGCCAGCATCGGTCAAAAAGGCTACCCCACCTTTGATGGCCTGGTGGTCGATGCCAAATGGGCAGCGCAAAACGAAGGCTTCATGGTCGCGCTGGTCAAGGCCCTGATCAAGGCTGATGAGGCTTATCGCTCCAAAAAGGCGCAATGGACAGTTGACTCACCACAAGTCAAAGCTGTGGCCAAGTGGACCAAGGCCAATCCCGCCGACGTGCCAGCGGCCATGGCGCTGTACAAATTCCCCACGGCTCAAGAGCAAATTTCGGCCACCTGGCTCGGTGGTGGTGCCGCCAAGGCCATGACCAACACGGCCGTCTTCCTCAAGGAGCAAGGGCGCATTCAGGAACTCAAGCCGAACTACTCGGTCTTTGTGACCGACGCCTACGTCAAGAAAGCCATGCAGTAAGGCTGCTAGCGCCTGCGTTAGCCCCCTGCGGCTCAGGCTGCAGGGGGATTGTTTTTTTACTGTGACTGCGCCTTAAATGCCATTACTTGAAGTCAAAGACCTGACCGTCAACTACGCCATCCAGGGCGGTACCTTACAGGCTCTGGCACCCGTGCAATTGCAAATGCGAGATGGTGAATTTGTGGTGGCCCTGGGTGCATCGGGCTGCGGCAAAACCACCTTGCTCAATTGTTTGGCTGGATTTTTACCCCCATCGAGTGGCGAAATTCTCCTGGATGGTCGCCCTGTTGTCGGGCCCGGAGCAGATCGGGGTGTCGTCTTTCAAAAACACGCTTTGATGCCCTGGCTCAACGTGCAAGACAACGTGGCCTTGGGTCTGCGTCTTCGTGGCGTACCCTTTGACGAACGCATACGCATTGCCTTGGAAAAACTGGCCTTGGTCGGCCTTGAAGATTACGCCGAACGTGACGTCTACGAATTGTCGGGCGGCATGCAGCAACGCGTGGGCATTGCCCGCGCCTTGGCCAACGACCCGGCTGTGCTGCTGATGGACGAACCCATGGGTGCACTGGACGCCTTCACCCGAGAGACCGTTCAAGAGATCTTGCTCAAGGCCTGGGCACAAACCCACAAGATGGTCTTCTTCATCACCCACTCGGTCGAAGAAGCGCTGTTTCTGGCCACCCGATTGATCGTCATGAGCCCCAGACCCGGACGCATCACCCACACCTTTGAAGACCTGCCTTTTTCGCGAGCGTTTCTCAGCCACGGCGATGCCCGTCGGGTCAAGTCCGAGCCCGAATTCATCCGCATGCGGGAAGAAGTTTTGTCCATCATTCACCGTCGGGAGACCGCCCATGACTGAGGCCAACAAGTCATCCGCGCCTTTGAAAACCAGCGCCTTCAAAATCCCCGGCGAGGGCTCGAGCCTCGTCATCAGCGTGGTCACCATGCTGGTGCTGCTGGGCTTGTGGACGCTGACCACGGCCATGGGCTGGATCAAACCCCTGTTTCTGCCTTCACCGCAGGCGGTGTTCACACAGTTTTATGAATACATCACCGGCACGGCCAACGACAAGCCCTTGTGGGAGCACCTTGTGGCCAGCGTGCTGCGCGTGTTTGGTGCCTTTTTGCTGGCCAGCTTGGTGGCCATTCCGGTGGGCATTGCCATGGGCATGTCGCGGTTCTGGCGCGGCATTTTTGACCCACCTATCGAACTGTATCGACCCCTGCCGCCCCTGGCCTATTTGCCGCTGATCATCATTTGGTTCGGCATTGACGAGTTGCCCAAGGTCTTGTTGATTTTTTTGAGCTGTTTTGCCCCACTGGCCATGGCCGCGCGCTCGGGTATGCGCAGCGCCTCTCAAGAACAAATGAACGCCGCTTACTCCATGGGTGCAAGCTATACACAATTGATTCGGCACGTTGTTCTGCCTGCCGCACTGCCTGAAATTTTGGTCGGCATGCGTGTGGCGATCGGCTTTGGATGGAGCACCCTGGTGGCCGCAGAAATGGTGGCCGCCAACGTGGGTCTGGGCCAGATGGTGCTCAACGCTTCGAACTTTCTGCGCACCGACATCGTGGTCATGGGCATCATCGTGATTGGCGTCGTGGCCTACAGCTTTGACCTGCTCATGCGCGCCGTCGAACGCCGCCTGGTGCCCTGGAAAGGCAAGATGTAAGCCTTGCCTTAGGTCTGTACAAGAGCGAAGTTGCGATAGATCAGTGCAGATGGACCAGGACTCTGGGTACGCCTCGCGCCTGCGCCAGCGCTAGAACCGCCACGGCCAGGGCCCGGATGCCCGGGCCAATTTGGTCCACACCAATGGAAGACAAGCGCAAACGGAAAAACGGACAGGGATAGGGCGGTTGCATGAAAAACACCTCACCTGCTTCGATCAGCACCCCTTGTTCACGCGCCATGAGCGCCAGCTCGGCCGTGTCCACCCAATCGGGGGCCCGCACCCACACGGAGGCGCCGCCGGTAGGAAACTCGAACTGGAAATCTGGCAGCTCGCGGCGCAGCGCTTCACCCAAGGCCTGCATGCGTGCCTGCAAGGCCTGGTTCACGCGCCGGGCATGCGTCTCGTGGTGTCCCAGCGACAAAAAGTGGGCAAAGGCGTGCTGCAAAAATGCACTGGGGTGACGCACCATGGCGTGGCGCAAAACCCGCAACTCGGCAATCAGGGCACGCGGCGCCACGATGTAACCCAGGCGCAAAGACGGTGACAGGCTCTTGGAAATTGAGCCCACATAAATCACACGCCCGACCTTGTCCAGGCTTTTGAGCGCAGGCACGGGTTCGCCCACATACAGATTTTCGGCCTCGTAGTCGTCTTCGATCACCACAAAGTCGCGCTGCTCGGCCAGGGCCAGCAAACGCTTGCGCCGCCCCAGAGACAAGGTGCGCGTCGTCGGGCTCTGGTGCGAGGGCGTCACATACACATAGTCCAGCGGCGGCAAGTGGTCGACCACCAGCCCCTGATCGTCCACCGCCAACGGCTGCCACTGAGGCTCGCGCGCGGCAAAGCTGTTGCGCGCATGCGGGTGCCCCGGCTCTTCGAGGCCCACACGGGATTGCGCATCGAACAGGGCCTCGCCCAGCATGTAATAGGCGTGCTGGGCCCCCACGGTGATCAGGATTTCTTCGGGCAGTGCAAACACCCCACGCTTGGGCAAAAGGCGCAGACGAATCTGCTCAATCAACTCGGGCACATCGCCCAACTCAAAGTCAGGCGTCCACTGAGGCAAATGAACGCGTGCCAGGCTGTGCACGCAACACTCGCGAAACGCTTCGGTCGGAAACAGCTGCGGATCAAAGGTGCCGTAAACAAAGGGGTAAGGGTATTGCCGCCATTGGTCGGGCTTGGCCAGGGTACGGCGGTCGCTCAATGAGCGGATCAGGCGCGCAGACCAGTCTGGTGAGGTCAGTGGGGCCATCGCGGGCGTCTCAGGCTCGGGCGGGCTTTGTGGCAGACGCACAGGTTCGGGCAAGGGCTTGGCGCGCCAATCGGTCTTGGCCATACCCGATGAACGCGGATTACCATGCACTTTGACAAACACACCGCTGCGCGGATGCGCTTCCAAAAAGCCGTCGTCAATCAAGCGCATATAGGCCGAGGTGACGGTGTTGCGGCTCAGGCCCAGGGCTTTGGCCAATTCACGCGAGGAGGGCAAAGTGGCGCCGGGAGGCAAACGACCTTCCAAAATGGCCTCGACAGCGGCCAGTCGCAGGCGCTGCTGCAAGGGCATGGCGGGCTTGTCCTGCAAGGCAAACAAACTCTCCCACTGGACATCTTTGGTGCGGTGACGACTGGTCATGTAACTCAGTATAAGCAAGCCTGCTGGCACACCGGATTTATCCGATCTGGCTCTATGCAGCACGCCGCGATGGGCTATTCTCAAAGCCCATTGATCACCGTCTGGAGAGCCACCTTGTCAACCCCTGTCACCATCGCCACCCTCGAAGCCTTTTCCGACGCTTGGAACCGCCATGACGTGGAAGCCCTGTTGAGTTTCATGCACCCCGATGGCGTGTTCATGACCGCGGGTGGCCCGGACGCCTGCGGCTCACGCCACCAGGGCCACGAGGCCTTGCGCAAAGCCTTTCCAGGCGCTTGGGCCACCGTGCCCGATGCGCAGTGGACCAAGGGCAAGCATTTTGTACAGGGCGACTTTGGGGTTTCCGAATGGACCTATGTCGGCACCGCCACCGACGGCACGCGCGTGGAAACCGACGGTGTGGACATCTTTGCCTTCAAGGACGGCAAGATCCTCTCCAAGAGCGCTTTCCGTAAAAACCGCCCCAACCTGCCTGCCGCAAAATAACTTCACCCGTCGTCCGGCACCCGCCGCGCTGCCAGTGAAACCACCTTGCCCCTTTTCTAAAGCCCGCTCATGACGACCCACGCCCCCGCCAGCAGCGACACCCGATACGACCCCCAATACGACCCGCTGGTGCACGCCACCCCCGGTGCAGGCCGCGTCTACGCGCCCAGCTACTGGGTCGCCAGCGCCGGCACGCCGCCGCCGGACGATGGCCCGGTGCAGCAGGACATGGATGTGGATGTGGTGGTCATCGGTGCGGGCTCGACCGGCATCTCGACTGCCTTGTATCTGGCGCAAGAGCAGGGCATTCAGGCTGTGGTGCTCGAAGCCAACCAGAGCGCCTGGGGCTGCTCCAGCCGCAGCGGTGGCCAGGGCCAAAACGCCAGCGGTCGCCTTACCCGGACGCAATGGATCGAGCGCTGGGGCCTGGACGTGGCCAAAAAACTGGACACCGAAATCCGCACTGGCTTTGAGAACTTCAAAAACCTGGCCTTCGAGGTCGACTGCGACGCCACCGACGGTGGCCACCTGTATGTGGCTCATCGCCCTGAAAAAGTCGCCTATCTCAAAGAGCAGGTCCGGGTGCGCAACGAGATCTTTGGCTACCAAAACCAAATCCTCTCGGCGGACGAATTGCGGCAAAACCACTTCAACGACCACGACGCTGCAGGCGCCATGTGGGAGCAAGAAGGCGTGGGCGTGCATCCGCTCAAGTTCACCTTTGGCCTGATCCGCAAGGCCCGCGCCCTGGGCGTGAAACTGCACACCGCCAGTCCCGTGCAAGGCTGGGAAACCATCAACGGTGTGCACCACCTGCGCACCCCGGGCGGCACCGTGCGCGCCAAACGCGTGGCCGTGTGCACCGGCGGCTACACCGGGCAGGCCCTGAGCCCGTTGACCAAAAACAAACTGCTGCCCATCCTGTCCAACAACATGGTCACGCAGCCCTTGACCCAGGCCCAGATAGAAGCGGCGGGCCTGAAAACCCGCGTCTTCCTGACCGACACGCGCACCCTGCGTTTTTACTACCGGCTGCTGCCTGACAATCGCCTGCAAATCGGCAGCCGCAGCGCCGTGACCGGGGCGCAGGCGCCCGAGCCCAAACACCTGAAACTGCTGACCGACGGCATTGCACGCAAATTTCCGACCCTGGCGGGCATCCCCATCGAGCACTCGTGGTGGGGCTGGGTGGATGTGAGTCACGACATGATGCCGCGCATCACCCAACCCGACCCCAGTCAAAGCGTTTGGTACGCGCTGGGTTATGGCGGCAATGGCGTGTCGTTTTCCACCTGGGCGGGCAAACGCCTGGCCGAGCGCGTGGCCGGCAAAGACGCAGGCCAAGAAGTCTTTCAGCTGCCGATCTACAACAGCGAACTGACTTACCCGCACTTTTTGCACCTGTTCCGCTCCGAAGCCCTCGCCCCCTTCCGCCGCTTAGGCCAGAGTTTTTTATACAAGTGGTACTGGTGGCAAGACGAGAAGTGAAAGCCCGGCGGGGTCTTTGCCATGCCCGCACAGGTCGGCGCTGAAGTTCCGCCCTGCGGGACACCTGCACCGCATCAAGACACGGTTTGGTAATACAGGTTTTGCGGATGGCGGGCCTGGGCGAAGAAGACCCAGCGTTCGGCCAAGAGACCGACAAACTGCAGCAGCACGGCGCCCAGCCAGACCAGCGCCGACTGCGTACCGAGCAGGCCCAGCAAAAGCAAAGGCAGCGCAAACAGCAGCAGCTGAAACACCCAGGGCATGCGGCGCACGGTGCGGGCTGTGGCACCGTGAAAAAACTCGCGGGTGTTGAAAGACCCGGCCGACATGCCCATGGATTTTTGCACCAGTTGCGGCCGGTGGATACCGGTGGCCGATTGCAGGGTCGACTGTGGCGAGAGGCGCGCATTGCGGCGAAGGGCCTGGCGGCGCATGAACCAGGCCAGCAAGGTGCTGGCCAACACCCAAGGCTGCAGCCAGGCCAGCAGCGCGGTTTGCCCCATGACACTGGCCAGGGCACACAACAGCACGCTGCCCGAACTCATGCCCAGCAGGGTGAAGTTGATCACCGTGAGCGGGTGCGCCCACTCCTGCAAAAAACGCAGGCACGCGTAGATCATGGCGGTGCACACCCACAGCACCAGCGTGACCACCACCACCGCCGCAGACAGTGTCTGCAAGGCAAGGGTGGACGCGCCCAAGTACAAGCCCAGCCACCACAGCGCCACCAACCCTATGAGCAGGGGCAGCACGATGACTTCGCGCGACATCCACGAGGTGCGCCACATGGCTGCCGCCCGCCAGGCACGGGTTTTTTGACCCAGATGAAAGAACGAGGCCAGCAGACCGCCGACCAGCAGCACTTCGGCCAAGGCGATGGCCGTGAGGGCAAAGCCCATGTCCAGGGGCATCAGCCAGCTGGCCACGGCCAGCGCCAGCAGCAAGCCCTGGGCCGTGCCGGACAGGGTGGTGAACAAAAGGATGGACCAGGCAGGACGCATGAAGACCTCAATGTGGAGAAGTTTTGCCCGCAGGGCTTGGCTGGGGCGTCACCGCTGCCGGGGTGACGCGGCGCGGCAGGTACTGGTTGGCTGGCCGGGTGTTCCACTCGGGCATCAGGGCATAACCGCCGCGTTCGCGAATGGCCAGGCTGACTTCGCTGTTCGGGTCTTTCACGTCGCCAAACAAGCGGGCGTTGGTCGGGCAGGCTTGGACGCAGGCGGGCTTGCGGTCGGCTTCGGGCAGCAGGGGGTTGTGGATGCGGTCCACGCACAAGGTGCACTTGGTCATGACGCCGCTGGCTTCGTCAAACTCACGCGCACCATAAGGGCAAGCCCAGGCGCAGTATTTGCAGCCGATGCATTTGTCGGCGTCGACCAACACAATGCCATCCGCCTCACGTTTGTAGCTCGCGCCCGTGGGGCACACCGGCACGCAGGGCGGGTCCTCGCAGTGCAGGCAACTTTTGGGAAAGTGCACCGTGTCGGTGTTCGGAAAGCTGCCCGCCTCGTAGGTCTGCACCCGGTTGAAAAAGGTGCCGGTGGGCTCGGCCGCATAGGGGTTGACATCGCTCAGCGGCCCGGCCATGCCCGAGGTGTTCCACTGTTTGCAGGCCGTCACGCAGGCGTGGCAGCCCACGCAGACGTTGAGGTCAATCACCAGCGCCAGCTGGCGCGCCAGTGTGGGGGTGTCGGTGTCCACGGCTTGCGCCGTGCCACCGCCACCGGGCTCCACCAGATGGGGGCTGACAGGGGAAGGTGCATGACCTTGCACAAGGTCTTTGAGCCACTGGATCATGGTTTGGATTTCCCTGCAAAAAAGCGCATGACTTGGGACACGCCCCCACGAATGCCTTGTACACCAGGCACGGGCCGCATGGTGTCCACCTGCGGAAAACTCTGGGCCGCCTCTTCAGGCTCGGCCGGTCGAATGCGCACCCGCACGTCGTACCAGCCCGCCTGGCCGGTGATGGGGTCGGAGTTGCTGACCTTCGCACCGGCTGGCGCACCCGCGCCTTGGGGAAGCGGCAATTCTTCCGAGATCAGGTGGTTGAGCAAAAAGCCTTTGCGCGCCTCGTCCGAACCGGGTGCCAGGTGCCAGGCGCCGTCGCCTTTGCCAATCGCGTTCCAGGTCCAGACGGTGCCCGGCTCCACGGCTTCGCTGTAGCGCAGCATGCAGCGCACCTGGCCCCAGTGGCTTTCCACCCAGGCCCAACCGCCATCGGCCACGCCCGCCGCTTGCGCGGTGCTGGGGTGCACATGCAGGTAGTTGTGGCTGTGGATTTGCCGCAGCCAGGCGTTTTGCGAGTCCCACGAGTGGTACATGGCCATGGGTCGCTGGGTGATGGCGTTGAGCGGAAAGGCCTTCAGGTCAATGGCCGCGTCTTCGAGTGGTGCATACCAAAACGGCAAGGGGTCGAAATAGGTGTTGATGCGTTCGCGCAGATGCTCGGGCGGCTGACGCCCCTTTGTTTTGCCTTGCGCGGCCAGGCGAAAGGACTGCAGGGTGTCGGAATAAATGGCCAGCTGCACCGGGTCGTTGCGCTGACGCCAGCCTTTGTCTTTGGCAAAGTCCAGGTAGTCGCGGTTCCAGTTGCGCATGTAGTGCATGTTCTCGGGCAGGGTGTACTGGAACACGCAGTTGTTTTGCGCATAGGCCTCCCACTGCTTGGGGTTGGGCGCGCCGCGCAGGTGCTGGTCACCGTTTTCGCCGCGCCAGCCCATCAAAAACCCGATGCCCGGCTGGGCCTCGAAGTTCACGATGAAGTCGGTGTAGCCCTTGAACTTGCGCCCACCTTCAGCCGTGGTGAAGGCCGGAAACTTCAGGCGCGAAGCCAGCTCCACCAGCACCTCCTGAAACGGCTTGCATTCGCCCAGGGGCTGCAACACAGGGACACGCACCGAGTCCACCGGGCCATCAAACTCGGAGATGGGCCGGTCCAGCATGCTCATGGTGTCGTGCCGCTCCAGGTAGGTGGTGTCGGGCAGCACCAGGTCGGCAAAGGCCACGGTCTCGCTTTGGAAGGCGTCGCACACCACCAAAAACGGGATCATGTATTCGCCCTGCGCGTCCTTGCGGTTGAGCGATTCGCGCACGGCCATGGTGTTCATGCTGCTGTTCCAGGCCATGTTGGCCATGAACAGCATCAAGGTGTCAATGCGATAGGGGTCACCCTTGACCGCGTTGGTGATGACGTTGTGCATCATGCCGTGGGCCGACAGCGGGTGTTCCCACGAAAACGCATGGTCGATGCGCAGCGGCGTGCCATCGGGGTGGATGGCCAGCTCTTCGGGACTGGCCGGAAAGCCCAGCGGCGCGGCGTTCAGCGGCGTGTTGGGTTTGACCATATCCGGGTCGTTGAAGGCGCGGTAGTTGGGCACGATGTGGCGCGGGTAAGGCGCCTTGTGCCGAAAGCCACCGGGCGCATCGATGGTGCCCAACAGGCTCATGAGCACCGCCAGCGAACGCACCGTTTGAAAGCCATTGGAGTGCGCCGCCAGCCCGCGCATGGCGTGAAAAGCCAGCGGCCGCCCCTGGGTGGTGGGGTGTTTTTTGCCCCAAGCATCGGTCCAGGGGATCGGCAACTCAAAGGCCTGCGTGAGGGCGGCGTGGCCCAACTCTTGCGCCAGCAGGCGAATGCGATCTGCCGCAATGCCGGTGATGGCCTGCGCCCATTCGGGCGTGCAGCTGAGCACACGCTGGCGCAACAGGGCAAAGGCAGGCAACACCCGCGTGCCATCGGCCAAGGTGTAGTGGCCTTCGGGCGGGGCGTCCAGCGCCGGGTCGCAACCGTCGGCAATGCCTTCAGGGTAGGCATTCAAGATTCGGCCGCTTGTGCGGTCAAACACCAGTTTGTTGTGTGGGTTGCGGCCATCGCCGGGCGGGCCTTTGGCCGGGTCGGGGTCAAAGGCAAACAGGCCTTCGCGCTCGCCTTCGTCCAGCACCACCAGTTGCGGTGCGTTGGTGAAGCGCTTCAAAAAGGCATGGTCCAGCGTGTCGGTGCGGACCAACTCGTGCAGCAAGGCCATGAGCAGCGCGCCGTCGGTGCCAGGCTTGATGGGAATCCACTCGTCGGCAATGGCCGAGTAGCCGGTGCGCACCGGGTTGATGGAGATGAAGCGACCGCCTGCGCGCTTGAATTTGGACAGCGCGGTTTTCATGGGGTTGCTGTGGTGGTCTTCGGCGGTGCCCAGCATCACAAACAGTTTGGAGCGCTCCAGGTCCGGCCCGCCGAACTCCCAAAAGCTGCCGCCCACGCTGTAGATCATGCCGGCGGCCATGTTGACCGAGCAAAAGCCGCCGTGCGCCGCGTAGTTGGGCGTGCCGAACTGGCGGGCAAACAAGCCGGTGAGCGCCTGCATCTGGTCGCGCCCGGTGAACAGCGCAAACTTCTTGGGGTCGGTGTTTCGGATATGCGTCAGACGTTCGCTCAGGATGTCAAAGGCGCGCTCCCAAGAAATCGGTTCGAACTCGCCCGCCCCACGTTCGCTGCCCGGTTTGCGCAGCAGCGGCTGCGTCAGGCGGGCGGGCGAGTACTGCTTCATGATGCCGGCCGAGCCCTTGGCGCAGATCACGCCCTGGTTGAGCGGGTGGTCCGGGTTGCCGTCGATGTAGCGCACCTCGGGGCCTTTGTCGCCTTCCACCAAATGCACCCGAATGCCGCAGCGGCAGGCGCACATGTAGCAGGTGGTGCACTTGACGGTGGTCTGCGCCGTGGGGTTGGGCTCGGACAAGGGGTCCTGCAGGGGCGTCTGTTCAGGGGTCTTAGAAAACAGTTTCAGCATCTTGTGTCTCCTGGCGCGAACGCCACGCGCCAGGTGTGGCGGGCAATCACGGCTTCTTCGTTGGTGGCCAGCACAACCACCGGCACGCGGCTGGTGGGCGTGCTGATCAGGGTGCCGCCCGGGCCGGGACGGCCACCCTCGCGGTTAAGGGTTTCGTCCAGTTCACAGCCCATCCATTGCAGGCCCTGCACAATTTCACCACGCAGGGCCTGGGCGTTTTCGCCAATGCCGCCGGTGAAAACCAGCGCATCCAAGCCCTGCAAGGCGGCGGCCATGCCCGCGATTTCGCGCCGGGTGTGTTCGGCAAAATAAGCCAGCGCCATGCGCGCTGCGGCGCTGTCCGATTGCGTCAGGCTGCGCACATCGCTGGAGGTGCCCGACAGGCCCAAGAGGCCTGACTGGCGGTAGAGCAAATCGGTGATGGCCTCGGCACCCAGGCCCTGGGCCAGCAGGTGCAGCACCACCGCCGCATCGAGCCGGCCGCAACGCGTTCCCATGGGCAAGCCATCGAGCGGCGAAAACCCCATGGTGGTCGCCACCGAGCGCAAACCGCGCAGGGCGCACAGCGAGGCCCCGTTGCCCAGGTGCGCCACCACCACACGGGCGTCTGGCTGCGCCAGCTCGGGCCACCCCTGACGCAACTGGGCCGCAATGGATTCATACGACAAACCATGGAAACCGTAGCGGCGAATGCCTTGTTCAAAGCAGCTTTGCGGCAAGGCGTAGCGCTGGTGCAGCTCGCTTTGGCTGCGGTGAAAAGCCGTGTCCGGACAGGCCACCTGCGGCACCTGGACAAAGGCCTGCCGCGCCGCCAGCACCCCGGCCAGGTTGTGCGGCTGGTGCAGCGGCGCCAAGGGGGTCAGGGCCTGCAGCTGGGCGATCAGCGCATCGTCCACCCGCACAGGCCCGGCCAGTTCGGGGCCGCCGTGCACGATGCGGTGCCCCACCGCCACCACCCTGGCATTTTGGGCGTGCACCGAGAGCCACTGCAAGATGCTGTCCAGGGCCGTGGCGTGGGCTGAGAACTCAGGCTTGTCGCCAGCGCTTTGCGCCGACACCAGCGGTACGCTGTGCTGCAAACCTTCTGGCCCCTGGATGTCCAGCCGCGCAGCAGCTTGGCCCAAGCCTTGGGCATGGCCCGAATACGCCGGTGCATCGAGCCCTTGTGCCAAAGCGTCGGCCACAGCAAACAAGGCGAACTTGAGCGAAGAAGACCCCGCGTTCAGCGTGAGCACATGGTCTTGCATGGTCATGCGCCCAGGGGTGCTCAGACGTAGTCCTTGTACTTGTCCAAAAAGCGGATCGGCTTGGCCAGCGCGTCGCGGCGGAAGGGGTCGCCCAACTCGCGGTTGCACATGATCTCGATCACGCAGGTCTTGCGCTGGTTCATCTGCAGGTCGATGGCTTTCTTGAGGGCCGGGCCCACGTCTTCGAGGCGGTCCACCACAATCCCTTCAGCCCCCATGGCCTGGGCGATGCCCGCAAAGCTCTCGCTTTCGAGTTCACCCGCCACAAAGCGGCGGTTGTAGAAGTCGACCTGGTTTTTCTTCTCAGCGCCCCACTGGCGGTTGTGAAAGACCACGGCCGTCACGGGAATGTCGTGGCGCACGGCCGTCATGACCTCGACCATGCTCATGCCCCAAGCGCCGTCACCGGCATAGGCCACAGCCGGGCGGTCGGGCGCGGCGCATTTGGCACCGATCATGGTGGGCAGCGAATAGCCGCAGTTGCCAAAGCTCATGGGCGCGAAGAAGCTGCGGGGTTCGTCAAAACGCAGGTAGCTGTTGGCCACGGCGTTGATGTTGCCGATGTCGGTGGACACCATGACACGGGGCGGCATGGCTTTTTCCAGCTCGCGCAGCACCTGACGTGGCGACAGGTAGGTGCCACCCGTGGGCGTGCGCTCGCCCTTGGCCTCTTCCACCATGTCCAGGCTGAAGGGGTCTTTTTCGTGGGTCCAGGCGTCGAGTTCTTTTTCCCAGGCGTCTTTTTCGGCCTGGATTTTGGCGGCGCGCTCGGCCTTGTTGGCGTCACAGGCCAGAGTGCGGGCCGACAGACGCTTGAGCAGCTCAATGGCCACCGCCTTGGCGTCGCCGTGGATGCCCACGGTGATCTTTTTGACCAGGCCCAAATTGGTGTGGTCGGCTTCGACCTGGATGATCTTGGCGTCTTTGGGCCAGTAGTCCATGCCGTGCTGGGGCAAGGTGCCAAATGGCCCCATGCGAGAGCCCAGGGCCACCACCACATCGGCCTGCGCGATCAACTTCATGGCCGCCTTGGAGCCTTGGTAACCCAACGGGCCAGCCCACAGCGGGTGGCTGGCCGGGAAAGAGTCGTTGCGCAAATAGCCATTGGCCACGGGGGAGCCCAGGCGCTCGGCCAGGGCCACGCACTCCTTGACCGCATCGCCCATGACCACACCGCCGCCCGACAAAATGACCGGAAACTTCGCGTTGGCCAGCAGCTCCACGGCGGCGTTCAAGCTGTTTTCGCCGCCCGCGCCGCGTTCCACGCGCATGGGCTGGGGAATTTCGCAGTTGATTTCGCCATAAAAATAGTCACGCGGAATGTTCAGCTGGGTGGGACCCATTTCCGAGATGGCGCGGTCAAAGCAGCGCGCCGTGAACTCGGCCATGCGCTTGGGGTTGTTCACATGGCCTTGGTATTTGGTGAATTCCTGAAACATGGGCAGCTGCTGCGCTTCTTGGAAGCCGCCCAAGCCCATGCCCATGGTGCCGGTTTCGGGGGTGATCATGACCACCGGGCTGTGCGCCCAATAGGCCGCCGCAATGGCGGTGACGCAGTTGCTGATGCCCGGGCCGTTTTGGCCAATGACCACGCCGTGGCGTCCACTCACACGGGAATAGCCGTCCGCCATGTGCGCCCCGCCCTGCTCGTGCACCACCGGTATCAATCGGATGCCTGCGGGGGCAAAAATATCCATGGCGTCCATGAAGGCCGAGCCCATGATGCCGAACATGTCGGTCACGCCGTTGGCGACCATGGTTTCCACAAAGGCCTCGGAGGGCGTCATTTTCTGCACGCCGCTGGCCACGGTGCGCTTGTCGGTTTTGGGGGTGCTCATGGGCTGCTCCTGAAAAAATAGGGGATCACAAAGAATCGAAACCAGCGGTTCCGAAATCCGAAACTGAAGGTGACTATAGACAGCCGCCCCCCACAAATCAATCGAAATTTCACTTATCGATCCGATTTGTTCCATTTTTCGGGTTTTCCACTATGATGCAGCGATGCCACTCGCCTCCGTCCCCCTGCCCGCATCACCCTCCGCATCAACCCCCGCAGAAATCAACGGGGACACGCCCACCCTGCGCCTGTTTGCCCTGCTGGAGGTGATCGCCAGCAAAAGCAGCTATTTTTCGCAGCAAAACCTGGCCGACGAAACCGGTCTGCCCAAGGCCACCTTGCACCGCATGCTGCAGCAACTCGAAAGCGCACATTTGCTGGAGCGCACCGCCGACGCCCGGCTTTACGGCACGGGCAACCGACTGCGCAAACTGGCCGAAAACCTGCTCATCAACGACACCGCACACGGCGCACGCCACGCCGTGTTGCGCCATCTGGTCAACGAAGTGGGCGAGAGTTGCAACCTGACGGCCTTGAGCGGCAGCGAGGTGATCTACCTGGACCGGGTGGAGACCTCGGCGCCCTTGCGCTTTTACCTGCACCCGGGCTCACGGGTGCCCGTGCATTGCTCGGCCAGTGGCAAGGTGTTTTTGTCACAAATGAGCCCCGCCCAACGCCAGCGCCTGCTGGCCCATGCGCCGCTGGACACCTACACCCCCAAAACCCTGACCGATATGGCTGCACTAGAGCAAGAGGTCAAGCTGGTCAAGCGCCAGGGCTTTGCCTTGGACAACGAAGAATTTTTGCCCGGCCTGATGTGCGTGGCAGTCTTGGTGCCCTCGGCCCAGGGCAGCTCCAACCTGTGCGTGGCGGTGCAAGCCCCCGTGTTGCGCCTGACGCCCGAGCGCTGCCTGCAACTTTTGCCCGCGCTGCAACGCGCAGCCCAAGCCATCAGCGCCATTGAAACCGAGGCCATGCCATGAACACCCCTCCAGATATGCACCCTGATCTGCAACGCCTGGATGTGCGCAGCGTTTTTGACATCGACAGCCCTCTAAAGGTCACCGCCTTTCGCGAGCGCTCCGAGCATGTGCCCGACATCGACCCCGATTACCGCTTCAACCGCGAAGTCACGCTGGCCCTGCTGGCCGGGTTTGAACACAACCGCCGGGTCATGCTGCAAGGCCTGCACGGCACGGGCAAATCCACCCACATTGAACAAGTGGCCGCCCGGCTGAACTGGCCCTGCGTGCGCATCAACCTCGACGGGCACCTGAGTCGCCTGGACCTGGTCGGGCGCGATGCGGTGGTGTTGCGTGATGGCCAGCAGGTGACCGAATTCCAGCCCGGCATCGTGCCCTGGGCGCTGCAGCGGCCGGTGGCGCTGATCTTTGACGAATACGACGCGGGTCGGCCCGAGATCATGTTTGTGATCCAGCGCCTGCTGGAGCGCGATGGTCAATTCACCCTGCTCGACCAAAACCAGGTGATCAAGCCGCACCCGCAGTTTCGCCTGTTTGCCACCAGCAACACGGTGGGCCTGGGCAACCTGAATGGCCTTTACCACGGTGCCCAGCAGCTCAACCAAGCCCAGATGGACCGCTGGAACATTGTGGCCACCCTCAACCACCTGCCGCCCGAGCAAGAGATGGCCATCGTGCGCGCCCGTGTGCCCAGCATGCGCGACGACGCCCGCCAAGCACAGCTGCAAGCCATGGTGCAGTTTGCCAACCTCACGCGCCAGGGCTTCAAGGTGGGCGATCTGTCCACCCTCATGTCGCCGCGCAGCCTGATCAGCTGGGCCGAGAACCTGGACATCTTTGGCGACCTGCAACTGGCGCTGTACCTGAGCTTCATCAACAAAGGCGATGAGTCCGAGCGCCCGGTGCTGGGGGAATACTTTCAGCGCTGCTTTGACCAGGAGCTGGGCACGCCATGAGCGGTGCCAGCGCCGCGGTCAGCGATGGCCCCAGCGAACAAGCCCTGCTGCGCCAGCAACACGCGCAAGACGATTTGTGCGCGGCCAGCGCCCGCGCCCTGAGCGCCGAGGCCGATTTGCACTACCGCCAGCGCCGCCTGTACCGCCACAACCAGCGCCTGCCGGACTTTGCCCCCCACCTGCACCCGGTGCATGGCCAAGACGATTGGCGCTCGTTTCGCGCCGCCAGCGATGGCGCGGCCCTGCGCCTGCGCCATTCCGATGCAGCCTTGCACCGCACGCTGTGCGAGCGCCAGACCTTGATGCCGCTCGAACGCTTGATCGTGGAAATGCTGGAGCAAATCCGCGTCGAGTCGCAAGCCAGCGCGCTGGGCCTGCCCGGTGCAGCGCACAACCTGCGCCACCGCTTTGAGGTCTGGGCCGTGGCGCTGGGCCAGTCGGACCTGGCCGAAACCGTGCAAGGCCTCACGCTGCTCACCGTGGCCCTGATCTGCCGCTCAAGGGTGGTGGGCGAGGCCGTGCCTGAAGCGCTGATGGACCTGATCGAATCGACCCGGTTTGCTTTGTCCGAAGTCATTGGCCACGATGTGCGCGGCCTGCGCCTGACGCGCCATGACCAGGCCCTCTATGGCGAGCACGCCCTGAACATTGCCCGCAGCGTCGCCCAGCACACGGTGGCCGGCCAGGTGCAGCCACCCGCCACACGCATCAACCCTGTGCAGCCCTCCCGCGAGCGGCTGTCGCTGTGGATCGACTTTGAAGGCGGCGAGGACAAGGATGCGGCCATCGCGGCACCCGGTCGCAGCCGGAGCCCCGAAGAGGTGTTGCGCGGTTACACGGTCTTCACCACCGCCTATGACCGCACGGTGCAGGCAGCAGAGTTGGTGCGTGCGGCCGAGCGGCAAGCCCTGCGCCTGCAGCTGGACGAGCGCATTGCCCAGCAAGGCGTGGCCTTGCAGCCGCTGGTGCGCCAGCTCAAGGCGCTGCTGAGTCCACCGCGCTGGCAGGACCTGGAGAACGGCCAGGACGAAGGCCGCATCGACGGCAGCCGCCTGTCGCAGCTGGTGGCCAATCCCCTGCAGCGGCAGCTGTTTGTGCGCGAACGCCAGCGCCCAGTGCCCGATGCAGCGGTGTGCTTTTTGATCGACTGCTCGGGCAGCATGAAGGCGCAGCGCGAGTCGATCGCCTTGCTGGTCGATGTGATGAGCCGCGCCCTGGACCTGGCGGGCGTGCCCTGCGAGGTGCTGGGTTTTACCACCGGCGCCTGGAGTGGCGGGCGCGCCCTGCGCGACTGGCGTCGCGCCGGACAGCCGCCGGAACCGGGCCGCCTGAACGAGCGCTGCCACATCATTTTCAAACCCGCCGAAAAAGCCTGGCGCTTGGCGCGGCGCGACATGGCCGCCCTGCTCAAACCCGAGCTGTACCGCGAATGCCTGGACGGCGAAGCCCTGCTGTGGGCCGAGCAACGTTTGCTGGCACAAAACGCCTCTCGCCGCATCTTGCTGGTCATCTCGGACGGCTGCCCCAGCGACAGCGCCACGGCGCAAACCAACGACCCGCTTTACCTGGAGCAGCATTTGCTGGCCGTGACCGAGCGCATCGAACGCAGCGGCCGCGTGGAGCTGACCGCTTTGGGCGTGGGCCTGGACATGAGCGGCTATTACCGCCACAGCGACATGCTGGACTTGTCGGACTTGCAAGGCCAGCGGGTGTTCACCCAAGTTTTGGGGGCCTTGCGCCCACGACGGAGATGAACATGGGGTCTCTTTTTTTGTTGCCAGACAACGCCAACGCCATGAGCTTGCTGCTGAGCAGCGGGGTGGTGCTGTTTGCAGGTTTTGTGCGGGGGCTGACCGGCTTTGGCTTTTCGGCCCTGTGCGTGAGCTGCCTGTCGGTGTTCCTGCCGCCTGCGCAAGTGGTGCCCGCTCTCTTTGTGCTCGAAATTCTGGCCAGCCTCAGCCTGCTCAAAACCTGCTTGCCCCATGTGCACTGGTCCTGGCTGCGCGTGCTGTTGCTGGGCAATGTGGTGTTCATCCCGCTGGGTGTGCTGACCCAGCAAAGCCTGCCCGCCGACACCCTGCGCCTGCTGATTGCGGGGATCATCGGGGTGATCGCCCTGGCGCAGTTGCGGGGCCTGCGGCCCCAAGGCCCGCCCGGCAAAGCCCTGCAATGGGGCACCAGCATGGTCAGTGGCTGGCTCAACGGGCTGGCGGCCATTGGCGGCATTGCGGTGGCCATGGTGTTCAACCAAACCCGGCTGGCCCCGGCGGTGATGCGCGCCAGTCTGGTGGTGTTTTTCCTGTTCACCGACCTGTTTGCCCTGCTGTGCCTGGCCCTCATGGCGCATCTGTCCATCGTGCCCACTTCGCTTCACGACATCAGCGGCCCCACCGTGTTTTGGTCCACCGCCTGGCTCCCCGCTATGCTGCTGGGCATCTGGCTGGGGCACCGGCAAAGCGACAAAATATCGCCCGAACGTTTTCGAAGGGGGGTGCAAATCCTGCTGGTGCTGATCGCCGTGCTGATGGGCCTGCGGGTGGTGACGGCCTGATCCACAGGCGTGCGGTACGCGCCTATCGCACCCACCATGGCTGTGCGCCGCGCCCACCTCAAGACTCAATGCTTGCAGCCTGTGGCATCTGCTGAGCCACAAATGCGCGGAACACCGACATCACCGGCAATTCGCTGCGGCCGGCCAAGGTGATCAGTGCCAGACGCGCACCCCCCAGAAACGGCGGGTCCATGTCCAAAGCGACCAGCGACCCATCGGCCAAGCCCTGGCGTGCCGCACCCACGATCCCCAGATAAATCGCGTCGGTTTGACTGACCACGTCCATCAAACTGGCGATCTCCTCGCACTGCAAAGTGGTCAGCTGCGCTGGGTTGGCCCGGGGGCCATAGTGGTCCACCAACAAGCGGGCCACCTCTTGCGACAAAGGTGTGGAGGCCAAGGGGTAATCCAGCAGCGCTTCAAATGGCACCGACCCGCGGTAACGCTGCAAGACCGGGTGGCCTTGGCGGCACACAAAACCGGCGGGCATCTCGACCACATGCGTCATGTTCAGGTCGGGCGCAACCGCCACCCGGCGCACATCGACCACCAGCGCATCCAGTTCGCGCTCACGCAACTGCACCAGCTGCTGCTCGGTCGGGCCGCGCGACACGCTCACCTGCACCGTCGGATGGTGTTCGGCCATGTAACGCAGCCAGGGGGTCATCAGCATGGCCCCTGGGCCTGAGCCCAGGCCCACCCGCAAACTGCCCAAGCCGCCTTGCTTGATCAAGGCCGCACCCTCTTTGAGTTCCTGGGCCTCGTGCACGATGCGCCGCGCCCGCTCCAGCACAGAGCGGCCCAGCGGTGTGAGCTCGTTTTTTTTGCCCACACGGTCGACCAAGAGACCCCCCAGGTCTTCCTCCAGCGCCTGGATGCTGCGGCTCAGGGCGGACTGGGTGATGTGCAGTTTTTCTGCCGCACGGCTGAAGGAGCCGGTATCGGCCAGCGCCAGCCAGTGTTCAAGGTGTCTGAGGTTCATGCATTCATTTTACGAATGATTATCAGGAAAATAAGTCATTGGACACATTGATCTGGAGTTTTTACGATTTGTTCATGGTCATTTCAACCATGCAGAACCCTTGAACCTAACGGAGACACCATGAACTACAAACACCTTCTCACCGGCCTGGCCGTGGCCGCCAGCGCCTTCGGCCCTGCCCTGGCGCAAACCTATCCCGCCAAAACCATCAGCTTGATCGTGCCCTACCCGGCCGGTGGCCCCTCTGACTTTTTTGCCCGCAAGGTGCAGCCCGATGCCGCCGCCAAACTGGGTCAAATCATGATCATCGAGAACATTGGCGGCGCGGGAGGCTCGATCGGCTTGAGCAAACTGGTCAACGCCCCGGCAGACGGTTACACCCTGAGTCTGGGCAGCCCCATGGAATTGGTGCTGGCCCCCATGGCCATCCAGGGCGTCAAGTACAAATCCGAAGATTTCAAACTGGTCGCGCAATTTGCCACCACCAACACGGTCCTGGCGGTGCGCAATACGCTCAACGTCAAGACCGTAGATGAACTGCTGGCTCTGGCACGCAAAAACACCGCCAAGCCGCTGAGCTACGGCAGCGTGGGCCCTGGCTCGCTGTACCACCTGATTGGCGAAAAGTTCTCTCAACTCACCAAAGTGGACATGCTGCATGTGCCCTACAAAGGCATTGCGCCCCTGCTGTCCGACTTGATGGGCGGGCAGATCGACATGGCTTTTTTGCCCATGGCAGGCTCGATCCCGCAAACCCTCATCGACGGCAAGGTCCAGGGCTTGGCCGTGACGTCCAAAACCCCGCATGCGCTGTTCAAGCAATTCCCGGCCATGGCCGCCATGAAAGGGCTGGAAGCCATGGACTTTGACATCTGGGCCGGTGTGCAGGTGCACCGCAACACCCCGGATGCCGTGGTCAACACCCTGAACAAGGCCTTCTACGCCGCCGCTGAAGTGCCCGAAACCCGCAAGGCCCTGGAAGCCAGCGGCAACGTGGTGCTGCCTTCTCGCACACCGGCCGAGTTGGCCCGCATTTACCTTGGCGACATCGAGCGCTACCGCGCCATCGCTAAATCGATTAATCTGCAAGTCCAGTAATCGACGAGGTCTTGCCATGAACGCACCCAGCGAAGCTTTTCTGCACGACAAACTGCACGCTCTTGATGCCCTTGCGGATGAATTCATCGCGGTGCGCCGCGACATTCACAAGCACCCTGAGATGGGCTACAAGGAGTACCGCACCAGCGACCTGGTGGCCGAGCAGCTGAGCGCCTGGGGCTACCAAGTGACACGCGGTCTGGGCGGCACCGGTCTGGTCGGTCAAATCAAAAAAGGCTCGGGCAACCGCGCCATAGGTATCCGCGCCGACATGGACGCCCTGCCGATTGACGAGGCCACCGGCCTGGCTTATGCCAGCTGCAACGTGGGCATCATGCACGCCTGCGGTCACGACGGGCACACCGCCATGCTGTTGGCGGCGGCCAAGCACATCGCTCAAAAAGGGGTTTTCTCGGGCACTGTCAACCTGATTTTTCAACCCGCCGAAGAAGGCTTGGGTGGGGCCAAGAAGATGATGGAAGACGGCCTGTTCAAGCAGTTTCCGTGCGATGCCATCTTTGCCATGCACAACATGCCCACCCACCCGCAAGGTCACCTGGTCTTGCGCGACGGCTCGGCCATGGCGTCGTCTGACAACGTGACCATCACCTTGCACGGCAAAGGTGGGCACGGCGCCATGCCGCATGTGGCCGCTGACCCGGTGGTGGCGGGCTCGGCCATCGTCATGGGCTTGCAAAGCATCGTGGCCCGCAACATCGACCCCCAGCAAATGGCCATCATCACCGTGGGCGCGTTCAATGCAGGCGTGGCCAACAACGTGATCCCGCAGACCGCCACGCTGCGCTTGAGCGTGCGCTCGCTGGACCGCGATGTGCGCATCTTGTTGGAAAAACGCATCACCGAACTGGTCCATGCCCAAGCCCTGAGCTATGGGGTTTCCGCCGACATCGACTACCAGCGTGGCTACCCGGTTTTGGTCAACCACTTGGCCGAGACCGACTTCGCCCGCGATGTGGCCGAAGAACTGGTGGGCGCTGACAAAGTGGTGCGCCAAGGCCGCGCCCTGACGGGCAGCGAAGACTTTGCCTTCATGCTCGAAGAGGTGCCCGGCTGTTACTTGCTGATAGGCAATGGCGATGGCACGGGCGATGGCCACGGCGCCTGCATGGTGCACAACCCCGGCTACGACTTCAACGACCATAACGTGGCCGTGGGTTCGGCCTATTGGTCCTTGCTGGTCGAGCGCTTTTTGCCTGCGCAGGGGTAAACCGCCCCGGCCGGGCCTTGGGGCCTGGCCAAGCGCTGGCGGCAAGCCAGCCACATGGCCTATGCCGCCGTCAAGACAGGTCTGAGACAATGGGGCCTGAATATGTCTGACCTCATCCAAACCGTTTTGATTTACGCCCTGCCGGTGATCTTCGCGATCACCTTGCACGAGGCCGCCCACGGCTACGCTGCGCTGCGTCTGGGCGACAACACCGCGTCCATGCTGGGGCGCGTCACGCTCAACCCTCTGCCGCACATCGATCCGGTGGGCACCATCTTGCTGCCCCTGCTGTTGTACTTCAGCACCAGCGGTGCGTTTTTGTTCGGCTACGCCAAGCCGGTACCGGTGCGCTTTGACCAGTTGCGCCACCCCAAACGCGACATGGTCTGGGTGGCACTGGCCGGGCCGGGTGCCAACTTGGTGCAGGCATTGATCTGGGGCGTGTTGTTTTATGTGCTGACAGGCAACGGCATCAACGAACGGTTTTTCATCGAGATGTGCAAGGCCGGCATGCTGACCAATGTGGTCATGTTCGCCTTCAACCTGTTTCCGCTGCCACCACTCGACGGTGGGCGCATCCTGGTGGGCGTGCTGCCCTGGCGGCAGGCGGTGCTGGTGTCTAGGGTCGAGCCTTGGGGCTTTTTCATCGTGATGGCGTTGGTCCTGACCGGCCTCATCAGCACCTGGTGGATGCAGCCCCTGATGGGCCTGACGTTTGACTTGTTGAAACTCACCCTCAGCCCGCTGGCCGCTTTGTTGCGCTGATTTCGCTTGCGCTGATTTCCTTTTTTGGTTTTTTGTTTTTGACCCTATGACCTCCCCATCCCGCACCCGCGTTCTCACCGGCATCACCACCACCGGCACCCCCCACCTAGGTAACTACGTGGGCGCGATCCGCCCCACCGTGCAAGCCAGCCGCGACCTGAGCACCGATGGTTTTTACTTTTTGGCCGACTACCACGCCCTCATCAAGTGCGACGAACCCGGCCGCATCCAGCGCTCCACACTCGAGATCGCCGCCAGCTGGATCGCCTCGGGCCTGGACCCGGACAAAGTCACCTTCTACCGCCAGTCCGACATTCCTGAAATCCCCGAACTCACTTGGCTGCTGACCTGCGTGACCGGCAAGGGCGTGCTCAACCGTGCCCATGCCTACAAAGCATCGGTAGATAAAAACAACGCCGCAGGACACGACCCCGACAGCGACGTGAGCGCAGGCCTGTTCATGTACCCGGTGCTCATGGGCGCTGACATCTTGATGTTCAAGGCGCACAAAGTGCCCGTGGGCCGAGACCAGATCCAGCACATCGAGATGGCGCGCGACATGGCGTCCAGCTTCAACCATTTGTATGGCGAGCACTTCGTGCTGCCGGAGGCCGTGATCGAAGAATCGGTGGCCCTGCTGCCGGGGCTGGACGGCCGCAAAATGAGCAAGAGCTACGACAACACCATCCCGCTGTTTGCACCCGCCGCGCAAATGCGCAAGCAAATCGCCGGCATCGTCACCGATTCCAAAGCGCCCGGCGAGCCCAAGGCCACCGAAGGCTCGGCGCTGTTCCAGATTTACCAGGCCTTTGCCAGCGCCAACGAGACCGCCGCCATGGCCCGCGCCTATGCCGACGGCATCGGCTGGGGTGATGCCAAGAACATGCTGTTCGAGCGCATCGACCGCGAAATCGCGCCCATGCGCGAGCATTACCAAAGCCTGATCGACAACCCCGCACAGATGGACAAAATTTTGCTGGCCGGTGCCGACAAAGCCCGCCAATTGGCCACACCTTTCATGCGCGAATTGCGCCATGCCGTGGGCTTGCGCGCTTTGGCATTAGGCAGCGCTGCGCCGGTGGCCAAAGAAGCCAAAACCGCGCTGCCCAGCTTCAAGCAATACCGCGAAAAAGACGGTCAGTTTTATTTCAAGCTGGTGGATTCCAAAGGCCAGATTTTGTTGCAAAGCCTGGGCTTTGCCTCGCCCAAAGAAGCCGGGCAAACCATCGCTCGGCTGCAATCAGAAGGACCGGACGCCCTGGCCGAGCTGAAGACCACTCTTGAATTCGCCCCCCAAACTGCTGGTTCTTTGAGCGAAATTTTGGTGTTGTTGAAAGCCCACACCGATGCCAACCAAAAATGATTTTGTTGTTTTCAATAAAAAAGATAGCAAAAATATCTCTAAACTGATATCCTTGTACTTTCAGATTAGCGCGGAGATTAAAACATGACTGTTTATGTCATTGATGACCACCCCTTGATGCGTGACGCACTGACCATGTTGCTGCACCGGGTCAAACCAGGCCTGAAGATCATCCCGATTCACAAGCTGAATGTCGTGGAATCTACCGTTGAAAAAAACGGTACCCCAGAGCTGTTTTGCCTTGACCTTCAACTGCCCGATACCCTGGGCATGTCCGGGGTACAGGTGCTCAAAGCCAAGTTTCCCAACATCCCTTTAGCGGTCGTGACCAGCTCCAGCGCCAGCGAATACGAAGCGCGTTGCCTCGAGGCGGGCGCCGATGCCTTCATCGAAAAATCCGACAGCCCCGCCCAGATCATTGCCGCCTTGCGCAGCCTTTTGGTGACCGAGGAGCAAGCGGCGATTGAAGACGCGGCAACGCCAGCGGGCCCGACCAAACTGTCCAAACGCCAAAAGCAACTGATCCTGATGCTGGACCAAGGCCTGTCCAACCGCGACATCGCCGAAAAACTGGAAATCAGTGAGCACACCGTCAAGGTGCATTTCTGGCGCTTGTTCCGCCGCTTGGGCGTCAACAGCCGCACCCAAGCGCTGCACTTTGCCCGCACCAACGGCTGGCTGGGAATCTGATTCGTACCCATGCCTGTCGTCTCGATCACCTTGCTGCCGGGCTATGCACCGGACACACAGCACCGCATGGTCAACCGAGTGGCCCAGGCCGTGCGGTCCGTGATCGACACACCGGAGGCGGGCACCACGGTCTTTGTCAACGAGGTCAGCACCTACCGGCGTGACGGCAAGGTGTTCAGCGGTGGCCGAGCCGCGCACCCGGTGGCCTCTGACGTGGTGCAGTCTTTTTTGCAAGCCATGCAAGAACGCGACATGGCCTTGGCGCAAAGCTTTTTGCACCCGGACTTTGCCATGTGTTTCCCCGGCGGGGTGCAGATGCGAAGCCTGTCCGAGTTGATCGGCTGGGCGCAGCAGCGTTACAGCGCCATCAGCAAGCACTACGAGCAGTTTGAAGAGAGTTGGCAGGGCGATGTCACCGTGGTGTTTTGCCATGGCACCTTGCAGGGCACCTGGCTCCAGGGTGAGCCTTTTGAAGGCATCCGCTTCATTGACCGGCTGGAAGTGCGCGATGGCCTGATCACTCGCCAGGATGTCTGGAACGACCTGGCCGAGCACCGCCAGGGCTGAGCCCACACTCAATCCTTCTTTTTGTTTTTGTCTTTGTCCCGGTTGATGATGTCGGGTGTGACGGCATCGACCACGTTGACGGCCGTCTTGACCCCATAAATCACGGTAGACGCGGCCACATCCGCTATGGCCAACACCGTACAGCCTTGCAGCAAAGGCATGGCCAAAAAGGCGACGATCAGGAGACAGGTTCTCATCATTTTTTGCATTTCAGATTCAAATAGGTGGCTTGCGCCAGCAAAACACGCAGTCGGTCATTGAGGCGCTCATCAACCGCCAAGGGGGATGCGATAGACAGTCAAGTCTTGCTTTGACGCAGGGTCTTTGCAGCAGGCAACAGAATACGTGTATTTTTCAAGCATTGACCCCACTTCTATACTCAGACCATTCAGACCATGACCGACGCCAACCAAACACCCCCTGAACCCGAGATGCTCAGCGAAACCCACGAAGAGTTGTTGGCAAACCGCAAGGTCCTGGAGAACGTCTGATGGCACGCATTGTCGCTCACAACTCACAAAAAATTCATCGCCCTGACCACGCGCCAATGACGACCGAAATGGGGATGTTCACCTTGGAGGACTGCCCGTGATACGGACACAAGTTGGCATCATTGGCGCGGGCCCCGCGGGCTTGATGCTTTCTCACCTGCTGCACCTGGAGGGCATCGAGTCGGTCATCATTGAACGATCGCAAAAAGACCATGTGCGCTCCCGTCTTCGCGCCGGGGTGCTCGAGCAGGGGACTGTGGAGATGATGCGCGAGGTCGGCCTGGGTGAACGCATGGACCGACTGGCGCTTGAACAACACGCGCTGGATTTTCGCTTTAACAACCGCTCTCACAGGCTGGACTTCCACGAGGCATCGGGCGGGCGGAGCGCCTGGGTCTATCCGCAGCACGAGGTGGTGGCCGATCTGATGCAAGCTCGCGAGGAGGCAGGTGCCCAGATTTTTTATGACGCGCCCGTGACGCACATCGAAGGCCTGAAAGACAGCCGACCCATCATCCATTTCGAGTCCGAAGGCCAACCACTCGAATTGTCATGCGATTTCGTGGCGGGCTGTGACGGCTTTAGGGGCATCAGCCGCAGCGCCATCCCTCACGACAAGCTGCGGCTTTATGACCGTGTTTACCCCTTTGGATGGCTGGGCATTTTGGCTGACGCACCACCGGCCATCCAAGACATCACTTGGGGTTGCCATCCCGATGGTTTCGCCATGATGAGCATCCGCTCGCCCGAGGTCACCCGCTTGTATTTGCAGTGCGACCCTGACGACAGCCCCGACAACTGGTCCGACGATCGCATCTGGGCAGCATTGCACAAGCGTCTCGATGTCGATGGGCAGCCCCCCATCAATGAAGGTCGCATCACGCAAAAAGCCATCACGGCCATGCGCAGCTTCATCTGTGAACCCATGCGCTTTGGCCGCCTGTTCCTCGCTGGCGATGCCGCCCACATCGTTCCCCCCACAGGGGCCAAGGGCTTGAATGCTGCGATGGCGGACATCAAGGTGCTTGGCCGCGCGCTGGTGGAACACTACAAACGCCATGATCCACGCTGGCTAGACGGCTACGCCGACACTTGCCTTGAACGCATGTGGTTGGTCCAGCGGTTCTCGGCGGGCCTGTGCACGATGGTCCACCAATTTCCGGGGCAAAGCGCGTTCGATCGCCGAATGCAACTGGCAGATTTGAATTACATGACCGGTACTCGGGAAGGGCGTGCAGTGTTCGCGCACAACTTCACGGGTCTGCCCGTTCTCGCCTGATGGGATTCAACTGCTGGGTCTGCAAGTCCCAAAGGGAGCATGGCGCCACTGAGACAAGCATCAGCCCCGCTCAAGCTTGTCGGTGACCGCTCATGGCTTGTCAAATGCATCAAGTGCATGCCGCCTAGTGGCGTTGTGCCTTTGCATCCAAGCAGTTCAAGTAAGATGGATTTGGGGACAGCCAATCATCAAAAAGACCGCCGCAGATTGCTTTCCCAAACCATGAAAGAAATCACACATGTTGGTACGCCTTTTATATGTCAGCCAGCCTGTCGGACCGATCACTACGACGGTCACGACATCGATCTTGGTGAAATCCCAGACCAACAACAAAAAGGCAAATATCACCGGCATTTTGTGTCAAGGCGCAGGCTTATGGCTGCAGGCATTAGAGGGTGAAAGAAGTCAAGTCAACCGTCTTTACTCTCGGATCATGGGGGACCGCCAGCACCATAATCTGGAATTATTGTCGATGAAAGAAATTAAGCATCGACAATTTGAGCAGTGGTCCATGGCACTTGTTCATCTGGACAAAGATGATCCGATGGTCAAGATGGCGCATCCAGAATTTGATCCTTACTCAGCCTCAGCAGAGGACGCCATGTCATTGCTGGATGTACTCATCAAATCAAGCAGCCCAATCACCATGATGGATGCGTAACTTGAAACAAGTCACGTTGTGAGACCCACGGGGTTTGAGACGACTTTTACGGGTCGCTGCCAAAGGGCGCAGTCAGGGCACAGAAGCAAAAAGCCCCGCGTGGTGCGGGGCCTCATGCAAAAAGTCTTTCGGGTTGCCTTGATAAATCAAGCCATTGCCAAGGACTCAAGTCGTTTCATCTGACCCAGTTCATCGTGCAACTTGGCCTCCGCTTGCCACAGATCAAACTTGGTCTGCAAGTCCAGCCAGAGTTGCGCGCCATTACCAAGCAGCGTTCCCAGACGCAGCGCCATCTCGGCCGACACGCCGCTACGTTCGGCTAGCACCGCGTGCAAGGTCTGGCGGGAAACGCCCAAGTTTCGGGCGAAGGCGCTAACGGACATACCCGGCAAGCTGGGCAACACATCTTCCCGAAGGATGGCTCCGGGATGGGTCGGTACACGTTTACGCATCATTCACTCCTAGTGGTAATTCTCAAAATCAATCTTGACTGCGTTTTCACCCTGCCACTCAAAGGTGATGCACCACGGCCCATTGACATGCACGCTGTAGCGCTTTGGCTTGCTCTGAAGTCCATGAAAATTAAAACCAGGAACATTTAAAGCCTCTGGCGTCTTGGCAACGTCAATGGCATCGAGTCGGCGAAGCGCCCGCTCAGCCAGAGCCTTTTGCAACTTAGAGCTGGTGCCGTTCTCAAAAAGCTCCTGAAGTCCTTTGTGCTTGAACGAGTCAATCATAAATTGAAGTGTAAAGAATTTCTTTACACATTGCAAGCGCGCTGCTTTCAGGACGTCAGCCTCTGTTATCGGTGATTTCTAATGACTGCATTTCACTTTTTTCTTAGATGCAGTCGGATTTTCCGAGTGACGGTTAAGGGTCTCAAGCAGTCTATCGTCAGCTTTCAAGTGTTGCGTTGAGCGAAGGGCATAAGGTCGCAAATTGTTCATCTTCAACTTGACATCAAAGCACTCTGAGCAACGAAATTTCATTCGACTTGGTTCAAAGCCCGTTTTGCCTTCACCCGCAAATTCACGGCTTGGAACCAAGTCCGAAAAAGTCATAAGGTTTTGAGACAAACGGGGTTTGAGACGACTTTGCCGGGTCAACGCCGCAGGCCGCAGTCAGGAGCCCAAAGCAAAAAGCCCCGCGTGGTGCGGGGCCTGAGGCTGCCTCAAGGCCTGCTGAGCAGGTTTGAGGTCTTTGTACTGGCGGAGGAGGAGTCTACTGGCCTGCAAGTAAAGCCTTGGCAGGTCTTGAGCGGTCTTGAGTGTTCAGGGCGGCACGCCTGCATCGACTCAACCCCGAAAAATCGGCAATAAGTATCTCTGTCGCTCGACGGCTGGCGGTCAGGGCTTTACCGTACCTGCCAACGCCTCTCACGGCTAGTCACGCCTCTGGTGTGGGGAACTGTGGGGGAATTTCGACGAGGACTGCCATGCCTACAACGCTCACCGATGCTTTCATCAAAAACCTGTCAACCCCAGGCCGATACACGGACGCCGCCACGGCCGGTCTGAACCTTCAAGTCAAGCCCAATCTGGGAAAGTACTGGGCGTTGCGCTATGTGTGTGGCGGCAAGCGTCAGGACATAAGTCTGGGCGCCTACCCCACGGTGACGCTCAAGGAGGCCCGGGCTCGTGCCACTGACCTGCGCTGTCAGATCAACAAAGGCGTCGAGCCCAAAGCTGCGTGGCGAACATCGCGTGAGGTCCAGGAACAAACCACCCAAGTGGTGTTTTTTGCAGACTACGCGGCGCAGTGCATTGCAGCCAAGAGACCGGAGTGGCGCAATCCCAAGCACGCTGCCCAATGGACATCCACTATCGAGCGCTTTGCCAATCCGGTGATAGGTAACATGCCGATCGACACAATTGCGATGGAAGACATCTTGCGCATCCTCAATCCAATTTGGC
>CAMDFT010000005.1 GCA_945897795.1 Limnohabitans sp. Rim8 | reverse complement strand
TTCGCTTTGCCACATCGCCCCCGCACAGGGCCCCAGCTCACCTGCAGGAGAAAATTGAAAAAAGCGGCTTTCGCCGCTTTTTTCAATTTCAGAATAGCTCTGTCCGGTGTCATTTTTTATGACCAGATCGACCAACCACTGATGATTGACTCCGTCAGTGTGCAGGGCCAGTCCTGCAGCGTCCACCTAGCCCATGGTCACACGAACATCCATTCAGCCTGAGGTGAGGTGGGCGCTGAACCGGGCGATTTGGCGAGCGAAGCGAGTTATGAGCCCGGGCGGCGCCCGCCTTGTCTCAGGCGGTCTTTGCGATGGCGATCACCCTATGCCGACAAGGCATTTGGTGAAACTAAATATGGATCAAGCCGCAGCCGCTGGCTCCGCAATGCCGCCGACCACTTGACTGAAACCACCGTCCACATAGGTGATCTCGGCCGTCACGCCCGCCGCCAGGTCGCTCAGCATGAACGCCGCCACATTGCCCACATCTTCAATGGTCACGTTGCGGCGAATGGGCGAGGCTTCGGCCACCACCGACAAAATCTTGCCAAAACCCTTGATGCCGCTGGCCGCCAGCGTCTTGATGGGGCCAGCCGAAATGCCGTTGGCGCGCAGGCCACGGTTTTGACTGCCCAACGATTCGGCCAGGTAGCGCACCGACGCTTCCAGGCTGGCTTTGGCCAAGCCCATGGTGTTGTAGTTGGGCACGGTGCGGATCGCGCCGAGGTACGTCAGGGTCAGCACGGCCGATTTGTCGTTCAGGTAGGGCAGGGCCGCTTTGGCCATCGCAGGAAAGCTGTAGGCGCTGATGTCGTGGGCGATCTTGAAACCTTCACGCGACAAGCCGTCCAGAAAGTCGCCAGCAATGGCTTCACGCGGGGCATAGCCGATGGCGTGCACAAAACCGTCAAATTTGGGCCAAGTGGCCGACAAATCAGTGAACAGCTGTTCAATCTGCTCGTCACTGCCGACGTCGCAATCAAAAATCAACTTGGAGTCGAAATCGGCCGCGAACTCGGTGATGCGGTCCTTGAAGCGCTCACCCACGTAGCTGAACGCCAGCTCGGCGCCTTGCGCGTGGCAGGCCTTGGCGATGCCGTAAGCAATCGAACGGTTTGACAGCACGCCGGTGATCAGCAGCTTTTTGCCTGTCAAAAAACCTGTTTTTATCGTCATCTCTTCAACTCCTGGAAAATGTGTGCAGAATTGTCGCATGCGAAGACCCATGGCCCGATTTTGGACAAACTGGTTGCTGGCCCTGGGGCTCAGCCTGTCCGGTCACGCCTTCGCCACCCATGCGTATGCCCAATTTGGCGACATCCGCTACCCTGCAAGTTTTCCCCATTTCTCGTACGCCAACCCGGCCGCACCCAAAGGGGGCGAGATCGTGCTGGTGCCGCCTACCCGCCAGTCCAACTTCGACAAGTACAACCCCTTCACCTTGAAGGGCAGCGCACCGCCGGCCCTGTTGGGCATGATGTTTGACACCCTGTTGGTGGGCAACATGGACGAGCCGACCACGGCTTATGGCTTGTTGGCTTCGGATGTCTCGGTGGCCAAAGACCGGATGTCGGTCACCTTCCAGATCCACCCGCAAGCGCGATTTCACAATGGTGACCCCGTGCTGGCGGCCGATGTTCGCCATTCCTTTGAGCGCCTGACCAGCAAGCAGGCGGCGCCGCAATACCGCACGTATTTTGGTGAGGTCAAGGGCGCGACCGTTTTGGCCGAGCGCAGTATTCGCTTTGATTTTGTACGCCCCAACAGCGAGTTGCCCTTGATCGTGGGCAGCTTGCCCGTCTTCAGTGCCAAGTGGGGTTTACAAGGCGAGGGCCCCACAGCCACGCACAAACCACTGGACCAGATGGTCGTGGACATCCCGATTGCGTCGGGGCCATACCGCCTCGGACCGGTTCAGTTTGGCAAGGACGTCACCTATGTGCGTGACCCGCAATATTGGGCCAAAGACCTTAACGTGCGCAAGGGGCAGTTCAATTTCGACCGCATCACCTACAAAATATACAAAGACAGCACCGCGCAACTCGAAGCTTTCAAAGCGGGCGAGTTCGATTACATGCAATCTTTCATTGCGCGGGAGTGGGCCAGAGCTTTCACCGGGCGGGCGTTTGAGCGTGGTGAGCTGATCAAGGCCGAGTTGCCGCATGGCAACGCAGGTGACTTTCAGGGCTTTTTATTCAACACCCGCAGAGACAAGTTCCAGGACGTTCGGGTGCGCCAAGCCATTGCGCTGGCCATGGATTTTGAATGGCTGAATCGCCAGCTGTTCTACAACGCCTACAGCCGGGTGCGCGGCTATTTTGTGGCCAGCGATTTCGAAGCCAAGGGTCGCCCCGGACCTGACGAGTTGCCTTTGCTCACGCCCTTGCGAGCCAAATTGCCAGCCACCGTGTTTGAGCAAGACGTTCCGCAACCGCCCCAGACCGCGCTGGACCCGACTTCGGGCCACACCTTGCGCGACCATTTGCGCCAGGCCCGTGATTTGCTCAAAGACGCCGGATGGACTTACCGCGATGGCGCTTTGCGCAACGACAAAGGCCAAGCTTTCAGCATCGAATTTTTGGACAGTTCGGGCTCGATGGGCCGTGTGGTCACGCCGTTTGCCAAAAATCTTGAAAAACTGGGCATCAAAGTTCAGTACAAGGTGATCGATTTTGCGCTGCTGCAAAAGCGCATGGACGTGTTCGACTTTGACATCGTCAGCAACCGCACCGTGGGCAGTGAAGCGCCCGGCACCGAGTTGCTGGAGCGCTACGGCAGCCGATCGGCCGACGTGGAGGGCTCGGGCAACGTGATCGGCCTGAAAGACCCGGCGGTGGACGCCCTGCTGGACAAAGTGGTGAGCGCAACGTCACGGCCTGAACTGGTGACCAGCCTGCGTGCGCTCGACCGGGTATTGCGCCATGGCCACTATGTGGTGCCGCATTGGTATGGGGCTGTGCACCGGGTGTCCTGGCGGGCCAAGGCGTTTGCCAGTCCCGCCGACTTGCCACGTTATTACCAGCCTGAGAAACTGGTGACCACCGTGTGGTGGTCGCCCAATGCCTCGACCGCACCAGCGGCACAAACCACACAAACTGCCCCCAAGGCCCCCTGACCCATGCTGGCCTACATTTTCAAACGCTTGCTGCTGATGGTCCCGACCTTGTTCGGGGTCTTGTTGTTGACGTTTGCGGTGATCCAGTTTGTGCCGGGTGGGCCCGTTGAGCAAATGGTGTCCCAGCTGCAAGGTCGGGACACAGGCGGGGAGGGTGCGGCAGCTGCAGGCAGCGGTTACCGGGGCAGGCAGGGCGTGGACGCCGCCCGCATTGCCGAAATCAAAACGCTCTACGGTTTTGACAAGCCACCCACCGAGCGTTTCTGGATGATGCTCCAGCAATTTGCGCAGTTCGACTTGGGCAAAAGCTTTTTCTACCCCAAAGACGTCTGGAGCTTGATCAAGGAGAAGCTGCCGGTGTCCATCAGCCTGGGCTTGTGGACATTTTTCCTGAGTTACATGGTGTCGGTGCCTTTGGGTATCGCCAAGGCCGTGCGAGCGGGCACGCGCTTTGACACGCTCACCAGTTTGCTGGTGCTGGTGGGGTACGCCATTCCGGGCTTTGTGCTGGGCGTGGCCTTGCTGGTGATTTTTGGCGGGCAACTGCAGTGGTTTCCGCTGCGTGGTTTGACGTCGTCCAACTGGGAACAGCTGAGCTGGGGTGCCAAGGTGGTGGATTATTTGTGGCACATCGCCTTGCCGGTGACGGCCAGTGTGTTGGGCTCTTTTGCGGTCATCACCATGCTGACCAAAAACGCATTTTTGGAAGAAATCCGCAAGCAGTATGTTTTGACCGCCCGCGCCAAGGGCCTCAGCGAAAACCGGGTGCTGTACCGCCATGTCATGCGCAATGCCCTAATCCCTCTGGTGACGGGCTTCCCGGCGGCGTTCATTGGCGCGTTTTTCACCGGGTCTTTGTTGATCGAAACCTTGTTCTCGCTCGATGGTCTCGGCTTGCTGAGTTATGAAGCGGTGATCCGGCGCGATTACCCGGTGGTGCTGGGCACCTTGTATTTGTTCACCCTGATTGGGCTGGTGACCAAGCTGATCAGTGACCTGTGTTACCTGTGGGTGGACCCGCGAGTGAAGTTTGACAAATGAGCCCAGCGAACACCACCGCCTTGCCGCCTCAGACCTCGCCCTCGGCGCGGGCTTGGCAGCGTTTCAGGCGCAACCGCCTGGGTTTTGGCAGCCTGATCATTTTTGTGACCCTGTTCATTTTGAGCTTGGGGGCCGAGTTTTTGTCCAACGACAAACCCTTGGTGGTGCGGTTTGAGGGGCAGTGGTATTTCCCAGTGGTGCAGACCTTGCCTGAAAAGGTGTTTGGGGGTGATTTCGAGACCCCGGCAGATTACCTGGATCCCTTCATCCAGCAACAATTGAACAAGGGCAGCAACTGGGCTTTGCAGGCACCTAATCCGTATCACCACAGCACGCTGGACTACTTTGCGCCCTTGCCCAACCCTGCGCCGCCCACGGCCCGCAACTGGCTGGGCACCGATGACCGGGGGCGTGATGTCGTGGCGCGCTTGCTCTATGGCTTTCGGGTGTCGGTGCTGTTTGCTTTGGCGCTCACCGTATTTGGCGTGTTGTTGGGCGTGTTGACTGGGGCTGTGCAGGGCTTTTTTGTCGGCAAGACCGATTTGGTTTTTCAGCGCTTCATCGAAGTCTGGAGCGCCATGCCCGAGCTGTATTTGCTGATCATCTTTTCGGCCGTGTTCGAGCCCAGTGTGGGTTTGCTCCTCTTGCTGCTGGGACTGTTTGGTTGGATGGGTTTGTCCGACTATGTGCGGGCCGAGTTTTTGCGCAACCGGCAACTCGATTACGTCAAATCGGCGCGGGCGCTGGGCTTGGGTCATTGGCAGATCATCTGGCGGCATGTGCTGCCCAACAGCATGACCCCGGTGGTGACTTTCTTGCCGTTTCGCATGAGCGGGGCGATTTTGGCTTTGACCTCGCTCGATTTTTTGGGCCTGGGTGTGCCACCGGGCACGCCGTCTTTGGGCGAATTGCTGGCCCAAGGCAAAAACAACATTGACGCCTGGTGGATATCGATGTCCACCTTTGTGGTGCTGGTGGTGACTTTGCTGCTGCTGACCTTCATGGGTGATGCTTTGCGCGATGCGCTCGATCCGCGAAAGGTGGACGCATGAGCACGCCCCAAGCAATGCTGCAACTCAAAGACCTGCGCATCGCCTTTGGCGGCCAGGCCGTGGTGCATGGCGTGAACCTGAGCATCCAGGCGGGTGAGCGCGTGGCCTTGGTGGGGGAGTCGGGCTCGGGCAAGTCAGTCACGGCGCTGTCGGTGCTGCGTTTGCTGGAATCGGCGCAGCTTTCGGGACAGGTGTTGTGGCAAGGCCAAGACCTGTTGAAGCAAACGCCTTCTGAAATGCAGCGCATTCGGGGTGACGAGATCGCCATGATCTTTCAGGAACCCATGACGGCGCTCAACCCCTTGATGACGGTGGGCGCGCAAATTTCGGAAGTGCTGCAGCTCAAAAAGTTCTTGTCCCGGCGCGACGCCGATGCGCGGGCCGTGCAGCTGCTCGCCGAAACCGGCATCGATGACCCTGAGCGTCGGTTTGGGGCATACCCGCACCAGTTGTCGGGCGGCCAACGCCAACGCGCCATGATGGCCATGGCCCTGGCGTCCGAGCCCAAGCTGCTGCTGGCCGACGAACCCACCACCGCACTGGACGCCAGTTTGCGATTGCAAATGCTGGAGTTGCTGGCTGATTTGCAGCAAAAAACCGGCATGGCCATTTTGTTGATCACGCACGATCTGACTTTAGTGCGCCACTTCGCCCACCGTGTGGCGGTGATGGAAAAAGGCCATCTGGTGGAACAGGGGACTTTGCAAGCGGTCTTTGAGCAGCCCCAGCACCCCTATACGAAAAGACTGCTCTCCAGCCGCCCCACCCGTGCGGGTCTGGTGGACATGCCCCTCTTGGAGACGCCACCCATCTTGCAAGCACAGCAACTTCAGGTGCGCTATCCGAAGGCGGTACCCGGCTTCAAAGCCTGGTTTCAAAAGCACCATTTCACCGCCCTGAACGGCGCGGATTTTTCGCTCTCGCCCGGCAGCACTTTGGGCGTGATGGGCGAGTCGGGTTCGGGCAAGTCGAGCCTCGCACAGGCGGTGCTGGGTTTGATCCCTTTTTCGGGTGAATTGTCGTTTGCCGGGCAAACCTGGCAGGGCAGTCCGGCTCGGGACAAGGCCTTGCGCAGACAGGTGCAGGTGGTGTTTCAGGACCCTTATGGCAGCCTGTCGCCGCGCATGACGGTGGGTGAAATCGTCGCTGAGGGCCTGCGCTTACACCACCCGCACTGGACACCAGAACAAACGGAGCAACGCGTTCGCGCGGCTTTGGCCGAGGTGGGCTTGGTGGGCGAAGGATTTGCCGATGTGCTCAACCGCTACCCGCATGCTTTTTCGGGTGGGCAGCGCCAACGTATCGCCTTGGCCAGAGCCTTGGTGGTCGAGCCAGCGCTTTTGGTGCTGGACGAGCCCACCAGCGCGCTCGACGTGACGGTTCAAAAGCAAATTCTTGAATTGCTGAAAACGCTGCAAAAAAAACGCGGCATAGCGTATTTGCTCATTACCCACGATGTGGATGTGCTTCGGGCCATGGCCCACCAGGTCATGGTGCTCAAATCAGGGCAGGTGGTCGAGCAGGGTTTGGCCGAGCAGGTGCTGAGCGATCCACAACACCCCTACACCCGCAGCTTGGTGCAGGCCTTTCCTGAGACAACTTGACCGGCATGCCGTTCGCAGATGCATGGTTTTCCTAGAAAAATCACACACTTAGAGCGGTTTATCGGCTAGAATACTGGCTTCACGACCAAGCGGGCGGGTTTTCACCGCCCGTTTTTTTTGGTTGTTTCTTTTTTAACGTTGACATTCAGAAGCTCTGTGGCATTGCAGCAAATTGTTCAAGAAACCGTAACCGGCCTGGGCTATGACCTGGTTGAGATTGACCGCACAGCGGGCGGTTTGTTGCGCATCACCATCGACTGGCCCTGGCAGCCAGGTTCTGAGCTGTTCATCAACGTGGAAGATTGCGAAAAAGTCAACCGGCAACTTCAGTTTGCGCTGGAAGTCGACGGTGTGACCTACAACCGGCTGGAGGTGTCCTCTCCCGGCATTGACCGTCCATTGAGCCGTGAACAGGACTTTGAGCGGTTTCTGGGTGAATTGATTGACATCACGCTCAAAGCGCCGATGGGCGAGAGCGCTGCGGGCATGGTCAACCCGACCCGTAAAAAATTTCGCGGCACGCTCGAGCGTGACGCCACCGGTCAAGGCTGGCAAATCGTCTGGAGCGATGCGCCTGCAGTCAAGCCCGGACAAAAGGTCAGTAAAAAGCGGATTCCTTTGCCTGTGCATGCACTGGGATTCACGCTGGATGAGTTGCGCGATGCGCGCCTTGCACCCGTGGTGGACTTCAAAGGGCGAAAGCCCAAGCAGGAAGCCTGACGGCCGCCCCATTTTTTGAGCAAACTTTCGGGCCCTACACATGGGCCCTGTGGAACAGGAGAGTCAAGTCATGAATCGCGAAATGTTGATGTTGGTCGAAGCCATCTCTCGTGAAAAGAACGTTGAGCGCGACGTGGTGTTTGGTGCCGTGGAAGCCGCTTTGGCACAAGCCACCAAGAAGCTTTATCAAGGCGAAGTGGATATCCGCGTGGCGGTGGACCGCGACAACGGCAACTACGAGAGTTTTCGCCGTTGGCATGTGGTGCCCGATGAGGCCGGCTTGCAATTGCCCGAGCAAGAAATTCTGTTGTTTGAAGCCAAAGAGCAAATCCCGGACATCGAAGTCGACGAGTACATCGAAGAGTCGATTGAGTCGGTGCCGATCGGACGCATTGGCGCCATGGCCGCCAAGCAGGTCATTCTGCAAAAAATCCGCGATGCCGAACGCGAAATGTTGCTCAACGACTTCATGTCGCGGGGCGAGAAAATCTTTGTCGGCACCGTCAAGCGCATGGACAAGGGCGACATCATCTGCGAGTCCGGCCGCATCGAGGGCCGCTTGAGACGCAGCGAGATGATCCCCAAAGAAAACCTGCGCAGCGGTGACCGCGTTCGCGCCATGATCATGGAAGTCGACCTGACTTTGCGCGGTGCCCCGATTTTGTTGTCGCGTTCTGCACCCGAGTTCATGATCGAGTTGTTCCGTCAGGAAGTCCCAGAAATCGAACAAGGCCTGCTCGAGATCAAAACTTGCGCCCGTGACCCCGGCTCTCGCGCCAAGATCGCTGTTCTGTCGCATGACAAGCGCGTTGACCCCATCGGCACCTGCGTGGGTGTGCGTGGCACGCGTGTCAACGCCGTCACCAATGAGTTGGCTGGCGAACGTGTGGACATCGTGCTGTGGAGCGAAGATCCTGCCCAGTTCGTGATCGGCGCCTTGGCGCCGGCCAATGTGCAGTCCATCGTGGTGGACGAAGAAAAGCACGCCATGGACGTGGTGGTTGACGAAGAAAACCTGGCGATCGCCATTGGTCGTGGCGGCCAGAACGTGCGCTTGGCTTCTGACCTGACAGGTTGGAAGATCAACATCATGGACGCAGCCGAGTCAGCCCAAAAGCAAGCCGAAGAAACCACCGGCATCCGCCAGTTGTTCATGGAAAAGCTCGATGTGGACCAAGAAATTGCCGACATCTTGATCGGCGAAGGTTTCACCAGCCTCGAAGAAGTGGCTTATGTCCCCATCCAGGAAATGCTGGAAATCGAAAGCTTCGACGAAGACACCATCAATGAGCTGCGCACCCGTGCCAAAGACGCTTTGTTGACCCTTGAAATTGCGCGTGAAGAGAGCGTTGAAGACGTATCTCAAGACCTGCGCGACCTGCCAGGCTTGACCCCTGAGCTGATTTCCAAGCTGGTTGAGGCGGGTGTTCAAACCCGTGACGACCTGGCTGATCTGGCCACTGACGAGTTGACCGACATCACCGGTCAAAGCGTTGAAGAGGCCACCGCCCTGATCATGAAAGCCCGCGAACATTGGTTCGCAGGCCAGGCCTGAAATCTGATGGAGGCTTGAACAAAATTATGTCCAGTACCACTGTTGCCGAGTTCGCCAATGAACTCAAAAAATCTGCCGATGTCTTGCTCGATCAATTGCGATCTGCCGGGGTAACCAAAGCCTCTGAAGGCGATGCGTTGACCGATGCCGACAAGCAAAAACTGCTCAGCTACCTGCAAGCGAGCCACGGAACCGTGTCTGTCGACCGCAAGAAGATCACTCTGGTTAAAAAATCCACCAGTGAGATCAAGCAAGCCGATGCCTCGGGCAAGGCCCGTACCATCCAGGTCGAAGTACGTAAAAAACGCACGCTGATCAAACGCGATGACGAGCCTGTTGCCGCCGCAGAAGAGATCGTGGAGCCACAACTGGACCATGCCGATTTGGCCCGCCTTGAAGAACAAGCGCGTCTTCAGGCAGATCTGATCCTTCGACAGGAGGAGGAGTTGGCTGAAAAGCGCCGTCTGCGCGAGGCGCAGGAAGCTGCGCAACGCGCCGAGTTGGCAGCTCAGGAAGCACAAGCTCTGGCCCAGTCTCAATCTGCTGCCTTGCCCCCTGCTGAAGAGCTTGCTGCGGGCAAGCCACAGCTGAGTCGCCAAGTGCGCGAACAATTGGCGCGGGCCGAAGCGGCCAGCATCAATGCAGCCTCTCAGGCCAAACCTGCTGTACCTGCAGCATCTGAGCCCGTCGAATCTGCCGCTGATGTCAAAGCTGCTGAAGCCGAACAAGCGGCTCAACTGGCGATCGCCAAAGCCGAAGCCGCGAAGGCAGCGCGTGACGCCTTGGCACAAAAAGCCGCTGCAGAGTCCAAGGCCAAGGCCGATGAAGACACTGCGCGGGCACTGGATCTGGATTCGCGTCGCCGCAAGGCTTTGGCTGAAGCCGAAGCCATCCGGTCCATGATGAATGCCCCCAAGAAAGTACTGGTGGCCAAAAAGGAAGAGCCCAAGGTCGAGCCTAAAGCGGCGGTCAAGGGGACTTTGCACAAGCCAGCAGGAACTCCTGCACCTGGTGCGCGTGCAGCGGCTGCGCAAGCTGCAGCGCCTGCCGCACCGGGCGCCAACAAGGAAGTCAAGTCTGCGAAGCTGTCTTCCAGCTGGGCGGGCGATCCGGCCAAGAAGAAGGCCATCCCCACGCGTGGCGACACCAGTGGCGGTGTGGGCCGCAACAACTGGCGTACCGGTCCACGAGGACGTCGCGGCAACGAACGCGACCGCGATGACGGACACAGCCAGCAGGCAACAGCCGAGGTGCGAGTGCTTGAAGTGCACGTCCCTGAGACCATCACCGTTTCAGAGTTGGCCCACAAGATGGCCATCAAGGCCTCTGAGGTCATCAAGCACTTGATGAAACTGGGCCAGATGGCCACCATGAATCAGCCATTGGACCAAGACACCGCCATGATCGTGGTGGAAGAAATGGGACACAAAGCCGTCGTCGCGGCGCTGGACGATCCAGAAGCCTTTACCGATGATGAAGTGTCGGACCAACACGCCGAATTGCTGTCGCGCGCCCCTGTGGTGACGGTGATGGGTCACGTTGACCACGGCAAAACGTCGTTGCTTGACTACATCCGCCGAGCCAAGGTGGCCTCGGGTGAAGCAGGGGGTATCACCCAGCACATTGGCGCTTACCACGTCGAAACGGCTCGCGGCATGATCTCTTTCTTGGACACACCCGGTCACGAGGCCTTCACGGCCATGCGTGCCCGTGGTGCGCAAGCCACCGACATCGTTATTTTGGTGGTGGCGGGTGACGACGGTGTGATGCCGCAGACCAAAGAAGCCATCAAACATGCCAAGGCAGCAGGTGTACCCATCGTGGTGGCCATCAACAAGATGGACAAACCCGACTCGAACATCGAACGCGTGCGAGCAGAATTGATTTCAGAAGAAGTCGTGCCCGAAGAGTTCGGTGGTGAATCGCCTTTTGTCTCCGTCTCGGCCAAGACCGGCATGGGCATCGATACGCTGCTGGAGCAAGTCCTGCTGCAAGCTGAAATTCTGGAACTCAAGGCCCCAGTAAAAGCTGCAGCCAAGGGTTTGGTGATCGAAGCGCGCCTGGACAAGGGACGTGGTCCCGTGGCCACTATTCTTGTGCAATCAGGCACTTTGAATACGGGTGACGTGGTGTTGGCGGGTCAGACCTTTGGCCGCGTGCGCGCCATGCTGGACGAAAACGGTGTGGCCATCAAAACGGCGGGTCCATCGATCCCTGTCGAGATTCAGGGTTTGACCGAAGTGCCGCAAGCAGGTGACGAATTCATGGTCATGGGCGATGAGCGCCGTGCCCGCGAAATTGCCACCTACCGTGCTGGCAAATTCCGCAACACCAAGCTGGCCAAGATGCAAGCTGCCAAGCTGGAAAACATGTTCACCGACATATCGGCCGGCGAAATCAAAATGCTGCCGATCATCATCAAGGCCGACGTGCAGGGCTCGCAAGAGGCTTTGGGCGCATCCTTGCTCAAGTTGTCCAACGAAGAAGTCAAAGTCCAGCTGGTTTATGCCGGCGTGGGCGGCATCAGCGAATCGGACATCAACTTGGCGATCGCCTCCAAGGCCATCGTGATCGGTTTCAACGTGCGTGCCGATGCCGGCGCGCGCAAGTTGGCCGAAGGCAACGGCGTTGACCTGCATTACTACAACATCATTTATGACGCTGTGGATGAGCTCAAAGCAGCGATGTCGGGCATGTTGGCACCCGAGCAGCGCGAAGAGATCATGGGCATGGCCGAAATTCGGACTGTGTTCGTGGCCTCCAAGATCGGTACGGTTGCAGGTTGCATGGTCACTTCGGGTCAAGTTACCCGCAGCGCCAAGTTCCGTCTGTTGCGCGACAACGTGGTCATCTACACGGGTGAACTCGATTCGCTCAAACGCCTCAAAGACGATGTGCGCGACGTCAAAGAAGGCTTCGAGTGCGGTATCAAGCTCAAAAATTACAACGACATCAAAGAAGGCGATTACCTTGAATTCTTCGACGTCAAGGAAATTGCGAGAACGATGTAAATGGTTCGTAGAAAGCAGTCCTCTGTGCCCAATCGCGGTTTCCGCGTGGCCGACCAGATCCAGCGTGATCTGGCGGAGTTGATTGCGCGCGAGCTGAAAGACCCGCGTGTGGGCATGGTCACGATCAATGCCATTGAGGTCACGCCCGATTACGCGCATGCCAAGGTGTATTTCAGTGTCTTGACGGGCAATCCCGAAGAAGCCACCGAAGGATTGAATGCCGCAGCGGGTTTTTTGCGCAATGGTTTGTTCAAGCGGTTGCACATTCACACCGTGCCGACATTGCACTTCTTGTTTGACCGCACCACCGAGCGTGCGTCCGACATGAACGCATTGATCGCCAAGGCCGTGTCGTCGCGCGCCCAAGAGGACTGAGCATGAATGCGCCACGCACCAGGGTGCAACGGCGCCCTGTGCACGGGGTGTTGCTGCTCGATAAACCGCTGGGTCTTTCTAGCAACCAGGCTTTGCAAAAAGCCAAGTGGTTGTTGCGGGCTGAAAAAGCGGGCCATACCGGCACCCTCGACCCCTTGGCCACGGGTGTTTTGCCTTTGTGTTTTGGTGCAGCCACCAAGTTCAGCCAGCAACACTTGGACGCCGACAAGACCTACGAGACCACGGTGCGCTTGGGAATACAGACGAGCACGGCGGATGCCGAAGGCGATGTGATCGCGGTGCGAGAAGTGTCATGTACGGCTGGTATGGTGGTCGAGGTGTTGGATCGGTTCATGGGACCGATCAGCCAAGTGCCCCCCATGCACAGTGCCTTGAAAAAGGACGGCAAGGCCTTGTACGAATATGCCCGAGAGGGCGAAACCGTTGAACGCGCAGCGCGCAACGTGGTGATTTATGACCTGGATCTGCTGGACATGCAGCTGCAAGGCGATGTGCCTTTTTTGCGTTTGCGTGTGCGTTGCAGTAAAGGCACCTACATCCGAACGCTGGGCGAAGACATCGCCGAGGCGCTGGGTTGTGGTGGGCACTTGAGCGCATTGCGCCGGGTGGTCACCGGTCCTTTTGAAGAAGCCCAGTGTGTGACGCTGTCCGCATTGGAGAGCATGAATGAAAGCCAACGGCTGGAGGCTTTGCTGCCGGTCGATGTCTTGTTGCCGGGTTACACCGAGGTGAGCCTGGACAACGACAGTACAGGCCGTTTTTTGAATGGGGTGCGCAGACACGGCCCTTGGGTTGATTGTGATCAAGTCGCGGTGTATGGAGAACATCCTCGTGCCTTGCTGGGAACAGCAGTGGTGCATGGCGGCGAATTGGTTCCGGGTCGATTGTTGAGCCCGATTGAAATTCAACAGATTTTAGAAAGTTCACCTGCATTTGAGCCGTTGCTGGCCGAGCAGGTTTAAAGGAAGAGAAAGCATGACCAAGCAAATTCGCAACATCGCCATCATCGCCCACGTTGACCACGGTAAAACCACCATGGTGGACCAACTGCTGCGTCAGTCCGGCACCTTCGCTGACCACGAAAAAATCGTCGACACCGTGATGGACAACAATGCCATCGAACGTGAGCGCGGCATCACCATCCTGGCCAAAAACTGCGCCGTGAGCTGGGAAGGCACCCACATCAACATCGTGGACACCCCTGGACACGCGGACTTCGGCGGCGAAGTCGAGCGTGCCTTGTCCATGGTTGACGGCGTGGTGCTGTTGATTGACGCGCAAGAAGGCCCCATGCCCCAAACCCGCTTTGTGACCAAGAAAGCTTTGGCTTTGGGCCTCAAGCCGATTGTCGTGGTGAACAAAGTCGACAAGCCCGGCGCCAACCCTGACAAAGTGGTGAACGCCGCCTTTGACTTGTTCGACAAACTCGGTGCCAACGATGAGCAACTGGACTTTCCGGTGGTCTATGCCTCCGGCATCAACGGTTGGACATCCATGGTTGAGGGCGCACCCGGCGAGCAGTGGGGCCCCGACATGTCGGCCCTGTTCAATACCGTGCTCAACCACGTCAAACCCAATACAGGCGATCCGGCAGCCCCCCTGCAATTGCAAATTTCCGCGCTCGACTTTTCGACCTTCGTGGGCCGAATCGGTGTCGGTCGCATCAGCCAAGGCACCATCAAGCCCAACATGGACGTGGTGGTCATGGAGGGCGAAGACGGCTCGACCATCAAAGGCCGTGTTAACCAGGTTCTGACCTTCAATGGTCTGGACCGCGTGCAAGTGACCGAAGCCGGTCCTGGCGACATCGTGTTGATCAATGGCATTGCCGACCTGAACATCGGCGTCACAGTCACCGACCCGATCAACCCCGCACCATTGCCCATGCTGAAAGTGGACGAGCCCACGCTGACCATGAACTTCTGCGTGAACACCTCGCCGTTGGCCGGTCGTGAAGGCAAGTACGTCACCAGCCGCCAGATCTGGGATCGCCTGCAAAAAGAGCTGCAACACAACGTGGCCCTGCGCGTGAGCGAAACCGACGAAGAAGGCATCTTTGAAGTCATGGGACGTGGTGAATTGCACCTGACCATCTTGCTGGAAAACATGCGCCGCGAAGGCTATGAATTGGCGGTGTCAAAGCCCCGCGTTTTGTTCCGCGATGTCAATGGTGAGCGCCATGAGCCTATCGAATTGGTTACTGCCGACATCGAAGAAACCCACCAAGGCGGCGTGATGCAAGCCTTGGGTGAGCGCAAAGGCGAGCTGGTCAACATGGACCCCGATGGCCGCGGCCGTGTCCGTTTGGAATACCGCATTCCAGCGCGTGGTCTGATCGGTTTCACCAACGAATTCCTGAACTTGACCCGTGGTTCCGGCCTGATTTCCAACATCTTTGACGGCTACGAAGCCCACAAGGGTGACATCGGCGGCCGCAAAAACGGTGTGTTGATCTCCATGGACGATGGTGAAATTTTCACCTACGCCTTGGGCAAACTCGACGACCGGGGCCGCATGTTCGTCAAGGCGAACGATCCGGTGTACGAAGGCATGATTGTGGGCATCCACAGCCGTGACAACGATCTGGTGGTCAACGCCACGCGCACCAAGCAGCTGACCAACTTCCGAGTGTCTGGCAAGGAAGACGCGATCAAGATCACCCCTCCGATTGACTTGACACTGGAATACGGTGTCGAATTCATCGAGGACGACGAATTGGTCGAAATCACGCCCAAGAGTGTGCGTCTGCGCAAGCGTTTCTTGAAAGAAAGCGACCGCAAGCGCAACAAGTGATCGGTCCACGGCCATGCGCATGACACACAGTTTGGCCGTTTGGACCATGGTGGGCTGCACCGCCCTGTGGTCCATGGCTGGGGTGGTGACTCGGCACTTGGAGGAAGCTCGCAGCTTTGAAGTCACCTTCTGGCGCAGCTTTTTCACCGTCGTGTCCCTCTTGATCATTCTGCCTTTGTGGCAGGGCAAGGGGGTGTGGTCTCGAATGCCTTGGCGCAACCGTTACTTTTGGCTGTCGGGCGTGTGCTGGAGTGTCATGTTCACCGCCTTCATGGTGGCGCTGACGCTCACGGCAGTGGCCAATGTGTTGATCACCATGGCCGTGGGACCTTTGTTCACCGCCTTGTTCACCCGCGTGTTTTTGCGCCACCAATTGCCTTTGCGCACTTGGGTCGCCATTGTGGTGGCCGGGATCGGAATTGGTTGGATGTATGGCACCCAATTGAGCTTGGGCGACCCGAATTTTCTGGTGGGCTCACTGGTGGCTTTGTGTGTGCCCATCGCGGGTGCCGTGCAGTGGACCTTGGCCCAAAAAAGCCAAAGCGATGGCCACAGTCTGGATTTGGTGCCCTCGGTTTTGTTGGGGGCTGTTTTCTCTACTTTGCTCACCTTGCCCTTGGCCATGCCGTTTCAAGCATCGGCCCACGATGTAGGTTTGCTCGCCATTTTGGGCTTGTTCCAATTGGCCATTCCCTGTGTGTTGTCGGTGATTTGCGTGCGGGTGCTCAAAGCCCCTGAGGCGTCATTGTTGTGCCTGCTGGAAATCGTGTTTGGCATCGCCTTGGCTTGGTGGGGTGCTAACGAAGCCCCGCAAATGAGCGTATTGTTAGGCGGTTCCCTGGTCCTGGGGGCTTTGCTCATGAACCAATGGTTAGGCTGGAGAGGCAACAATGACTGAAGTCATCGCACAGATCGAAGGCCGCATCGGCTGCATCACCCTCAACCGCCCCAAGGCTCTGAACGCCTTGTCGCTTGACATGGTGCGTGCTTTGACTCGTGCTTTGCTCGATTGGCAAACCAATCCCCAAGTGCTGGCCGTAGCGGTGCGCGGTACGGGCAAGGAAGGGCCTTTTGGCGCCTTCTGTGCGGGTGGAGATATCCGATTTTTTCACCAAGCCGCACATGCGGGCGACGCGGCATTGGGGGACTTTTTCACCGAAGAGTACCGCCTGAACCACCTGATCCACACCTACAGCAAACCCTACATTGCCTTCATGGACGGCATCGTCATGGGTGGCGGCATGGGCATCAGCCAAGGCGCGAGCGTGCGTGTGGTGACCGAGCGCACCAAGATGGCCATGCCCGAAACCCACATTGGTTTGTTTCCGGATGTGGGCGGGGGCTATTTTCTGAGCCGCTGCCCAGGTCGTCTGGGCGAATACCTTGGCTTAACGGGACAGATGCTCAACGGCCCCCAGGCGGTCGCGGCCAAACTGGCCGACATCTCGCTGGCCAGCGGGATGCTCGAGCCCATCTGGCAGACCTTGATCAGCAGCCCCTTTGAGAACGCCGAATCGGTGGAGCGGTGGGTGCTGGCCCAAGCGGGTGCGATGACGCCCGAAAAGCTCACGCCACAACCCCTGATCGATGAGGTTTTTGGCCTATCCACCCTGGCGGACATGTTGCTCAAGCTGGAAGCGGCTACCGATGAGTGGAGTCAGAAAACAGCGCATGTTTTGCGCCACCGCTCACCTTTGATGCTGCATGTGGTGCTGGAACAAATACGACGCGCCCGTCAACTGAGCCTGGCTGACGATCTGCGCATGGAACGCGACATGGTGCACCACTGCTTCCATTTGCGTTCGGTGACCGACAGCGAATCCGTGGAAGGCATCCGAGCCTTGGCTGTGGACAAAGACCACACGCCGAACTGGAAGCCTGCACGGGTGGAAGACGTAGATTTATCGGAAGCTGCACGGTTCTTTGCGAGCCCCTGGCCTTCAGATCATCACCCGCTGCGCGATTTGGCGTGATTTGTCGGTGGTTCTAGCCCCGAGAATTTTCATGAGAAACCGTGTCGGGGCTAAAGCCACCGACCTACAGACTGATCTCTGGGATCAGACACTCAGCGGTCGCGGTGACGGCTCTTCATGGCGCGATCGACTTCGCGCTTGCCTTCGCGGTCCTTGATGGTGTCGCGTTTGTCGTGCTCGGCCTTGCCCTTGGCCAACGCAATGTCGCATTTGACCTTGCCCGCTTTCCAGTGCAGGTTGATCGGCACCAGGGTGTAGCCCTTTTGCTCGATTTTGCCGATCAGCCGCTTGATCTCTTCCTTGTTCAGCAGCAGTTTGCGCGTGCGCGCCGCTTCAGGATTGATGTGGGTCGAAGCCGTTTTGAGCGGATTGATGAGGCAGCCGATGATGAACAATTCGCCGTTTCGGATGACCACATAGCCGTCGGTGAGCTGCACCTTGCCTTCGCGAATGGCCTTGACTTCCCAGCCTTCCAGGACCATGCCTGCCTCGTAGCGCTCTTCAATAAAATAGTCAAACGACGCTTTTTTGTTCTCGGCTATCTTGGCAAATACAGGGGCAGTAGGGGGCTTTTTGGTGGTGGCCATGGTGAGCAAATGAGGACGGGCTGGCCGTTCACAAGGGCGAGCAAAGTGCCTGCAAGCCCAGAGAAGAAATGAAAAACTACAATCGCAACATTGTATGAAGAATATCCACAAGTCCGTTCTCATCTGGTACTCGCCAGAGGAAATGTTTCGCCTGGTCACCGACGTGGACCATTACCCTGAGTTTTTGCCTTGGTGCGACAAAGCCCGCGTGCTCGAAAAAGACGCCCATGGCATGGTGGCAGAAGTGGGCATCAGCTTGGGCGGCATCCAGCAAACCTTCACCACCCGCAATGAGCACCAGGAAGGCCGATCGGTCGGCATGAGTTTGGTTCAAGGCCCGTTTTCCAACCTGAGCGGTATGTGGCGATTCACCCCTGTTGGCGACGGCTCGCAACGCGCATGCAAGGTCGAGTTGGATTTGGAGTACGGCTTTTCCAGCAAAACATTGTCCGCTTTAGTGGGGCCCGTGTTCGACAAGATCGCCGCCAACTTGGTCGATGCCTTTGTCAAACGCGCCGAAGCGGTTTATGGCTGAGCGAATGATCGAAGTCACGCTGTGCTGGAGCCTTGGGCCGCGTCATGTGCAGGAGCTGAAACTGAGGGTGCCAATAGGCAGCACGGTGGAGGCTGCGGTGGATCTTGGCATGGCCCAGTGGCTTGAAGTCAGCACAGCAGCCGACCCAGTGCCCCTGTCATCGCTCAAGTTTCAACAGCCGGGCATCTGGGGCCACAAAGTGCCCTGGACGCAACTTGTGAAAGCGGATGACCGCATTGAGCTGTACCGCCCGCTCAAAGTCGACCCCAAAGTCGCACGGCGTCAACGCTTCAAGCGCCAGGGAAAGGGTCGCACCGGACTGTTTGCCAACCGCAAGAGCGGCTCTGCAGCGGGGTACTGAAAGTCGCCATGCAAGCCCTTTTGAACGTGATCTCGCAGATCACTCTGAGCGACGACGTCCGGCGTGTTTTCCATGGGCGAGGCGGCCTGTATCCCGACTGTGAGCAATGGTCACTGGACTGGTTCGCCCCCGTGTGGGTATTGACCAGCTTCAAACCTGTGAACGATGCAGAACTGGCCGAACTCCAAATTGCGCTCGAAGCCCGCTGGCAAGTCTTGGCTCCGGGCATGCCGCTCAATTGGGTGTTCCAGAGCCGGGTTTCGGGTGAAGCCGAAACCCGCCTGATGGCGGGCAGCGTGCCCGAGCCGCATGTGGTGACCGAGCAGGGCGCTCGTTACATCGTGCATCTGATGCGCGGGCAAAACCACGGCTTGTTTCTCGACATGGCCGTCGGGCGCGAGTGGCTGAAAAATCACGCACTGCACGAAAATATTCTCAACCTGTTTGCCTACACTTGCGCGTTTTCGGTGGTGGCCTTGCAAGGCGGGGCCGCGCAAGTCGTGAACCTGGACATGAGCCAGGCCGCCCTGGCCGTGGGGCAGCAAAACCACCGCCTGAACGACTTGCCTGCCAAAGCGCGCTTTCTGGGTCACGACATCTTCAAGACCTGGGGCAAGATCAGCAAGATGGGGCCTTATGGCGTGATCGTGATCGATCCACCCAGTTACCAAAAAGGCAGCTTCATCGCCACCAAGGACTACATCAAGCTGATTCGGCGATTGCCCGATTTGTTGGAGCCGCAAGGCCATGTGCTGTTGTGCCTGAACGCGCCCGAGTTGGACTCGCAGTTTTTGCACAGCCAGGTGGCCGAGGCTGCGCCCAGCCTGAAGTTTGTCGAGCGTTTGGCCAACCCAGCGGCATTTGCCGATATCGATCCGGAAAAGTCACTCAAGGTGCTGCATTATCAAAACACCTGAGCGGGCGAGCAACAGCCAAAATAAGGGGGGGACTGCTTGATTTGAGCCCTCCAATTTTGGCCAATGCTCAGGGAAATCCCTTGCCCCGCACGGGTACAATCCATTTTTTGGAGCCTTCGCTTATGCGCTTACTCGGTAAAGCCCTGACTTTTGACGATGTTCTCCTCGTCCCTGCTTACTCGCAAGTCCTGCCCAAGGACACCTCTCTCGCGACGCAATTCACCCGCAACATCCGCCTGAACCTGCCCTTGGTGTCCGCCGCCATGGACACCGTGACCGAAGCGCGCCTGGCCATTGCCATCGCCCAAGAAGGCGGTATTGGCATCGTGCACAAAAACCTCACCGCGCAAGAGCAAGCCGCCCAGGTGGCCAAGGTCAAGCGCTATGAATCGGGCGTTTTGCGCGACCCGGTCGTCATCACCCCCGACACCACCGTGCGCCAGGTCATGGCCTTGAGCGAAGAGCTGGGCGTGTCCGGTTTCCCGGTATGCGATGGCCGCCAGGTGGTGGGCATCGTCACCGGCCGCGATTTGCGGTTCGAGACCCGCTACGACCAAAAGGTCAGCGAGATCATGACGCCGCGTGAGCGCCTGATCACTGTGCCCGAAGGCACCACGCCCGAGCAAGCCAAGCACCTGCTCAACAAGCACAAATTGGAGCGCTTGCTGGTCATCAACGACGCCTTTGAACTCAAGGGCCTGATCACCGTCAAAGACATCACCAAGCAACTGAACTTCCCCAATGCGGCCCGCGACGGCGCAGGCAAGCTGCGCGTGGGCGCTGCGGTGGGTGTGGGCGAGGGCACCGAAGAGCGCGTGGAAGCGTTGGCCCGAGCCGGTGTGGACGCCATCGTGGTGGACACCGCACACGGCCACAGCAAAGGCGTGCTCGACCGCGTGCGCTGGGTCAAGCAAAACTACCCGCACATCGAAGTCATTGGCGGCAACATCGCCACCGGCGCTGCCGCTTTGGCATTGGTCGAAGCCGGTGCCGACGCCGTCAAAGTGGGCATTGGCCCCGGTTCGATCTGCACCACCCGCATCGTTGCGGGTGTGGGCGTGCCGCAAATCATGGCGGTAGACAGCGTGGCCACAGCCCTCAAAGGCACAGGCGTGCCCCTGATCGCTGACGGCGGCATCCGCTACAGCGGCGACATCGCCAAAGCCATTGCAGCAGGCGCGGGCACAGTCATGATGGGCGGCATGTTCGCGGGCACCGAAGAGGCTCCGGGCGAAATCGTCTTGTTCCAGGGCCGCAGCTACAAGAGCTACCGCGGCATGGGCTCGATTGGCGCCATGCAGCAGGGCAGTGCAGACCGCTACTTTCAAGAGTCCAGTACCGGCAACCCCAACGCCGACAAACTGGTGCCCGAGGGCATCGAAGGCCGCGTGCCTTACAAAGGCTCGGTTGTGTCCATCATTTATCAAATGGCTGGCGGCTTGCGCGCCAGCATGGGGTATTGCGGCTGCGCCACCATTGAGGCCATGCACAACGAATCACAGTTTGTGGAGATCACCGCTGCGGGCATCCGTGAAAGCCATGTGCACGATGTGCAGATCACCAAAGAAGCGCCGAATTACCGCGCTGAGTAAAATCTGTACTTGATCACCAAGGCGTCTGCACCCCAGACGCCTTTTCATTTCTCAAAGAACGACGCCTGCCATGCAGCACTCCAAGATCCTCATCCTCGACTTCGGCTCGCAAGTCACCCAGCTGATTGCCCGCCGTGTGCGCGAAGCGCATGTGTTTTGCGAAGTCCATCCCTGTGATGTCAGCAGCGACTGGGTGCGTGAATACGCCAAAGACGGCAACCTGAAGGGTGTGATTCTGTCTGGCAGCCACGCCAGCGTGTACGAGGTGGACGACAAAGCGCCCGATGCTGTGTACGAGTTGGGCGTGCCAGTCTTGGGCATTTGCTACGGCATGCAGACCATGGCCCAGCAGCTGGGCGGCAAGGTGGAGGCGGGCACCACGCGCGAATTTGGCTACGCCGAAGTCCGTGCCCATGGCCACACTGAACTGCTGAAGGGCATTGAAGACTTCGCCACGCCCGAAGGCCACGGCATGCTCAAGGTGTGGATGAGCCATGGCGACAAGGTCACGGCCATGCCTGCCGGCTTCAAGGTCATGGCTTCGACACCTGCTTGCCCGATTGCAGGCATGGCCGACGAGGCGCGCCGCTTTTACGCTGTGCAGTTCCACCCCGAAGTCACGCACACCGTGCAAGGCCAGGCGCTGCTCAACCGCTTCGTGCTCGACATCTGCCAGGCCCGACCTGACTGGATCATGGGCGACTACATCGAAGAAGCTGTGGCCAAGATCCGCGAGCAAGTGGGTGACGAAGAGGTCATTCTCGGTTTGTCGGGTGGCGTCGATTCGTCGGTGGCTGCCGCCTTGATCCACCGCGCCATCGGCGACAAGCTGACCTGCGTGTTTGTGGACCACGGTCTGTTGCGCCTGAATGAAGGCGACATGGTCATGGAGATGTTCGTCGGCAAGTTGCACGCGAAGGTCATCCGCGTCGATGCCAGCGATTTGTTCCTCGGCAAGCTGGCAGGTGTGAGCGAGCCCGAAGCCAAGCGCAAGATCATCGGCGGTTTGTTTGTCGATGTGTTCAAGGAACAAGCGGCCAAGTTGAAAGCTGCCGACGGCGGCAAAGATGGGAATGACGGCCGACCAGCCGTCAAAGGTGCGACCTTCCTGGCCCAAGGCACGATTTACCCCGACGTGATTGAAAGTGGCGGTGCCAAGAGCAAGAAAGCCGTCACCATCAAGAGCCACCACAACGTGGGCGGTTTGCCCGAGCAACTGGGCCTGAAACTGCTAGAGCCCCTTCGCGAATTGTTCAAAGACGAAGTGCGCGAATTGGGCGTGGCGCTGGGCTTGCCCCGCGAGATGGTCTACCGCCACCCCTTCCCAGGTCCAGGCTTGGGCGTGCGCATCTTGGGTGAAGTCAAAAAAGAATACGCCGACCTGCTGCGCCGTGCGGACGCGATCTTCATAGAGGAACTGCGCAACTTCACCGACGAAACTGGCAAGACTTGGTACGACCTGACCAGCCAAGCCTTCACCGTGTTCCTGCCCGTGAAAAGCGTAGGCGTGATGGGCGACGGCCGCACCTACGACTATGTGGTGGCACTGCGCGCTGTGCAAACCAGCGACTTCATGACGGCGGATTGGGCTGAGTTGCCCTATGCGCTGCTCAAGAAAGTGTCTGGGCGGATCATCAACGAGGTGCGCGGTATCAACCGAGTCACATACGACGTGAGCTCAAAACCACCGGCGACGATCGAGTGGGAATAAAAAACTCTTCACGCAGCACCTCTCCGGGATGAATGGGGCGCATGCGCTCGGTTTTATGTTGATTTTTTATCTGCCGGGTCATATTCGACATCGTAGATCCTCTGGTCTTGAAGGTCAAAATCGGATGACTTGTTACAAGAGGCTGATCAATGGGTAATTAAAGCCCTCTGTTTGGTACAGTCATCACCATGTACCTGCCCCAACAATTCAACCACCCCCAACACGCTGCGACCATCATGCGCGAGCACCCGTTCGCAAGCTTGGTGTCGACCGACGGTGATGGCTTCCCTTTTGTCACGCATTTACCGCTCAAATTGATCGAAGAGGGCGGCCAGCCGGTGGCGCTTTTGGGTCATTGCGCCCGCGCCAATCCGCATGCCGGGTTCTTGCAAGCGCGGCCGCAGGCGCTGGTGACCTTCATGGGGCCACAGGCCTACATGTCACCTGCCGTTTACCCCGATTTGTTGCGTGTGCCGACCTGGACTTATTTGGCGGTGCATGCCCGGGTCGAGGCCCGCATGCTGGATGGCCACGATGCCAAAGACGCCATGCTCAAGCAGATGATTGCCGACCACGAGCCCGCTTACGCCGCGCAGTGGCGGGGGCTGCCCGAGAGCTATGCCCACGGCATGCTCAATGGCATCGTGGCTTTTGAATTGAAAATTCTGGACCTGAAAACCAAGGTCAAAATCAATCAGCACCGCCCCGAGTCGCACGCGGCCATGCACGCCGCTTACGCCCAAGGTGGCGAACAAGAGCAAGCCTTGGCGCAGTGGATGCAGCGTTTGGGCATGGTGGCTTGAGCGTGCACACGCCAAGCCAAGACGCTTATTGGATGGGCCTGGCCCTGGAGCAGGCCCGACAGGCCGCCGCAGCGGGCGAGGTGCCGGTGGGTGCGGTGGTCGTCAAGGATGGCCAATTCATCGCCACAGGCCGCAACGCCCCGATTGCCAGCCACGACCCCACGGCACATGCCGAAGTGGTGGCGCTGCGCGAAGCGGCCCGCGTGTTAGGCAATTACCGGCTCGACGGCTGCACGCTGTATGTGACGCTGGAGCCCTGCGCCATGTGCAGCGGGGCCATGTTGCATGCACGGGTGGACCGTGTTGTGTTCGGCGCGGCCGATCCGCGCACCGGGGTGGCTGGCTCGGTGCTCAACCTGTTTGACCACGCTCAGTTGAACCACCAAACCCAAGTCACGGGCGGCGTGCTGGCCGAAGAATGCGGCCAGTTGCTCAAAGACTTTTTCAGGCCCAAAAGAATGAACCTGCATCCGCTCAGAGAAGACGCCTTGCGCACCCCCGATGAGGCGTTTGCCGATTTGCCCGACTACCCTTGGCAGCCGCGCTATGTGAGCGACCTGCACAGCATCGCCGGGCTGCGCATGCATTACCTGGATGAAGGCGACGCCAATGCCCCATTGACTTGGCTGTGCCTGCACGGCAACCCGGCCTGGAGCTACCTTTACCGCAAGATGATCCCGATCTGGCTGGCGGCGGGGCACCGCGTTGTGGCCCCTGATCTGATCGGGTTTGGCAAGAGCGACAAGCCCAAGAAGGACAGTTTTCACCAGTTTGAAACCCATCGTCAGTCCTTGCTGGATTTGATCGAGCGGCTTGACTTGCAGCGCGTGGTGCTGGTGGTGCAGGACTGGGGCGGCATTTTGGGGCTGACTTTGCCCATGGCCACACCCGAGCGTTACAAGGGCTTGCTGGTCATGAACACCACGCTCGCCACGGGCGAGGCTCCTTTGAGTGCAGGCTTTCTGGCCTGGCGCGACTGGTGCCAGAGCCAGCCGCTGTTCGATGTGGGCAAGCTGTTTGCGCGGGGCAACCGCAGCATGCCGCCTACCGAGACGGCTTCATACAACGCACCGTTTCCAGACAAAGGTTTTCGCGCCGCGTTGCGCGCCTTTCCGCCCATGGTGCCCGAGTTTGCCGATTCGCCCGGTGCGGCCATCTCGCAGCAAGCGCGTGATTTCTGGCGCAACGATTGGCAAGGCCAGAGTTTCATGGCCATTGGCCAGCAAGACCCGGTGCTGGGCGAGACTGTGATGCGCCAATTGCAAAGTCAAATCAAAGACTGCCCCGAGCCCATGCTGCTGCCCGATGCGGGGCATTTTGTGCAAGAGCAGGGCAAGGCGATTGCCGAAGCGGCTGTGCGACACTTCAGGCCCTGAAGAAGAACACGAGCCATGGCCCACATTTACATTTTTTCCCCTTCAAGCGCGGTCCGTGACAAAGCCGCGTTTCGCCGTGCCGTGAAGCGTTTGCAAGCCCAGGGGCATGAGGTCGAGTTGGATGAAGCGGCGTTGGCCAGCCACATGCGCTTTGCGGGCGACGACGCCACACGCATCGCGGCCATCACCCGCGCCGCAGCCAGCGGTGCCGATGTGGCTTTGATCTCTCGCGGCGGTTACGGCCTCACGCGTATCCTGCACAGCTTGCCCTACAAAGCCATTGCCAAAGCCATTGACGGTGGCACGCATTTTGTGGGCCTGAGCGATTTCACTGCTTTCAACCAAGCCGTGTATGCCAAGACTGGCCGCATCAGCTGGCAGGGCCCGGACCTGGAAGACTTTGGCCCCGAACAAGAACCCGACGACATCATGCAAGCTTGCTTTGACGACTTGCTGCTGGAGCAAGGGGAGGGCACGGGCTGGCAACTGCCCAAAGCCGAGGCAGAGCGCCGTGTGCTGGTGAAAGATGCGCCGCTGTGGGGCGGCAACCTCACGGTGCTGACTTCGCTGCTGGGCACGCCTTACTTTCCGCAAGTCAAAGCTGGCGTGCTCTTCCTTGAAGACGTGGGCGAGCACCCTTACCGCATCGAGCGCATGCTCACGCAGCTGCTGCGTGCAGGCGTTTTGGCCCAGCAAAAGGCGGTGTTGATGGGCCAGTTCAGCAACTACAAGCTCGTCCCCACGCACGACAAAGGCTTCAAGCTGGCCACTGTGGTCGATTGGTTGCGCGGCCAGATCAAGGCCCCAGTGCTCACCGGCTTGCCTTTTGGCCATGTGGCGACCAAGGTGATGCTGCCTGTAGGGGCCAAGGTGGACCTTGTCACGGAAGGGCGTGACGCGCTGATGGTTTGGGGCCACATTTAATACCGCATAAAAGCCTGAACAGGCGCCACCAGAGGCGTGCGCAACGCCCACACGGAGACACCCATGAAATGGATCGGACGACTTGTTTTATTGCTGCTGGCCGCTGTGTTGGTGGCGGGTGGCGTATTGGCCGTGCACTTGCTGCGCAGCATGCCGCAACTGGACGGACAGCTCAAGTTGGCGGGCTTGAGTGGCCAGGTCACCATCACCCGCGACGCTGCGGATGTGACGCACATTGAAGGGGCCACCGCCTTGGACACTTGGCGTGCGCTGGGGTTTGTGCACGCGCAAGAACGCGGCTGGCAACTTGAATTCAACCGCCGCCTGATGCGCGGCGAGTTGTCTGAAATTTTGGGTGCGGCCACGCTGGACACCGACAAACTCATGCGCACGCTGGGCATCATCGGCATGGCGCAAAAACAGTTGATGGGTTTATCGCCCGCAACCCAAGCGGCGCTGCAGGCCTACAGCGAGGGCATTCAGAACGCTTGGGCCAGTGGCGCTGTGCGGCCATCACCCGAATTCAAACTGCTTGGCACCGTGGCAGGCGGCCCCAAAGGCCAGGCCTGGTCGCCCGAAGACAGCCTGGGCTGGGCGCTGATGATGGCGCTTGATCTGGGGGGCAATTGGGGGCAGGAATTCGCCCGTTTGTCGGCCTCGCAGGTCTTGAATAACGATCAACTGTGGCAACTCATGCCGCCTTATCCGGGCGAAAAACCCGCCACCGCAGTGGATCTGCCGGCCTTGTATGCCGAGTTGGGTGTGTACGCCCCCAAGGACAAAGCCGTGTCGGCCATCGCGCCTGCGCCCAGCGCCTTGGCCCAATGGTCAGCCGACTGGGTGCGCGATGTCGGTATTTTGGAAGGCAAGGGCAGCAACAACTGGGTGGTGCCCGGCAGCCGCACCGTCAGCGGCAAACCCTTGCTGGCCAACGACCCGCATCTGGCATTGAGCTCGCCTGCCATCTGGTATTTCGCGCACCTCAAAGCGCCTGCGGGCGAGTTACCCGGCGGGCACAAACACCCCGCGCTGGATGTGATCGGGGCCACCTTGCCCGGATTGCCTTTTGTGGTGCTGGGCCGCACCCAAGGTGTGGCCTGGGGTTTCACCAACACCGGCCCGGACGTTCAGGACTTGTACCTAGAGCAACTGGACGCAGCCCAACCCGGGAAGTACCGCACGCCCACCGGATGGGCTGCGTTTGATGAACGCACCGAAACCATTCGCGTCAAAGGGCAGGGCGATGTGACCCTCCAAGTGCGCAGCACCCGCCACGGTCCTGTCATCAGCGATGTTCAACCTCAATACGATAAGCTCATCAACGGCCAGCGCTATGTCGTCAGTCTGCGCTGGTCAGCTTTGACCGAGGACAACAAAACCGTGGAATCGGGCATGTTGACCAACTGGGCGCAAACCGTGCCCGAACTGCAAAAGGCCTTCACCGACAACCATGCGCCCATGCAAAGCGTGGTCATGGCCGACACGCTGGGCGATGTGGCCTTTCGGGCCGTGGGCAAACTGCCCATACGTTCGCCTCAAAATGACATCCGTGGCGTTGCACCGGCCCCCGGCTGGTTGGCCCAATACGACTGGACCGGCTGGTTACCCGCGAACCAAAACCCCGCGTTGAACCGCAACACCATCGAAGCGAAAGGCTGGCACGCCACCGCCAACCAGAACATCCTGCCGCCCGGTTACGCGCATTTTGTAGGCGGCGACTGGACCACACCCGAGCGCTTTGACCGCATTGAGCAACTGCTCGCCGCCAGACCCCAACACAGCCGAGCAAGCCTGCAAGCCATTCAAAACGATGTCACATCGCTGGGTGCCAAGTCGCTGCTGCCGGTGGTGCTGTCGGCCAAGCCGCAACACCCGCTGGGCGATCAGGCCCTGCAAATGCTCAGCACCTTTGATGGCCAAATGACAGCGGACAGCGCCGCTGCGCTGGTTTTCAACGTTTGGGCCGATGAATTGACGCGTGGTTTGCTGGTGCCGCATTTGGGTGCCGATCGGTTCAAAGCCCTGTACGGCAAACGCCATTTCCGTGCGTCAGTGGAAGGCATTTTGAAGCGCTCAGACACTTTTTGGTGTGGCACTGCTGGCTGCCCAGCGCAAGTGTCTGCAGCGCTCGACCGTGCCTTGACCCGTATTGCCGCCCAACAGGGCAAGGACATGCGCACCTGGCGCTGGGGTGCATGGCACCCGGCCATCAGCAGCCACAAGCCCTTTGGCAAAGTGCCTTTGCTCAACACCTTGTTTGATGTGCGCACCGAAAGTGCAGGGGACTTGTTCACCGTGAACGTCGGTCAGTACTGGGCCAATGACCCCAAAGAGCCCTTTGCCAACCGCCATGCAGCTTCCATGCGGGCGGTTTATGACTTGGCCGATCCTGAGCAATCGGCCTTTATTTACCAAACGGGTCAATCAGGCCATGTCTTTGATTCCCGCAGCCGCTCGATGGCCAGTGCTTGGGCAGCTGGCCATTACCGCCCGCTGCAGCTATTAAGCACAGCAGTGCACCAATTGACGCTGACGCCCTGAATCCATCTTCTTCAATGATCTGGCACCGTGACCTTGGGGTCTCGGTCTCGGTCTCGATGAGATTTACCCGTGGTCATCGCAGCGGCTAATGGCCTACCGGAGTGCCATTGTTACTTTACATAATACACATCGTATGTAATTAAGATGGTGTGAGACAACCCAATACAACCGACATGATCACTTGGGATCACTTTGGTTTGGATGGGTTGAGCGCGGCAGGAATTTGCTGACCCGAGTTGGGTGTTGCCTGGTTTTGACGAGCCGCCAGACGAGCCAATCCAGTTTCAATGAGTTCTTTGGAATTTTGGCGCTGGCCGCGTACCGCAAAATCCCAAGCGCTCAGACCCAGTTGATTTTTCAGGGTCAAATCAGCACCTGCCTGAATCAGCACCTTGACGGCTTCCGGGCTGCCGTACATGGCGGCCATCATCAGTGGCGTGGTGCCATTAGGTGACTCCGCATCAATGTAGGCACTGTTCTCCAGCAGGTACTCGAGGATTTGCACATGGCCAGCCGATGCTGCGTAATGCAAAGGTGTCCAGCCAGGTTTGTTCACATCGGAATCATGTTCAACCAGTTTTTGGACCAAGCTGAAATGGCCTTTGAGAGCCGCCAGCATCAACACACTTTCGTCTTTGTCGTTTCGCAGCTCGGTTTTGGTTTTTGGCCAACCAGCCAGCAACTCGGCCACCTTCAGGGATGGTTCTCGCACCGCCAGCATCAAGGCTGGAACGCCCTCGGGGTTGACCGTGTTGGGATCAAAACCACGTTGCAGCAAGGCTTGAATGGTGCGCACATTGTCAGATTTAACCGCTTTAAAGAAGTCCTCGTAAGCACCGGCTTGCAAAAAATTTGAAAAACAAAAAAGTCCAATAATGACAATGACTTTTTTTAAATTAATAAAGTTATACATGAATATTATTCAGCTGTTTTAGCAAACAATTTCAGAAAATTTTCGGTCGTCAATTCACCAATGGACTCAGAACTGCAGCCACGCAACTCGCCCAATAATTTGGCCACAAAGGGCACATAAGAAGGGTTGTTGAGCTTGCCGCGGTAAGGCACGGGCGCCAAATAAGGGCTGTCGGTCTCGATCAACAAGCGGTCATCCGGCACGAATTTGGCCACTTCGCGCAAATCCGCAGCGGTCTTGAAAGTCAAAATTCCAGACAGGGAGATGTAAAAACCCAAATCCAAGGCCGCTCGGGCCACCTCTTGGCTTTCGGTGAAGCAGTGAAAGACCCCGCCCGCGCACCCTGCTGCGCCCGTTTCGCCCTCTTCTTTCAAGATGGCGATCGTGTCATCCGAAGCTTGGCGAGTGTGGATCACCAGCGGCAAACCCGTTTGCCGTGCTGCCCGAATATGGGTGCGAAAACGCTCACGCTGCCATTCCATGTCCGCCACGGTACGCCCACCTTTGCGCTCGTCCATTTGGTAATAGTCCAGGCCCGTCTCGCCAATGGCCACCACTTTGGGCCGCGATGCGCCGTCCAGCAGATCTTGCAAACTGGGCTCGCGCACGCCTTCGTTGTCCGGGTGCACACCCACCGTGGCCCACATGTTGTCGTTGGCCATGGCCAAGCTGTGCACTTCGTCAAACTTTTCCATCGTGGTGCAAATGACCATGGCGCGGGTCACTTGGGCGGCCACCATGGCCTGCTGGATGTTGTCGAGCTGGCTCATCAGCTCGGGAAAATTCAAATGGCAATGGGAATCGGTGTACATGGCTCAGCCCTTGGACATCAGGGTTTGTTGGGCATCGGCGGTCAGGGCTTCGAGCATCAGACCGGCATTGAACGGGTGCTCGGCCGTGCGCGCAGATTGCATCAGGCGCTTGAACCAATCGGTCAGCACCGACACAGACGCGTTGCTCGGCGGCAGTTGGCTGGCGTCAAAAAAGCGTGGTTCGGCACCCGACTGGCGCAACACCAAGTCGTGGCAAAGCTTTTGCAAAGCATCGATCGCTTGCGCGGGGCTCAAATCGGCCAAGTGCCGGGCATCACCCCCGCGCATGGCCTTGGGCAAAGCGGCCCACCAGTCGGGCGACAAACCGGCTTCGGCTTGGCGCAGCACATCGGTGGGGCGGCCGCCCGCACTGCGCAGCAGTGCTTGCGCCACGGGGGCGGGCACGCCCTGCCCGCTGAGCCAAGCCAAAGCTTCGTCGGCCTCGGGCCACTTCATGGTGTGGGCCAGGCAGCGGCTGCGGATGGTGGGCAGCAGCATGTGCGCCGCCTCGGTGGCCAGCACAAAGCGAACAGCGCCCGGCGGCTCTTCCAGGGTTTTGAGCAAGGCGTTCGCCGTAATGGTGTTCATGCGCTCGGCAGGAAACACCAGCACCGCCTTGCCGCGCCCCCGCGCGTCGGTGCGCTGCGAAAACTCTACGGCGTCGCGCATCGCATCCACCCGGATTTCTTTGCTTGGCTTGCGGGTTTTCTTGTCGATCTCGTCCTGGGCTTTTTCGGACAAAGGCCAACCCAGCTCGATCATCACCGTCTCGGGCATCAGCACTTCCAGGTCGGCGTGGGTATGCACAGCAATGGCGTGACAGCTTGGGCAGTCGCCGCAAGGGCCTTGGGGAGTGGGCTTTTCACAGAGCCATGCTGAGGCCATGGCCAGTGCCAATTCATATTGACCCAGACCCGACGGGCCTTGCAGCAACCAAGCATGGCCCCGCTGGGCCAGCAAATCGGCGGCTTGGCGCGCAATCCAGGGGGCGTTCAAAACGGCTGTCATGGGGCAGTCCGCTTTAGCCAGTCGGATACCAAGCGGCCCACATCAGCACCCACAGTATCGATGGTTTGGGCGGCGTCGATGCGTGCAAAACGATCGGGCATTTCGGCTTGGCGCTTGGCATAGCCGGCGCGCACCGCGGCAAAAAAATCGGCAGGCTGCGATTCAAACTTGTCTGGCACGCGGGCCGAAGCCAGTCGCTCAGCAGCAATCAGAGGGTCTAGGTCAAACCAAATGGTGAGCTCGGGTTGGCGCAAAGCACCATCGGGCAAGGCCAGCACCATGCGCTCCAACTGGCCCAGCACCTGCCAGTCAAACCCACGTCCACCGCCTTGATAGGCAAAAGTGGCGTCGGTAAAACGATCGCACAACACCACATCGCCACGAGCCAATGCAGGCTCAATCACCTGCACCAAGTGCTCACGGCGCGCCGCGAACATCAACAGCGCCTCGGTCAGCGCGTCCATAGGTTCGTGCAGCACCAACTCGCGCAGTTTTTCAGACAAGGGGGTGCCGCCAGGTTCGCGTGTGAGCACAACCGCCCTGCCCGCTTGGCGGAACAGTTGGGCCACGCGATCGATGTGCGTGGACTTGCCCGCACCGTCAATGCCTTCAAAACTGATGAACAAACCGCGTGTCATGGTGTGTAAAAAGGGGAAAACCCGATTGTCGCAGGCTCTCGCCCCCCCTCAATCCTTGGCCGTTTGAATGCCGCGCTGATAACGGTTGACAGCCCTGTTGTGCTCGTCGAGCGTGGCGCTGAAGTGGCTGCTGCCATCGCCTTTGGCGACAAAGTAAAGCGCCTGCGTCTTGGCGGGTTGCACCGCCGCCCACAAAGCCGCCTTGCCGGGCATGGCAATCGGTGTGGGCGGCAAGCCGCCCCGGGTGTAGGTGTTCCAGGGGTTGTCGGTCTGCAAGTGAATGCGGCGCAAGTTGCCGTCAAAGGCCTCGCCCAAGCCATAAATCACCGTCGGATCGGTCTGCAGACGCATGCCAATGCGCAGCCGGTTGTTGAACACACCCGAAATCAGGGCGCGATCTTCGCCTTTGCCGGTTTCTTTTTCCACAATGCTCGCCAAAATCAGGACCTCTTCGGGCGACTTGAGCGACACACCCGACTGACGGGCCTCCCAAGCCTGCAGCACATGCTTGTCCATGGCGTTCATGGCCCGCGTCAGAACCGCCAAGTCGCTGGAGCCCTTGGCATAGGAATAGGAGTCCGGATAAAAGCGCCCTTCCGGGGCCATGCCGGAACGGCCCAGTTTCGCCATCAAGGCGTCGTCGTCCAACGCCCGGCTGTCGGATTTGAGGTGCTCGGCCTTGGCCAAGGCCTGGCGGACTTGCCGCCAGTTCCAGCCCTCGACAATCGTCACGGTGCGCAGACTTTCTTCCCCCCGGACCAGCATGCTCAGCAAGCGCTCGGGCGATGTGCCGGGGGCAATTTCATAGCTTCCGGCGCGCATTTGGCGCGACTGGCCCGACAGGCGAAACCACGCGTAAAGCAAGGTGGGTGATGTGTCCACACCGGCATCGGCCACAGCCTGCGCGATGGCTTTGGCCGATGTGCCCGGCTCGATCGACAAATCGACCGGGGTGGCCGCTGAGTCACGCAGCGCCATGGGCCCTTGCACCCAAAAATAGGCGGCGGCAGCCAGTGCCAAGGCCAGCATGACCAAACCCACCAAGCCCTTGAACAACCCTTTGATCACCCGCAATCCTTGAAAATGTCCGCACAGAGCCGATTGACTCTGGCGGCTGATCATAATTGGGACTTTCAGCCTTTGCTCTGTGGCCCCATTCGGCCGCCATTGATTTCTTTGGGCCTTGCCTGCGGGGCTCATCTCACACCTTTCGCCATGACCACTTCAGCCACCCTCCCCATCGACCACTTCGCGGCTCAGTTGCAAGGCGTTGCCGCCCTGCCCCATCTGGGCGTGATCCAGGCCCAAGGCGAAGACGCGGCCAACTTTTTGCACAACCAGCTGAGCAACGATGTGCTGCTTTTGCCTGTGGGCCAATCGCGATTGGCTGCTTTTTGCTCAGCCAAGGGCCGGATGCAGGCCAGCTTTGTGGTCATCAAAACCGCGCCCGACACCGTCTTGTTGGTCTTGAGCCTCGACTTGCTCCCCCAAACGCTCAAGCGCCTGTCCATGTTTGTGCTGCGCGCGAAGGTCAAAATGATCGACGCCACCGCCTCGTGGCAGTTGCGCGGCTTGTTGGGCGACAGCGCCGGTGCAGTTTTGGCTGAAGCAACACCCTGGCAAACCACCAGCAACGACGGAGCCCACGCCGTGGCGCTGTATCCCGCTGTGCTGGGCGACACCCAAGTGCCTCGCGCCTTGTGGCTCGGCGCGCCATCGCAAGCACAGCCTCCCGGGGCTGAGCTGTCCACCGATGTTTGGGCCTGGGCCGAAGTCATGAGCGGTGTGACTTTGGTCAGCCAGAGTCTTTTTGAGGCCTTCGTGCCGCAAATGCTCAATTACGAATCGGTTGGTGGCGTGAACTTCAAAAAAGGCTGCTATCCCGGGCAAGAAGTCGTGGCCCGCAGCCAGTTTCGCGGCACCTTGAAGCGCCGCACGGTGCTGGTCCACAGCCACGTGGCTTTAACGGCTGGACAAGATGTGTTCACCCCAGAAGACCCCGAGCAACCCTGCGCCACAGTGGTGCTGAGAGCGGCCAGGCCCGATGGCCAGGGTTTTGATGCGCTGGTCAGCGGCACGCTGGAGAGCCAGCAGACCGGCTGGCGAACGGGCCATGCGCAAGGCCCTGCACTGGAAATGATGCCGCTGCCCTACGAGCTGTTGGCTGATATTTGAATTTCAAAGGCCCCGCACCATCTCGATGTGCGCAATCCCCGCATCGTCAAAAACACCCCCATGCGGCTCAAAGCCTGAGCGTTTGTAAAAGCCTTCGGCGCTGCATTGGGCGTGCAGGATGACCTGGGTGTCGCCCCGGTGCTGCGCGGCGTCCATCAGGGCGTGCAGCACGCGGCGGCCCAGGTCGCTGCCACGCATCTGCTTTTTGACGGCCATGCGGCCGATGCGGGCCACACCCGGCGCGTGTTGGATCAGGCGGCCTGTGGCAAGACAAAAGCCCATGCGGTTCAGCGCCACGGCATGCAAGGCGGTCTCGTCCTCGCGGTCCAACTCCATCTCAACGGGTACTTTTTGCTCATCCACAAAAACCTCGTGGCGCAGCGGGCTGGCCTGTTTGTGGAAGTCGTGCCACGAGCCCACATGCACCTGCACCATGTCTTCGCCGCGCTCAAAGCTTTCGAGCAGGTCGCGCAAGGGGGCCGGGATGGGCTGGCTCTTTTTGGCCACCGGGTCGGCGTACACATAGACCATCTCGCTGGTAATCAGCAATTGATCGCCCCGAAAAATCGCTCCGGAAAACGTCATGGACGAATTGCCGATCCGGTCGCAACGCATGCAGACATCCAGAAAGTCGTCCATTTCCGCGCTGGCGTGGTACTCCAAGCTGGCCTTTTTGACATACAAATCACCGCCCAACTGGTGCATGGTCTCCGCGTAAGGCATGGCCAGTTGCCGCCAGTATTCGGTGACGGCGGTGTCAAAGTACATGAGGTAGTGACCGTTGAAGACGATCTTTTGCATGTCCACCTCAACCCAGCGCACGCGCATGCGGTGAGACAAACGGAAATCCTGGCGTTTCATGGGTTCAACTTTCAAAAGCGTTTTTCAAGGCCCGGCCCGCATCGGCGTGCGCTTGCAGGGCAAGGGGAATAGCGCGGCCCATGGTGATGAAGCCATGGATCACGCCTTTGTAAATTTCCAGATCGACCGGTACACCCGCCATGCGCAGGGTGTCAGCGTACTGCACGCCTTCGTCCACCAGTGGGTCGCATTCGGCCAAGCCGATCCAGGCCGGGGCCAGACCTGAATGGTCGGGGGCGTTCACCGGCGCAAAGCGCCAATCGTCTCGGTCGGCTTCGTCGATGTAATTGGCAAAAAACCAGTCCACCGTGTCCTTGTCGAGCATGAACCCTTCTGCAAACGTGTGGTGCGATGCGGTGTCTTGCCGGGCGATACAGCCAGGGTAAAACAGCAACTGCAGGCGCAGGGGCAGTCCAGCATCACGGGCCATCAGGGCGCACACCGTGGCCAAAGTGCCACCTGCGCTGTCGCCGCCAACGGCCAATCGCGTGGTGTCCAAGCCCAGCGATCGGCCATGCTGCTGCAGCCAGTTCAGGGCGTCCCAACTGTCATGCACGGCCGTTGGAAAGCGGTGCTCAGGGGCCAGTCGGTAGTCCAGCGACACCACAGCGCAATGCCCTTGGCGTGTGAGTTGGCGGCACAGCACGTCATGGGTGGTGAGGCTGCCCACCGAAAAACCACCGCCGTGGATGTAAAGCAACACGGGCAAGGCTGCATCGCTTTGGGGCGCGTACAAACGGGCGGGCATGGCGTGGCCGTCGCGTGCCGGGATGCTGAAGTTGTGTACCCGGTCCACATGCGGCGCGGGCTGCAGGTCGAGCATCGGCCCGCCAATGTCGTAAAAGGCACGCGCTTGGTCGGGCGACATGGCGGCCATCGGGGGACGACCTGCGCGTTCAACGCGCTCGATCAGACTGCGCGTGGCGGCATTCAACAGCGATCGGGGGTTGGTGTGGTGGCTGCTCATGAAGAAAGGAGACGGTCCGCTGGAATTCAGCACTGTTTGAACATTTTTGCATGCGCAGGAGGGGTCTGGCCTCATCCAGCCAACAAGGGTGACAGCGGTGACAAGCTTCGATCCCATTCGTGCATCAAAATGGGCCTTGATCGTACAACGCCCTGCCCTGCGGGTCTGTCATTTGATCCGCGTTGGGCCCCCACAGATTGGAGTTTTTGCATGTCTTTCATCCATTACGTCACCCAGATCCAGATCGACTTTGGCGCTGTCAAACTGCTGCAGGCCGAATGCGAGCGGGTGGGCATCCGCAAACCCTTGATCGTGACCGATGCGGGCGTCAAAGCCGCAGGCGTGCTGCAAAAAGCCCTCGACGCTCTGCCCGGCTTGCCCGTCACCGTGTTTGACCAAACACCCTCCAACCCGACCGAGTCGGCCGTGCGTGCAGCGGCAGCCATGTACAAGGCCAGCGGCTGCGACGGCCTGATCGCTGTGGGCGGCGGCTCGGCCATCGACTGCGCCAAGGGCGTGGCCATTGCGGTCAGTCACGAAGGTCCGCTCAAAACTTACGCAACCATCGAAGGCGGCTCGCTCAAAATCACCGACCGCGTGGCCCCGATCATCGCCGTGCCCACCACCAGCGGCACGGGCAGCGAAGTGGCTCGAGGCGCAATTTTGATTCTGGACGATGGCCGCAAAGTGGGCTTTCACAGCTGGTTCATCGTGCCCAAAGCGGCCATTTGTGACCCCGAACTCACCTTCGGCCTGCCGCCCATGCTCACGGCTGCCACCGGCATGGACGCGGTGGCGCACTGCATGGAAACCTTCATGGCCGCGCCTTTTAATCCGCCTGCGGATGGCATCGCACTGGACGGACTGGCACGGGGTTGGGCGCACATCGAGCGCGCCACGGTCAATGGCCAAGACCGTGAAGCTCGCCTGAACATGATGAGCGCCAGCATGCAAGGCGCGATGGCTTTTCAAAAAGGCTTGGGCTGCGTGCACTCGCTCAGCCACAGCCTGGGCGGCGTTAACCCGCGCCTGCACCATGGCACTTTGAACGCCATGTTCTTGCCAGCGGTGGTGAAGTTCAACGCTGTGGCCGAGTCGGTGCAAAAAGAAAACCGCCTCAACCGCATGGCCCAAGCCATGGGCTTGCAAAGCGGCTCGGACATCCCAGACGCCATCCGGGACATGTGCGCCCGCTTAGGGCTGCCCACCGGGCTGGGCGCGATGGGTGTGACCGAAAGCCTGTTTGATGCCGTGATCACCGGCGCACTGGCCGACCACTGCCACAAAACCAACCCACGCATCGCCTCGGCTGACGAATACCGAGACATGTTGTTGACCAGTCTCTAAGCGCCTGGCCTGTAGGAGCGGTCTCTGACCGCGATGGGGTGCGGTGGATCATCCTTCGCGGTCGGAGACCGCTCCTACAAATCAAACGGCCATCGGCCCATACCCATCAAACTCCCATCGGCTTCCCTGTGGGAGCGGTCTCTGACCGCGAAGCGTTAGACCCAAATGGCATCCCAATGGGGGTATTGCCCCGTTCTGACCACCAACCCTGCCCTCACAGGGTTGGACACCACATACCGGGCCACTGACGGCAAGTCTTCTTCTTGACGGATGGCATGGTCATGAAAACCGGTTTGCCAAATGGGTCTCCCGATGCGCAATGCGCTCAATGTTTTGACGTTGCGCATGCACACCGACAGCGCTACCTTGTCGCCCAATTCCATCAGCCAATGCAAGTGATCGGGCATCACCACAAAAGCCAGGGTCTTGGCGTGCTCAAGCCTTTGCTGATCGCGCAAAACACCAATCAATGTTCGGGCGTCAAGGAAATCATCAAACACCGGCGCCCTGTTTTGGGTCACGGTGGACAATATGTAAATTTGGCCCGATTGCGAATGTCGCCCTGAACGCAGCCTTTGGGCATGTGCTTGTGAGTTCATTTTTGCCCTCCCTGAGCAAAAATTTTGACACAGCAGCTGATCTTTTAGTGAAAAAGTAGCTGTTTCAACATCAGATAAATCGGTAATGCGTGCTGGTCCTCAGGCATCTATAGTAGATGCGGGGATTTTCGCGGTCGGAGACCACTCCTACAAATAAAACGCCCATGACCGCTTCTTGTGGGAGCGGTCTCTGACCGCGAATAGGTTCGGCGGGGCATCTTTCGCGGTCGGAGACCGCTCCTACAAATCAAACGGCCATCGGCTCCTTCAGAGAAATCCAAAGGGTCATGCGGATTTCATGGGAAAGGCCTTTGCGTTTTCCTTCGCGCCTTCGCTTTTTCAATGGCTTTGGCCTTGGCCTTGTGTCCACGCAAAGCAGCGTCCCAAGACGACTGTGCCCAGCGTACCGCCTCGCTGGGCTCGTCAAAAATCGCATCCGGCGCAGCCCAATAGGACAGCGCCACCTCTTTGCCCTTCATGGCGTAAGTGAAGGGCGCAAGGCCGAGGGCCTCAAACTCCGGGCGGTTGGCTTCATCGGCCTTGAGGTATAGCCGCTGGTCCATCACGATGGCAAACATCAGGCCCTCGTGGTAAAGGCCATGGCCGCCAAACATGCGGCGGGCTGATACCGGGGCCCACCCCTCCAGCAACTCCTGCACAAAGGGAATGAAGTCGCTCATTCGAGGCCTCAGGGCGCTTCGTGGCTGGGCATCTTGGCCCCCACATGGATTTCTCCCCGCGCCTCGGCCAGCTCCACCTGGCGCTGTCGCTCGGCCAGTTTTTCTTTTTGCTCAGGCGTGCGCTGGTCGTGACAGTAGGCGCAGCTCACACCCAGCACATAGTGCGGTGATTGTTTGTCTTGCTCACTCAGCGGCCAGCGGCAAGAGCGGCACAACGCGTGGCTGCCCAGCCCCAAGCCGTGGCCCACGCTGACGCGCTCGTCAAACACAAAGCAGTCACCCTCCCAGATGCTTTGCTCGGGCGGGATTTCTTCCAGGTACTTGAGGATGCCGCCTTCGAGGTGATACACCTCATCAAAGCCGCGCATTTTCATGAGTGCGGTGGATTTTTCGCAGCGGATGCCACCTGTGCAGAACATCGCCACTTTGGTCTTTTTGGCGGCCTCGCCTTGCAGGTTTTCCTGCGCGTCCAGCCAAGCGGGCAACTGCACAAAGTTCTTGAGGTTCGGATTGATCGCGCCCTTGAAGGTGCCAATGGCCACCTCGTAATCGTTGCGCGTGTCAATCACCACCACGTCGGGGTCGGCCAACAGGGCGTTCCAGTCGGCGGGTTTGACGTATTGGCCCACCGTCTTGTTCGGGTCCAGCTCGGGCACGCGCAAGGTGACGATCTCTTTTTTGAGCTTGACCTTCATGCGGGTGAACGGCGGCTTGGGGCTCCAGGATTCTTTGTGCGGCAAGCTGGCCAGGCGCGGGTCGGCATGCAAAAAAGCCAGCACCGCCCTCACCCCAGCTTCCGGCCCGGCAATCGTGCCGTTGATGCCTTCGTGCGCCAGCAGCAGCGTGCCTTTCACATCGTTGGCCTCGCAACAGGCTTGCAAAGGCGCTTGCAGGTCGGTGAAGTCGGGCAGATCGACGAATTTGTAAAGGGCGGCGGTGAGAAAAATGGGTTCGGTCAACATGCGGCGATTATCCACTTTGCCATCGGGGTTATGCCGCATAAGTGGTCAAAATCACATCAGCCGCTTCTTGCCTCAAAGGAATCAGGGCTTGGTAAGCGGCAGACGCATGCCAACCCTGCGCATCGGCCAAATAAGGAAAACGGATCACCACGATGTCAGGGTGCGGGTTGACACCCGAAAACGATTGAACCTGTTCACCCCGAAACACGAGCTCCCCGCCAAAAGGCACCAAGGTGGCCAAGACCTGCGATCGGTATTGGGCCCATTTTTCGGGATGTTTCACGGTCATTTGACCCACAACAAAGGCTTGAGACATGAGCGCTCCTTACAAAGGCTGAACCATGGAAGAGATGGGGTTTTGCAACCAGTGGCCGAACTCATCCGCCAACTGCTGGCTGGCACGGGCCGCCGTGTTCCAAACCTTCACCCGCCCCGCCAAATCACGGTCGTAGGTCATAAAGTCCTTACGGTCGGGCAATTTGCCGTTCGGCAGGGTTTTGACCCACTCGGGGTTGGGGGCTAAGACGATGGTGTTGTCAAGAAAAGGGGTTGCGCCGTGCCGCCACTTGAGCGCTTTGTCCAGCCAGCCGGGCACCACGTTTTGCTGGAAGTGCGGGTAGAGCACGATGGCACGCTCGGTGCCCTGTGCTGGCGCGGTCCAGTTCAGATGCAAGTGGTAATCGGTGATGCCGCCATCCCAATACGCGCCCCCCGGTGCGCCAGGGATGTCGTGAACGGCTTTGAGCGCGAAGGGAATCGAGCAACTCGCTTGCAGCGCTGGCATGAAATTGCCTTCTGTCAGGCCCAAGGCGCGGGTTCGAAAGTCTTGCGTGTCAAAAGGTAAGCTTGCGCCCTGCCCTGAAAACACCACCCGCTCCAGCCAGCCACCCAAGGCCCGGCGGTGCACGGCGTTGCTCAAAAAAGCCCCGGCATAGCCCAGCGGCGTGGTGAACGGGTTTTCGCGGTGCAAGATGTGCCGCCCGTGAGAAGTGACGATGTGCAGTCTGTAGCGCGGATGGTTCAGCACCTCAGCGATGCGGCCGCCGTAAAACGCTTGCAGGCTTTGGCCAAATGCATCGCTCACCTGCTCGGCGCTCACACGCTTTTGGCCAGGCAGCGGTTCGTAATGCTGGTGGATGTAGTCGTGCTCCAGCCGCTCGAAGGCCGTTACCGAATCATTTAGACAAGCCGTGACCATGCGCCAGGCACCAATGGACGCTCCGACCAAGTCCACCGACTGACTGCTTTGCGTGAGCCACTCACCAAAGATGAATCGGTCCAGCGGGCCAAGGATTAGACCCTTGGGACCACCCGCCGCACCCGGTATGACGCCAATGTGCTCGGGCCGCAAGCCGTGTTCACGGATGTGGGCCAGGGCCTTGGGGCCAGCGTGGATGTGGAGGGCTTGCATGGGTTTTATTTTTTCAGGCCTTGCAGCTTGGCGAAGGCACTGGCCATGGCAGAACCCGAACCAGTAGCTGGCGGCGAGGTGTACCCCCCACCCGATCCGCCGCCACGCTGTCGGTTGTCACGCCCTGCCCCTTCAAACTTGTTGTCGCGGGGGCCCCTTCCGTCTTGTCCTTGTCTTGCGGGTGCAGCATCCAGCTTCATGGTCAGGCTGATGCGCTTGCGGGCCACATCGACTTCGAGCACCTTCACTTTGACGATGTCGCCGGTCTTGACCACCTCGCGGGCGTCGGTCACGAACTTGTTGGCCAACTGGCTCACGTGCACCAAGCCGTCCTGGTGCACGCCCAAATCGATGAACGCACCAAACTGGGCCACGTTGCTCACGGTGCCCTCCAGGGTCATGCCTTCTTTCAGGTCCTTGATGTCTTCCACGCCGTCGGCCAGGCGCGCCACCTTGAAGTCGGGTCGCGGGTCGCGGCCGGGTTTTTCCAGCTCGCCCAAGATGTCCTTGATGGTGATCGCGCCGAACTTGTCGTTGGCAAACAACTCGGGCCGCAGGCTTTTCAGCACATCGCTGCGGCCCATGATCTCCTGGATCGGTTTGGCCGTTTTGACGATGATTTGCTCGACCACCGGGTAGGTTTCAGGGTGCACGCCCGTCATGTCGAGCGGGTTGTCGCCGCCACGAATGCGCAAAAAGCCTGCGCTTTGCTCAAAAGTCTTGGCGCCAAGGCCGGTGACTTTCAACAGGTCTTGACGGGTTTTGAACACGCCGTTGGCATCGCGCCAGCGCACCACCGCCTTGGCCACGCTGCCTGACAGGCCCGACACACGGGTCAGCAAGGGCACGCTGGCGGTGTTCAAGTCCACGCCCACCGAGTTCACGCAATCTTCGACCACCGCGTCCAGGGTTTTGGCCAGCTCGCTCTGGTTCACGTCGTGCTGATATTGGCCCACGCCAATCGCTTTGGGATCGATCTTGACCAGCTCGGACAGCGGGTCTTGCAGGCGGCGGGCAATGGATGCGGCGCCGCGCAAGCTCACATCCACATCGGGCATTTCTTGCGAAGCGAATTCGCTGGCACTGTAAACAGAAGCGCCCGCTTCGCTGACCACGACTTTTTGAATTTCGACGCCATCCCGAATGCCACCCTGCAGGCGGGCCAGCTGCTTGATCAGGTCCCCCGCCAGCTTGTCGGTTTCGCGGCTGGCGGTGCCGTTACCGATGACGATCAGGTTGACATTGTGCTTTTCACACAGCTTGGCCAGGGTGAAAAGCGAACCCTCCCAGTCCTTGCGCGGCTCGTGCGGGTACACCGTGGACGTGTCGACCAGTTTGCCGGTGGCGTCCACCACCGCCACTTTCACACCGGTGCGGATGCCCGGGTCCAGGCCCATGACCACTCGGGGGCCTGCGGGCGCGGCCAGCAGCAGGTCGCGCAGGTTGTCGGCAAACACCTTGATGGCGACTCTTTCGGCCTCTTCACGCAGGCGTGTGAACAGGTCGCGCTCGGTGGACAGGCTCAGCTTCACGCGCCAAGCCCAAGACACGCATTTTCGGATCAGGTCGTCCGAGGGGCGGGCCGCATGGCTCCAGCCTAAGTGCAAGGCGATCTTGCCTTCGGCGATGCTGGGCTTGCCCGGCTCGGGCTCCACAGGAAGAACCAGCTTGGCATCCAACATTTCCAGCGCACGGCCCCGGAAAACGGCCAAAGCACGGTGCGAAGGCACACGGCCAATCGGCTCGTCGTAGTCAAAGTAGTCGCGAAACTTGGACACGTCGGCGTTGTTCTCGTCCTTGCCGTCGGCCAGCTTGCTTTTGAACAGGCCTTCGTTCCACAGCCATTCGCGCAGGGACTGCACGAGTGACGCGTCTTCGGCCCAGCGCTCGCTCAGCAAATCGCGCACGCCGTCCAGCACGGCGGCCGTGGTGGTGAAGTCAGCGCCTTCAATGGCGCCCGCAGCCAGCACAAAGGCTTGTGCTTCGGCGTGCGGGTCGAGGGTCGGGTTGGCAAACAACTTGTCGGCCAGCGGCTCCAATCCGGCTTCACGGGCCATCATGCCCTTGGTGCGCCGCTTGGGCTTATAGGGCAAATACAAGTCTTCCAGCTCTTGTTTGGTGGGCGCGGCGTCGATGGCGGCCAGCAATTCGGGCGTCATCTTGCCCTGCTCGGTGATGCTTTTGATCACGGCGGCGCGGCGGTCTTCCAGCTCACGCAGATAGCCCAAGCGCGACTCCAGCTCGCGCAGTTGGATGTCGTCCAGGCCGTCGGTCACTTCTTTGCGGTAACGGGCAATGAAAGGGACGGTGGCACCGCCGTCCAGCAATTCCACGGCAGTCTTGACTTGGTCAGGGCGGATCCGAATTTCTGCAGCCAGTTGGGCCAGTATTTTTTGCATGTCTAAGACGGCGCTGTTGGAGCACCTCAAGGGTCAAAGGGCGTGAGTGTGCCACAGCCTCTTGGCAACTTCGGACTGTTTGGAAGCTCTGAGTGCCTACCTTGTATCGCAACCAGTGCAGGCCTTTCACCGCGGTCTGTGCTCTTCAAACCACCATGTTGACCTTGTTAAAAACACAAAAAATGTCAAATTAAAAGAGGAAATCGCTCTTTAAAATAAAATTTGCCAATAAACAACATTTATGGCTATTTAATTGACAAATTTGACACTCAACTAGCAAATATGTAAACTTTCAATTATTGATGGCTTTACTGATAAATGGAGTGAAAAATGACAATATCTGTCAAAAACATGATTGGTCGCGAATTTCGTCGTTTGGCAATTTTGGCCTCGGCGGGTGCGCTCATGGTGTTGACGGGTTGCGCCTCGGTGCAAGGCCCCTCATTGCCCGTGTCTGAATTGGAGTCTTTTGTCCCGATGCCCAAGCAAGCACGCTTGATGAACGATGTCAAAGTGCGCTGGGAAGTTCGCGAGAACGTGTCCGAGGTTTGCAGTCGTGCTGCTCAGCTGAGCCCCACCCAGGCCTGGATGACCCCCCCACTGGCGTGCGCCATGTGGAACGTGGCCAGCAAAGAGTGCGTGATCATCACCGGTAAAAAGGTCTCGCATCTGGAATTAGGGCACGAATTGAGACACTGCTTTGAAGGCAACTTCCACCGGTGAAGGCCCATGACTCGGCGGTGCCCTTGATGCCCTTCAACTCTCCCGCAGAGCTCGACGCAAGCCATCTCCCACCTCTGGTCTAGCCTGAAATGGGTCGGGCGGGTTGTTGCCCTGCACGATGGCCTCCATTCGGCTTTGAACATTTCCCAAGGCTTGAGGGTGGCTATAGATGTAAAACTGGTCACTGGCCACCGCGTCAAACACCTTTTGGGCCACGTCGGCCGCTGACACCTTGCCACTGCCCACCGCTTTGTCGCTTTGCGCCTGTCCGATCAATTGGCTGGCTGTGGGTTTGTCGGCCGCCAGGTCCGTGGGGCGGTTGCGGTGACTTTGGCTGATGCCCGTGGGCACAAAATAAGGACACAACACGCTGGCGCTAACTTGGTCAGTCACCAGTTGTAAATCTTGGTACAGGGTTTCCGTCAACGACACCACTGCGTGTTTGCTCACGTTGTAAATGCCCATGTTGGGCGGCGTGAGCAAGCCCGCCATGCTGGCGGTGTTGACGATGTGGCCCCGGTAAGCCGGGTCGGCTTTGGCGGCTTCGAGCATCATGGGCGTGAACAGGCGCACGCCGTGAACCACACCCCAGAGGTTGACGCCCAGCACCCATTCCCAATCGGCCACTGAGTTTTCCCAAACCAAGCCCCCAGCCCCCACGCCTGCGTTGTTGAACACGAAGTGCGGTGCGCCAAAACGCGCTTTCACATCCGATGCCAGTTGTTCCATGGCCTGCGCGTTCGACACATCCACCTTGCGGGCCAAGACCTGAACGCCTTGGGCCGTCATTTCGGCTGCGGCTTTGTCCAGCGCGTCTTGCTGCACGTCCACCAGTACCAGGTTCATACCCAGTTGGGCACCAATGCGGGCGCATTCCAGACCAAAGCCTGAACCGCCACCGGTCAGCACCGCAGTTTTGCCTTTGAAGTTCTCGATCATGGGGAAACCTTTTTCAGTGTGAAGCCCAAGCGTGGGAAGTGGACGTGCACCGTGCCCGCACGCTCATCGCTGCGGCGCAGGGTGAAACGGGTGCGTGTGGCTGCGACCAGCTCACCTTCGGTGGGCTCCAGGCCAAAGTTGTCGGCCGCAATCACCACGGGGCTGCCCAAGGCGATACCGTGCTCGTCCTGAAAGACATCTCCCTGCACTGCGGCAGGCGTAGCACTGCGGGCTGTTTGCAAGGCTTCTTCGGCGCTGCATTTGCCGGGTGTGCCATGGCCGATAGCCTTCATGCGGGCCATCCAGCTTTTGACTTCGGGCGTTGCATCCAGGATGCCCGCCAAGGCTGGCGTGCGGTCTTGCGTGAACCACAGCGGGTGGTAAACCGCAAAGTCGGCCACGCACGGCTGTGCGCCGAACAAAAAGTCTTGCCCGTGCAGCATGCTGGCGATCCTGCGCAGGTAGCTTTTGTAAGTGCCAGTAGCGTCTGCGGAAGCCATGCGGGCCGCGCCACCGCGCATCGCCGTGCGATCGGCCACAAAAGCCTGAACGCCCTCGGCGGGCGCACCCGCAAAAACCTGCGCCACACCCGCAGGCTGGAAGTTGTAGGCCATGGACGCCGTGAACAAAGCGCTGTCGGCCCACTGCGCAACGATGCGTGCTGCACCTTTAACGGCGTCAGGGTAGACCGTGGGCGTGGGGGCCAAATGCTCCAGCACATCGCAGATCAGTGCGGTGTCGCAGTAAATGTCCGCGCCGATCTGCAGCACCGGCGTTTTGCGGTAACCGCCCGTGAGCGCCGTCAGATCGGGCTTGGGCATGATCATCGGAATGAACACGCTCTTCCAGGCCAGTTGTTTGTAGCCCAGGATCAGCCGGATCTTTTCGGCGAAGGGCGAGGTCGGGTAGTGGTGCAGGATCAGATCGGACATGGTGGATGCCTCAGACCAGCTTGACCAATTGTTTGCCGAAGTTTTTGCCTTTGAGCAGGCCAAGAAAGGCCTCAGGCGCAGCGGCCAGGCCTTGGGCCACCGATTCGCGGGGGCGCAGCTTGCCGGTGCCGATCAGGGTGCCGAGTTCTTGCAGCGCTTCGGGCCAGATTTCCATGTGCTCGCTGACGATGAAGCCTTCGATCTTCATGCGATTGATCAGGATCAACGCTGGGGTGGTCATGGGCAGCGGCGCGCCGTCATAGCCGGCGATCATGCCGCACACCGCGATGCGGGCAAAAGCGTTGGTGCGCAGCATCACAGCGTCCAACACCATGCCGCCGACGTTTTCAAAATGGCCGTCTATGCCGTTGGGGCAGGCTTCGCGCAGGGCCTTGGACAGCGAGATGTAGTCCTTGTGTTCTTTGTAGTCAATGCAGGCGTCAAAGCCCAATTCATTGACCACGTAATCGCATTTGTCCTTGCCGCCGGCAATGCCGACCACGCGGCAGCCGCGGGCCTTGGCCAAAGCACCATAAGCGCTGCCCACTGCGCCGCTGGCCGCACTCACCGTGACGGTTTCGCCCGCTTTGGGGTTGATGATTTTGCACAGGCCATACCAGGCGGTCACGCCGGGCATGCCCACTGCGCCCAGGTAATGCGACAGCGGCACATGGGTGGTGTCGACCTTGCGCAAAGCACCGATCAGGTTGCCATCGACCACGCTGTACTCCTGCCAGCCACCCATGCCCACCACTTGATCACCGACTTTGAACTTGGGGTGCTGGCTGTCCACCACTTCGCCCACAGTGCCACCGAGCATGACTTGGCCCAGAGCTTGGGGCACGGCGTAGCTCTTGCTTTCGTTCATGCGGCCACGCATGTAGGGGTCCAGGCTCATGAAGTGGTGCTTGACCAGCACTTGGCCGTCTTGCAAAGCCGGAATGTTGGTTTCAATCAGTTTGAAGTTGGCCACAGTGGCTTCGCCTTGGGGGCGGTTGTCGAGCACGATTTGGTGATTGAGAGTCATCTGTGTTTCCGTTCTTTGCAAGATAGTCGTTGAAAAAATAAAAAGAATCAGTCGGTTTGAAGGGCATCGGTGCCACGGCGGGGAACATATTTGAATGTGCCGGTGGCATGAGCACACAAACGCCCCTCGGGGTCGTAAACCCCACCTTCTGTGAAGGCGAGTTTGCGTGTACGGTGCAGCAAGCGGCCGCGTCCAATGAGTCGCCCCCCGGGAGGTGCTGAAGCTGCTTGCATGAAACTGGTCTTCATTTCAATCGTGAACACGCCGTTGCTGGGTTCCACGCTGCGTGCGGCTGCCGCCAGGACGATGTCCAAAAAAGTCATGATCGCCCCCCCATGGACAACGTCAAAAGAGTTGAGTATTTCTGGCCGCATCGGAAACCACAGTTCGGATTGGCCGTCTTCAAATTTTTCCAGTGTGATACCCAGATGGTCCACAAACGGAATCGGAACGCCAAAAGGAATGCTCATGTCAGACCTAGAAGTTCAGCCGCCGATGATGGCGCTGACGCCACCGTCCACCGCCATCCATTGACCGGTGATGTGCTTGCCTGCGTCCGATGCGAACAACAGTGCCAGGCCCTTGAGATCTTCGTCGTCGCCCAAGCGGCGCAGGGGAGCGGCTTGCGCCATCTTGTCGGCCCCGATGGTGTCCAGCAGGCCTTGGCTCATCCTGCTGGGAAAGAACCCTGGGCAAATGGCGTTGACGGTGATGCCGTGCTCGCCCCACTCGCCCGCCAATGCGCGGGTGAAGTTGATGACCGCACCTTTGGAGGTGTTGTAAGCGATGGTTTTCATAGCGGATGGATTACCCGCCAGACCCGCGATGGATGCCACATTCAAAATGCGGCCCTTGCCTCGCGGGATGAAGCTTTGCTTGGCCACTTCCTGTGACAACAGAAAATAACCGCGCACATTCAGGTTCATGACCTTGTCCCAGGCGGCCACGGGGTGGTCTTCGGCGGGTGCGCCCCAAGTGGCACCGGCGTTGTTGACCAGGATGTCAATGGGCCCCATGCGTTCCATGGTTTCAGTGGCCAAACGGCGGATGTCTTCTTCCTTGCCGCAGTCGGCAGCGATCCAGTGGGCGTCGATGCCAGCGGCCTGCAATTGGGCAGCGGCTTCTTCCAAATCATCCGCCTTGCGAGAGCTGAGCATGATCTTGGCCCCGGCCTCGCCCAGCGCGTGGGCCATTTGCAAGCCCAGGCCGCGCGAACCGCCAGTGACCAAGGCCACCTGGCCGGTCAAGTCAAAAAGTTGTTGAACAGTGCGTGCCATGTCGTAGCTCCTTTTATTCGACGTTGAAATCCATGCAGCGGCGCTCTTTGACGACCGCTTTCATGAAGGGTTTGATGGCCAGATGATCGGGGTGATTCTGGTAAGCCGCTAGCACCTGCGCGTCATCGACGAGCATGTGCAGCACCAAATCGTTCGTGCAGTCCATGCCGGGGGTGGCTGAGGCGACTTCGAAAGCACGGATGCCGGGCACCACCTTGGCGCACGACAAAAGCAAGTCTTTGGCTGTGCGTAAATTGGTGGCCTTGTCGGCCCCTTCTGCATGGTCGTGCAGGTTCCACATCACGATGTGCCGGATCATCAGAAAGCCTCCTCGGGCAAGTCGGCGCAGGTCGGGTCGCGGCTTTTGACCACATTGAGCCAAGCGCCGATTTTGGGCAATTCGTAGCGAAAGAAGTAACGGCAGGCAGCGCGACGGCCCTGCGCGGCAGGGCTGTCGTTGCCCTCTAGGCTGGCTGCGACATCGAGCCAGATCCAGGCGATCACGGTGTGGCCAAAGGCCTGCAAATAAGGCACCGCATTGGCCAGCGCCTGCGCAGGCTGGGCGCCGCCCCAAGCTTGCTGGGTGGCTTGGCCGACTTGTTGCAGGGCATCGCGCAAAGCCGCAGCTTCAGGCCCCCAGCTGCCTTCTGCCTTGGCCGCTGTAGCCAGCATGCGCTCGGCCAGCAGCTGCAGGCCCCGGCCGTTTTCCATCAGCACCTTGCGGCCGAGCAAGTCCATGGCCTGGATGCCGTGGGTGCCCTCGTGGATCATGTTCAGGCGGTTGTCGCGCCAGTATTGCTCAACCGGAAAGTCGCGGGTGTAGCCATAACCGCCGTGGATTTGGATCGCCAAGCTGTTGGCTTCCAGGCACCACTCGCTGGGGAAACTTTTAGCAATCGGCGTGAGCACTTCCAGAAGCAAACGCGAAACATCAGCGTCATCCGCCGTGCCCGTGTGTTGCTCGTCCACCAATCGTGCGCAATACAGGGCGAGCGCCAATGCGCCTTCGGAATAGGATTTTTGGGCCAAGAGCATGCGCTTGATGTCGCCATGCTCAATGATGCGCACCTGCGGGCGGCTGGCGTCTTTGCCCCCTGCCCCTGTAGGTCTGCCTTGTGGGCGGTTCTTGGCGTAATCGAGGCTGGCGTAGTAACCCGCCATGCCCAGCATGGTGGCCGCCATGCCCACGCCGATGCGGGCTTCGTTCATCATGTGGAACATGCAGCGCAGGCCTTCGCCGGGTTTTCCGACCAGGTAGCCCACGGCGCCGCTATCGCCTCTAACCGGGTACTTGCCCTCGCCAAAGTTCAACAGCGTGTTGGTCGTGCCGCGCCAGCCGCATTTGTGGTTCAGGCCTGCCAACGCCACGTCGTTGCGCTCGCCCGTCAGTTGACCGTGGGTGTCCACCATTTTCTTGGGCACGATGAACAGCGAGATGCCTTTGACGCCTGGGACCAGTTGTCCGCTGGCATCAGGGATCTTGGCCAGCACCAAATGGATGATGTTCTCAGACAGTTCATGCTCGCCCGACGAGATCCACATCTTGTGGCCCTTGAGGCGGTAACGCGCGCCCAAAGCATCGGATTCAAAGTCGGCGCCGTCGGGCGTGGCCCGGGTGGTGACGTCGCTGAGCGACGAGCCCGCTTGCGGTTCGCTCAGGCACATGGTGCCCGAAAAGCGCCCATTGAATTCGTTGGCGGCAAACACCTGCTTTTGCAAGTCGGTGCCGTGCACCATCAGCAAATTGGCGTTGCCACTGGTCAGCATGCCTGAGCCAATGCTGACAGAGGCCATGGCAAAAAACGCGTTGGCGGCCGCCTCCACCGTGTAGGGCAGTTGCATGCCACCGATTTCGTAGTCCTGTGCGGCACTCAACATGCCCGATTCGGCATAGGCCTTGTACGCATCGTGTGTGGCCTGCGGCAAGATGACTTTTTCGCCGTCAAAGTGGGGCTCTTGCGTGTCCACTAGGCGGTTGAACGGGGCGTATTTCTCGCGGGCAATGCGTTCGCAGGTGTCGAGCACCGCATCAAAGGTTTCACGCGAGTGGTCGGCAAAGCGCTCGCGGCTTTGCAGGCTTTCGACCTTCAGCCAGTCGTGCAGCAAAAAGTCAACGGTGGGGCGCAGGCTCATGTCGCATCATCCCGGTTTAAAAAACAGACAAAGAAAAAGGCGGTCAGCTGCAAACCGACCGCCTTGGTGTTGATCAGGCGTCAACAGCCACGGGCATCACAGCACTTCAAAAATGCCGCAAGCGCCCATGCCGCCGCCAATGCACATGGTCACGGCCACGCGCTTGGCGCCACGGCGTTTGCCTTCGATCAGGGCGTGGCCCGTCAGGCGTTGGCCCGACACACCGTAGGGGTGACCCACCGCGATCGCGCCGCCGTTCACGTTCAGGCGGTCGGCCGGAATGCCCAGCTTATCGCGGCAGTACAGCACCTGCACGGCAAACGCTTCATTCAGTTCCCACAGGTCGATGTCATTCACCGTGAGGCCCAGACGTGCCAGCGCTTTGGGCACGGCGTACACGGGGCCGATGCCCATTTCGTCAGGCTCGCAACCGGCCACGGCAAAACCGAGGAATCGGCCCAAGGGCTTGAGGCCGCGTTGTTCGGCCAGTTTTTCGTCCATCAACACGCAAGCGCCTGCGCCGTCCGAGAACTGGCTGGCGTTGCCGGCTGTGACCAAACCACCGGGCAGCGCAGAGCGCAGGCCGCTGATGGCCTCCACTGTGGTGCCTTCGCGCAGGCCTTCGTCCACGCTCAAGGTCACTTGCTTGGTGGTCATGCCCATGACCTTGTCGATCACGCCTTGCGTGACGGTGATGGGGGCGATTTCGTCGTTGAAGAAACCTGCAGCTTGCGCGGCGCAGGCCTTTTGTTGGCTGGCCGCGCCATAGGCGTCCATCACATCGCGACCGATTTTGTAGCGCTTGGCCACTTGCTCGGCGGTTTGCAGCATGTTCCAGTAGATCTCGGGCTTCATCTTGGCCAGGGCCAAGTCTTGCATCATGTGGGTGTTCATCTCTTGCTGTACGCAAGAAATGCTTTCCACGCCGCCAGCCACATACACCTGGCCTTCGCCCGCGATGATGCGTTGCGCAGCCAGAGCAATGGTTTGCAGACCCGACGAGCAAAAACGGTTGACGGTCATGCCCGAGACCGAAATCGGCAAACCGGCTTTGAGCGCGATTTGACGGGCGATGTTGGCACCGGTGGCGCCTTCGGGTGAGGCGCAACCCATGATCACGTCTTCGACTTCGGCGGCATCAATGCCGGCGCGGGCCACGGCGTGTTGCACCGCGTGGCCACCCAGGGTGGCACCGTGGGTCATGTTGAAAGCGCCCTTCCAGCTCTTGGCCAGAGGGGTGCGGGCGGTAGATACGATAACGGCGTTGGTCATTTTTGAAACCTTTTACGATTCTGTAAGGGAATGGCAGAAAACTCTGATGTCCTCATGGTGAGCGCAGCCAAGCTTTCCAGCGTTGACCCATGGCATGAATGGGTCGCCACGTCGCTGCGCTCCTCGCGATGACAAGGCGTGCCTCAGTTGAATGTTTTGCCTTCGGCCGCCAAGCGCACCAACAAAGGCGCGGGTTGCCAGAATTGGGCGTCGTCGAGCGGGTTCTTGGCAAAGCGCTTCATGGCTTCGGCCACGTTGAACAGCCCAATCGTGTCGGCGTAGTTCATCGGGCCACCGCGCCAGAACGGGAAGCCGTAGCCGGTGATGTAGACCATGTCGATGTCGCTGGCCTTGCTGGCGATGCCTTCTTCCAGGATGTGGCAAGCCTCGTTGACCAATGAATACACCAAGCGCTGCACGATTTCTTCGTCGGAAATCTTGCGGGGCGTGAGTCCCAAAGCAGCGCGGTGTTTTTCGATCATCTCGACCACCACGGCGCTGGGAATCGCGTCGCGTTTGCCCGTTTGGTAGTCGTACCAGCCTGCGCCGGTTTTTTGGCCGTAACGCCCCATTTCGCAAAGCAAGTCCGCGGTTTTGCTGTACTTGAGGTTGGTCTTTTCAGTGTAGCGGCGCTTGCGGATCGCCCAGCCGATGTCATTGCCCGCCAGGTCGCCCATACGGAAGGGGCCCATGGCAAAGCCGAATTTCTCAACGGCCTTGTCCACTTGTGCGGGGGTGCAACCCTCTTCGATCAAGAAACCGGCTTGGCGGCTGTATTGCTCGATCATGCGGTTGCCGATGAAGCCATCGCACACGCCCGACACCACCGATGTTTTCTTGATTTTCTTGCCGATGGCCATCACGGTGGCCAGCACGTCTTTGCTGGTCTGGGCGCCACGCACCACTTCGAGCAGCTTCATGACGTTGGCCGGGCTGAAGAAGTGCATGCCGATCACATCTTGCGGGCGCTTGGTGAAGCTGGCAATCTGGTTCACATCCAAGGTAGAGGTGTTAGAGGCCAAGATGGCGCCGGGTTTCATCACTTCGTCGAGCTTCTTGAAGACAGCTTCTTTCACGCCCATTTCTTCAAACACGGCTTCGATCACCAGGTCGGCTTGGCCGATGTCGTCGTAACTCAGCGTGGTTGACAGCAGCGCCATGCGCTCGTCGTATTTCTCTTGCTTGAGCTTGCCTTTTTTGACTTGGGCTTCGTAGTTCTTGCGAATGGTGGCCACGCCACGGTCCAGCGCGTCTTGCTTCATCTCCAGCATCTTGACCGGGATGCCCGCATTCAAGAAGTTCATCGAGATGCCGCCGCCCATAGTGCCTGCACCGATGACAGCAATCGACTGGATGGCGCGCATGGGCGTGTCCGCGGGCACGTCTGGAATCTTGGAAGCCGCACGGTCGGCCATGAAGATGTGGCGCAGTGCGCGACTTTCGGGGGTGAACATCAGGTTGGTGAAAATTTCACGTTCCAAAACCATGCCATCTTCGAATTTCTTCTTGGTGGCCGCCTCCACTGCGTCCACGCACTTGAGTGGTGCAGGCAGGTTTTTGGCCATGCCTTTGACCATGTTGCGGGTGAACTGGAAGTACGCATCGCCATGCGGGTGCTTGCAAGGCAGGTTGCGCACCAAAGGCAGCGGGCTGCCATCGGCATGCGCTGCGGCCACTTTGCGGGCCATGGCCAGGGCTTCTTCAGGCAGGCTTTCAGCCGATTGGGCCATCGCATCAAACAGCTTTTGGCCAGGCAGCATGGCCAGCATGTCGCTCTTGATGGCTTCGCCGCTGACGATCATGTTCAGCGCCGCTTCCACGCCAATCACGCGAGGCAGCCGCTGTGTGCCGCCCGCGCCGGGAATGAGGCCCAACTTGACTTCGGGCAAGGCAATGGAGGTGCCAGGCGCTGCAATGCGGTAGTGGCAGCCCAGAGCCAACTCCAAGCCACCGCCCATGGCGACCGAGTGGATGGCCGCCACAACTGGCTTGGCCGATTTTTCGCAAGCGGAGATCACGCTCAGCAAATTGGGTTCTTGCGTCGCTTTGGGAGAGCCAAATTCACGGATGTCGGCTCCGCCCGAAAAGGCTTTGCCGCCACCGGTGATGACGATGGCTTTGACGGCGCCGTCGTTGTTGGCTTTTTCCAGCCCGTCGGTGATGCCGACGCGGGTGGACAGACCCAAACCGTTGACGGGCGGATTCATCAGGGTGATGACCGCGACATCGCCATGCACTTTGTATTCAGCAGTCATGCTGGACTTCCTTTACGTAAAAAGTTAAAAAAGAACGACCGTTCGTTTTTGGGTATTGTAGACATAAAAAAACCCACACGGCAAAATTTTGTCGCCCCAGAGACGGGTAAAGCTTGGATCAAACCTCCAGCCATTCCTTGCGAATGTAGGTGTTGGCCCTCAGCTCATCGGGGGTGCCTTGGAACACGATGGCACCGTGGCCCATGACCAAGGCGCGGTCCGAAATGCGCATGGCAATCGTCAGTTTTTGCTCAATCAACAACACCGATACTCCCTTGGCTTTGAGGCTGAATAGAAATTGACCGACCAGCTCGACAATTTTGGGCGCCAGTCCTTCAGTGGGTTCGTCGATGATGATGAGATCGGGGTCGCCCATCAGGGTGCGGCACAGCGTGAGCATTTGCTGCTCACCGCCCGAGAGCACACCGGCTTCGTTGTGCTCACGCTCTTTGAGGCGGGGAAACATGGCGAACATGTCGTCAAACGACCAACGTCCATTTTGCCCATTGCGTTTTTGGCCCAACTGCAGGTTTTGGCTCACCGTGAGCTTGGGGAAAATCTCGCGGTTCTCTGGCACATAGCCCACCCCCAGGTGGGCAATTTCATAGGCTTTTTTGCCCTGAATAGGCTGGCCTTTCCAGTCAATGCGCCCTTCGCACTCCACCAAGCCCATGATGGCCTTGGCGGTGGTGGAGCGGCCTGAGCCGTTGCGCCCGAGCAAGGCCACGATCTCACCCTGGCCCACCTCAAAATTGACACCATGCAACACATGGCTTTTGCCGTAATAGGCATGAAGGTTGTCGATCAGCAACATCAGTGGCCTCCTACTTGGCTGTCTGCGACCGGAGAGCCCAAATAAGCCTCCTGAACTTTGGCATTGGCGCGCACGGCCTCGGGGGTGTCGAAGGCGATGACTTCGCCATAAACCACCACCGCGATCTTGTCGGCCAGGCCAAAAACCACGCCCATGTCGTGCTCCACGGTGAGCAGGGTTTTGCCCACGGTGACGTCTTTGATGAGCTGGATGAATCGCGAGGTCTCGCTCTTGCTCATGCCGGCGGTGGGCTCGTCCAGCAAGATCACATCGGCACCTCCGGCAATGGTCACGCCGATTTCCAACGCCCGCTGCTCGGCATAGGTCAGGTTGACCGCCAGCACGTCGCGTTTTTTGTCCAGATGGATCATGTCCAGCAGCTCGTCGGTGCGTTCGTTGGCGTCCTTCAAGTTCGATAAAAACTTGAAAAAACTGTACTTGTAGCCCAAGCTCCAAAGCACCGCGCAGCGCAGGTTCTCGAACACGCTCAGCTTGGGGAAGATGTTGGTGATCTGGAAGCTGCGCGACAGCCCCATGCGGTTGATCTCATAGGGCGTCTTGTTCTGGATGGCCTGGTCGTTCAGCAAAATTTCGCCACTGGTGGGGCCAAAGCGGCCGCTGATCAGGTTAAAGAGCGTGGACTTGCCCGCGCCATTGGGGCCGATGACGGCCACGCGTTCACCGGCCTTCACGGCCAGATTCACGCCACGGATGATTTCGGTCTTGCCGAAGTTCTTGCGCACGTCCCGGAGTTCTAAGGCATAACTCATAAGGCCGACTCCCTTCGCTTGATTTCTTTTTCGATGTCGGTCTGGATTTCACCCCAGTCGCGGGCGAACTGCCTGCGGGCCAGCTCAAACAAACCCAAACCGGTGAGCATGACAAAAGCCGAGCCGAACCAGCTGTCCAGGCTCTTGGCGTTCAGCGTGGCACCCATGAACTTGACGGTGTCACCCAAAGCCGAATTGAGTTGCAGGTGGTAGACCATCTCGATCATGGCCCCCGCTCCCGCCAGCATGACAATCGCGGTCAGTCCCAAAGCCAGGTAACTGGTCCAGATCTGGCGCAATTTTCCAAACTTGGCCACCCGCAGGTTCATCATGATCAGGCTGGCTATGCCACCTGGCGCATACATGACCATGAACAGGAAGACCAGGCCCAAGTACAGCAGCCAAGCCTTGGTCAGCTCAGACAGCAGCACAAAGGCGATGATCATCAAGACGGCACCGATGATGGGGCCAAAAAAGAAGGTGGCCCCGCCCAAAAAGGTGAAGAGCAAATAAGCGCCCGAGCGCCCTGCCCCGACCACCTCGGCTGTCACGATCTCGAAGTTGAGTGCACCCAAGCCACCTGCGATGCCCGCAAAAAAGCCCGAGATGATGAACGCCATGTAGCGCACGCGCTGGGTGTTGTAGCCGATGAACTCCACGCGCTCGGGGTTGTCCCGTACCGCATTCAAAATGCGACCCAACGGCGTTTGCGTGAAGGCATACATGAGCGCAACACACACAAAGGTGTAGATGGCAATCAGGTAGTACACCTGAATCTGTGGGCCGTAGGTGATGCCGAAAAAGGCTTCACCCGCCACCCGGTTGCCTGATACACCCGCCTCGCCCCCGAAAAACTCCGAGAACATCAGGGACATGGCAAATACCAGCTCGGCCACACCCAGCGTGATCATGGCAAACGGCGTGCCCGATTTGCGGGTGGTCACCCAGCCCAGCAAAATGGCAAAGCCCATGCCCGCCACGCCGCCCACGATGGGCAGCAGGCTGACCGGAATGTTCAGCTTGCCGCCAGTCACGGCATTGAGCGCGTGGATGGCCATGTAGGAGCCAAGGCCCGTGTAGACCGCGTGGCCAAAGCTCAGCATGCCGCCTTGTCCCAGCAAGATGTTGTAAGACAGGCAGGCAATGATGGCGATGCCCATCTGGGCCAACATGGTCACGGACAGGTTGCTGGTGAAGACCAGCGGCGCGGCCAGCAAGACCAAAGCGAACAGGCTCCAGATGACCCAGCGGCCCACGTTGTAAGGTTTGAATTTGTAGATGGCAGCCATGTCTTAACCCTCGCGTGTGCCCAAAAGACCCTTGGGCCGGAAGATCAGGATCAGGACCAAAAACAGGTAGGGCAAGATGGGCGCGACCTGCGACAACGTGAGCTTGGCAAAGGAGTTTTCCTGTGTGGCAGCCGACAAGGCCCAACCCATGTCCTTGGCCAGCGTCAAGAAGGAATAGTCAATGGCCACGGCAAAGGTCTGGATCACGCCAATCAACACCGAGGCCAAAAAGGCGCCTGAAAGCGATCCCATGCCGCCCACCACCACCACCACAAAGATGACCGAACCCACGGTGGCGGCCATGGCAGGCTCTGTCACAAAGGTGGAGCCGCCAATCACGCCCGCCAGCCCAGCCAAGCCCGTGCCTGCACCAAAAACCAGCATGAAGACACGCGGCACGTTGTGGCCCAGAGACTCCACCATTTCAGGGTGCGTCAAGGCTGCTTGAATGACCAAACCGATACGGGTACGGGTGAGCAAGAGCCACAAGGACACCAGCATGAGCAAAGCCACCAGCATCATGAAGCCGCGTGTGGCGGGAAACGGTGAGCACACCACGCGGATTGCGGCATCGGCGGCACTGCACATCTCGGCAGGCGCTGCGCCCCAGACCACGCTCAGTCCGTTGACCGAGTGGTTGATCAGCGTGAAGGCTGAGCTGCGCAAAATTTCGGGCGGTGGAAACTCCACAGCCGTGCGGCCCCACACCAACTGAACCAACTCCAGCACCACATAAGACAGGCCGAACGTGACGAGCAATTCAGGCACATGGCCAAAGGGGTGGACCTTGCGCAGCGTCAGGCGCTCAAACAGGGCACCACATGCCCCGACCAAAAGGGGCGCAATGATCAGTGCAGGCCAAAAGCCAACCCACTGCGAGATGGTGTAGCCGAAATAAGCGCCCACCATGTAGAAGCTGGCGTGCGCAAAGTTGAGCACACCCATCATGCTGAAGATCAGCGTCAGCCCGGAGCTGAGCATGAACAGCAACAGCCCGTAACTGAGGCCGTTGAGCATGGAGATGATAAAAAACTCCATCACAAACTTTCCTGACCCTTGGGTCTAAAGCATTACAGAAATTGGACTTGCACTGGCAAATCTGGTCTCAATGGGGCACGAGAGCCCATAAAAAAGCCCGATGAACCCATAGGTGATCGGGCCTTGGCCCATCCGCCAAACCCTGAGACACCCTTGCGGGTCGCTCAGAGAGCGGCAGCGGAAGGCGTTGCGCCTCAGCCAGGACGTTTCATCTGGCAGCTGGTGGGTGTGCTGGAGACATAAGAAGGGTATTCTTTCACGGGCGCCAGTGTCATGCCGGTGTTCTCAGGGCTGTAAGGGAACTTCTTGTCCGCTTTTTGCCAGACGGTCATGTACAGCGGTTGCTGCAACTGGTGGTCTGCTTTGCGGATTTCGACCTCGCCGTTGTGGGTCGAGAATTTCAGACCGGACAACGCCGCCGCGACTTTGACTGGATCGGTGGACTTGGCTTTGGCCATGGCATCACCCAGCGCCTGGTAAATACGCACCACGGAGTGGGTGTAGAAGTCATCGTTGAACTTTTGCTTAAATTCAGCGGACCACTTGTCCATCTGACCGCCCATGTTGTAGTGGCCATAAGCGATCTGGTAGACGCGACCTGCACCGCCTTGACCCAGCGCTGTCGGGGTGCCTGTGACACCGGTGTAATAGGTGTAGAACTTGCCGTTGAAGCCGCCTTCGTTGGCCGCCTTGACCAGCAAAGCCAGGTCAGAACCCCAGTTGCCGGTGATCACGGTGTCGGCACCCGAAGCCTTGATCTTGGCGATGTAAGGCGAGAAGTCGCGAACTTGAGCCAGCGGGTGCAGGTCTTCACCCACAATTTGCACACCCGGCATCTTGCGTGCGATGTTTTCCTTGGCGAACTTGACGACCTGGTGACCATGTGAGTAATTCTGGTTGAACAGGTAAACCTTCTTGATCGACTTGTCGTCCTTCATGAAGGTGGTCATGGCCTCGATCTTCATCGAGGTGTCAGCGTCAAAGCGGAAGTGCCAGTAGCTGCACTTGCTGTTGGTGAAGTCTGGGTCGACCGCGGAGTGGTTCAGGAAAAGGATTTCCTTGCCGGGGTTGCGCTCGTTGTGCTTGTTGACGGCTTCGATCAGGGCGCCTGCCACCGAGGAGCCGTTTCCTTGGGTGATGTAACGCACGCCCTGGTCCATGGCGGCTTTGAGCGCGTTCAGGCTTTCAGCGGGGCTTAACTTGTTGTCGATGCCAATGACTTCGAACTTGACACCCGCCGGGTTGGTCTTGCTGAACTTTTCGGCAAAAAACTGAAAGCTTTTGAGCTGGTTGCTGCCCACGGGGGCCATCAGGCCCGACAGCGGGTCGATCCACGCGATTTTGACGGTCTCGCCTTTTTGCGCGTAAGCGCCAAGTGAGCAAGCAGCCAGAGCGGCTGCAGCGATCAGACGGGTGGTGGTTTTCATACAAGTTCTCCTGCGTTGTAAATCGGGACAGTGTCAGCGTAACCGCTGAAATGGCGAATGGGCTCGGGGTTTGCACCTAAGGCATATCACCCGCGCGACTGTCACGCTCAACTTGCAACCACGCGGGCTTGATGGGGATCAAAGACTTGGAAGGACGTAGTCGGCCAATTGCTCGCGCAAGCGGGTCTTGAGCATCTTGCCGGTGCCCCCCAGCGGAATGGCGTCCACAAAGACCACATCGTCCGGAATCTGCCACTTGGCGGTCTTGCCTTCGTAGAAGGCCAACAACGCTTCACGCGTGACCTCGGCCCCGGGCTTCTTGACCACGCAAACAATGGGCCGCTCGTCCCACTTGGGGTGGCGTATGCCGATGCAGGCGGCCATGGCCACGGCCGGGTGGGCCATGGCGATGTTTTCCACATCGATCGAGCTGATCCATTCGCCGCCGGACTTGATCACGTCTTTGCTGCGGTCGGTGATTTGCATGAAGCCATCGGTGTCGATGGTGGCCACGTCACCCGTTGGGAACCAACCGTCCACCAAGGGGTTGCCGCCTTCTTGTTTGTAGTACGACTCAATGACCCAAGGACCTTTGACCAGCAGATCACCTGCGGCCTTGCCGTCGTGCGGCAAGGTTTGACCCTCAGCGTCCACGATCTTCATGTCAATGCCAAAGATGCAGCGACCCTGCTTCATGCGCAGCTTCATCTGCTGCTCAGCAGGCAGGCTCAAATGTTTGTTTTTGAGGGTGCAGACTGTTCCCAATGGGCTGAGTTCGGTCATGCCCCAGGCGTGTAGCACGTCCACGTTGTAGTTCTGACGGAACGCGTCGATCATGGCGGGCGGGCAAGCCGAGCCGCCAATCACGGTGCGGCCCAGCGTGCTGAACTTCAGGCCTGCGGGTGCCATGTGGCCCAGCAGCATTTGCCACACGGTGGGCACACCGGCCGCAAAGGTCACGCCCTCGGCTTCGATCAGTTCGTACACCGACTTGCCGTCCAGTGCCGGGCCAGGGAACACCAATTTGGCCCCCGCCATGGCCGCACTGTAGGGAATGCCCCAGGCGTTGACGTGGAACATGGGCACCACGGGCAAGATGGAATCCCGTGCCGAAATGCACATCGAGTCGGGCAAAGCAGCGGCATACGCGTGCAGCACGGTGGAGCGGTGGCTGTACAAAGCGCCCTTGGGGTTGCCGGTGGTGCCGCTGGTGTAGCACAAGCTGCAGGCGGTGTTCTCATCGAGCTGCGGCCAGGCGCAGGTGCTCGGCTGCTGGCCCATCCAGGCTTCGTAACTCACCAAATTGGGGATGCCGGTGCCCTCGGGCAGCTTGTCGGCGTCGCACAAAGCGACATAGTGGGTGATGGTTTTGCAATGGCTGTGCAGCCCCTGCACCAAGGGCAAAAACGTCATGTCAAAGCACAGCACCTGGTCTTCGGCATGGTTGGCGATCCAGGCCATCTGATCCGGATGCAGGCGCGGGTTGAGGGTGTGCAGCACGCGGCCCGAGCCGCTCACGCCAAAGTACAGCTCCAGGTGGCGGTAACCGTTCCAGGCCAACGTGGCGATGCGGGTGCCCTGAGGCAGATTTTGCGCATCCAGTGCGTTGGCCACCTGGCGCGAACGGCGGGCCACTTGGGCCCAATCACTTCGGTGGATGTCACCTTCGACGCGACGCGAAACGATCTCGCTGTCGCCATGGTGTTGTTCGGCAAATTCAATCAAAGCAGAAATCAAAAGCGATTGCTGTTGCATCAGTCCCAGCATGGGGCGTCTCCTGTCAGGTGGGTGGTTCTCAACCGGTTCATTGTGCACCCGAGTTCGATGCCCGCCGGGCCTAAAACCCGCCAAACCGCGGGTGCTTGTCAAGGGCGTGACAATCGGAACCCATGTCATCTTCCTCTTTGGCCCCCGTCAGCCCCCCCCACGATTTGCCTGTGTTGGACTGGACGCACCGCCTGACCCAACTGGGCCCCCGATTTTTCACCCCCCTGCAGCCCACACCAGTGGCCGCGCCACGCTGGGCGGCCCGCAACGAGGCTTTGCGTGCCGAGTTGGGCTGGCCCCACGCGCTGTTTGACGACGATCACTTGCAAGCCTTTGCGGGCAATGCGGTCATGGTTGGTTCTCAACCGCTGTCCACGGTTTACAGCGGCCACCAGTTTGGCCAATGGGCGGGCCAGCTGGGCGACGGCCGCGCCATCTGGCTGGGTGAAGCCCAATCGGCGCAAGGCCCACAAGAAATCCAGCTCAAAGGCGCTGGGCGCACGCCCTATTCGCGCGGTGGCGATGGCCGCGCCGTGCTCCGTTCCAGCATCCGCGAGTATTTGTGCAGCGAAGCCATGCACGGTCTGGGCATCCCGACCACCCGGGCCCTGAGCCTGGTGGCCTCGCCCGAGCCGGTGCGGCGCGAGACGATGGAAACCGCCGCCGTCGTGGCCCGTGTGGCCCCCAGCTTTTTGCGTTTTGGTCACTTTGAACACTTTTCGGCCCAAGGCGACACGGACAGTTTGCGTCTGCTGGCCGACCACGCCATTGCCCACCACCTGCCCGAATGCCACGAACGCGCTGCGCGGTGGCAAGGCAATGTGTACGCGGCCCTGCTGGACGAGGTGCAAGAACGCACCGCCCGGCTGCTGGCGCAATGGCAAGCGGTGGGGTTTTGCCACGGCGTCATGAACACCGACAACATGAGCCTTTTGGGCCTGACGATCGACTACGGGCCCTTCCAGTTCCTGGACGGCTTTGACCCCGGTCACATCTGCAACCACTCGGACCACCAAGGGCGTTATGCCTATGGCCGCCAGCCCAATGTGGCGTACTGGAACTTGTACTGCCTGGGCCAAGCGCTGGCGCCCTTGATCGACGACCAGGAGATGACGCTGCAGGTGCTGGAGGGCTACAAAACCCTGTTCCCCCGCTGCCTGGGCGATGCCATGCGGGCCAAGCTGGGCTTGGTGGGTGCGCAGGCCCCCGAGTCCGAACGCGAAGCCGACTGGACTTTGGTGGAGGACCTGATGCAATTGTTGGCCTCCGAGCGGGTGGACTACACCCTGTTTTGGCGTCGCTTGTCGCACGCGGTGGCCTCGGGTGCATGGGGCACGTCGGTGGACGTTCGGGGTTTGGCGGGCACAGCGGCACAACCACTGGATCGCCACGCTTCGCTCGCGATGACGGACTCTTTGACCTCTGACGCACCCAACCCCGTCATTGCGAGCGAAGCGCGGCCATCCACCACAGCCTCTGTCATGGCCGTGCAAGACCTGTTCATCGACCGCCAGCGCTGGCAGGCCTGGCTCAACCGTTACCGGGCCCGTTTGGGTCAAGCCTCTGGGCCGTCGGTGGGTCAGCAGATGCTGCGCACCAACCCCAAGTTTGTGCTGCGCAACCATCTGGCCGAAATCGCCATTCGCCAAGCGCAGGCGGGTGATTTCTCAGAAATCGACACCTTGCACAACTTGCTACAGTCACCCTTCGACGAGCATCCGGGCATGCAAGCCTATGCCGACTTGCCGCCCGACTGGGCGGGTCAACTGGAAATCAGCTGTTCATCATGACCAAAATTGAAAAATCCGCACAAGCGTGGCGCGAGTTGCTGGCCGCCAAGGGCGCCGAACCTGTGGCCTACGCCGTGACCCGACAAGCCGCCACCGAGCGCCCGTTCACCGGCAAATATGAGGGCCACTGGGCCAAAGGCATTTACCGCTGCATTTGCTGCGACGCCGAATTGTTCAAATCGGATACCAAATTCGACGCCGGCTGCGGCTGGCCCAGCTTCTCGCAGGCTTCGTCGGACGGGGCCATTAAAGAGCTCGTAGACAACAGCCACGGCATGCGCCGGGTTGAAACCGTGTGCGCCCAATGCGGCGCGCATTTGGGCCATGTGTTCGAGGACGGCCCCGCCCCCACGGGCTTGCGTTACTGCATGAACTCCGCTTCGTTAGACTTCGAGCCTTCCTGACCCCACCCGGTTGCCCCTTTGGCGCAGCCAATGCACCCATTTCATGAAACTCATCCTCGACTTTTTCCCCATCCTGCTGTTTTTTGGCGCGTACAAGATGGCCGACATCTACACCGCCACGGCGGTGCTGATGGGCGCGACCGTGCTGCAAACGGCAATGATCTACAAGATGGACGGCAAGCTGCAGACCATGCACAAGATCACGCTGGTGCTGGTGCTGGGCTTTGGCGCCTTGACGCTGGGCTTGCACGACGAGCGCTTCATCAAGTGGAAACCCACCTTGCTGTACTCCGGTCTGGCGATTGCCCTGGCCGTAGCCCACTGGTTGTTGAAGAAAAATTTCTTGCACATGCTGCTGGGCGCGCAACTGCAACTGCCCCACGCCGTATGGAACCGCCTGAACCTGTCGTGGATGCTGTATTGCCTGTTCATGGCGACCATCAACGCCTATGTGGCCCACTATTTCAGCACCGAAGACTGGGTGAACTTCAAGCTCTGGGGTTATGCCTTCCCCTTGGTCTTCATTCTGGGTCAGGGCCTGTACATTTCGCGCTATTTGCCCAAAGACGAGGACAAGCAGCCATGATCCACGCCACTTTGCCCCTGAGCGAACAAATCCACGCCCGTCTGATCGAGCGCCTGCAACCCACTGAGCTGCGCGTGATCGACGAAAGCGCCCAACACGCGGGCCACATGGGCGCCAACGACAGCGGCGTGGGCACCCACATGCGGGTGTGCATTGCTTCGCCTTTGTTTGTCGGGATCAGCCGCGTGCAACGTCACCGCCTTGTGTATGATGCGCTGCAAGATTTCATCGACCAAGGCTTGCACGCCCTGGCCATCGAGTTGATCTGAACCCGGGCAGTCACCCTTTGGTGACAGCCCCTTTTTTTGAACCCTTGATCCACACCTGACACCCCGTCTCTTAGGAAAACACGATGAAAAAGCAACTGCTCAGCGCCGCTTTGGTGGCCTTGCTGGCGTCCCCCGTTCTGGCGCAAAACCTGGCTGTGGTCAATGGCAAGCCAGTGCCAACCTCGCGCGTCAAAGCGCTGCAACAGCAAGTCGAAGCCTCAGGTCGCCCCGTCACCCCTGAAGTGCTGGACCAAATCAAGCAAGAGCTGATCGCCCGCGAAGTCTTCATGCAAGAAGCCCGCAAACGCGGCCTGGATGCCAGCGAAGACTACAAAACCCAGCTGGAACTGGCCCGCCAGACCATCCTGATCCGCCAACTGTTTGCCGATTTTCAAAAGAAAAATCCAGTCACTGACGCCGACATCAAGGCCGAGTACGACAAGTTCGCCAAGGAAAACGGCGGCAAGGAATACCGTGCCCGCCACATCCTGGTGGAAACCGAAGCCGATGCCAAGGCCCTGATTGCCGACATCAAAAAAGGCGGCAACTTTGAAGAATTGGCCAAAAAAGCCTCCAAAGACCCAGGCTCTGGCGCCAACGGTGGCGACTTGGATTGGGCCGCTGCGGGCAGTTATGTGCCCGAGTTTTCCGGTGCCATGGTCAAACTGGACAAGGGTCAGATGACCGACACACCCGTGAAGACCCAGTTTGGCTTCCACATCATCCGCGTCGACGATGTGCGCGACGCCCAATTGCCCAAGCTCGAAGAAGTCAGACCCCAGATTGCCCAGCAACTGCAACAGCAAAAGCTGAGCGCCTACCAAGAAGGCCTGCGCAGCAAAGCCAAGATCCAGTGATCTGAATCTCTGTTTGTCTTGAAAAACGCGACTTCGGTCGCGTTTTTTGCTTGGGCGGTGGTCGCAAGGCAAGTGCGTTGACACACCGAAGATGTCGGACCTGAAGGCACCGACCTACGAAGACCGACATACCCCCGCGGTGGCACGACACGTCCCCGTAGGTCGGCCCTTTACGGTCCGACAGCCATCCTTTCGCGAAGCGACATTTTCAGGAGTCGGTGGTGAACAACGTCGGACCTCAAGGCACCGACCTACGAAAACCGGCATGCCCCCGCATTGGTGCGACGCACCCCGTAGGTCGGGCCTTTACGGTCCGACAGCCATCCTTTCGCGAAGCGACATTTTCAAGAGTTGGTGGTGAACAACGTCGGACCTGAAGGCACCGACCTACGAAAACCGGCATGCCCCCGCATTGGCGCGACGCACCCCGTAGGTCTCACCTTTACGGTTCGACAGCCATCCGTTCGCGAAGCGACATTTTCAGGAGGCGGTGGCGCAACGAAGATGTCGGACCTGAAGGCACCGACCTACGAAAAACGGCATGCCCCCGCAGTGGCGCGACGCACCCCGTAGGTCGGGCCTTTACGGTCCGACAGCCATCCGTTCGCGAAGCGACATTTTCAAACGTCAGTGGTGAACAACGTCGGACCATAATGCGACGGCCTACGAAAAACGACATACCCCCGGCGAGCAAGCTGGGATAATCCGGCCCCATGCAGCCTCATCACCTCGAACTCCTCGCCCCCGCCCGCACCTTCGACATCGGCATCGAAGCCATCAACCATGGCGCGGATGCGGTCTACATTGGCGGCCCGTCTTTTGGGGCGCGCTCCACGGCGGACAACAGCATTCAAGACATCGCCAAGCTGGTGCAATACGCCCACCGCTTTCACAGCCGCATTTTTGTCACGATGAACACCATCTTGCGCGACGATGAATTGGAAGGCGCACGCCAACTGGCCTGGCAGCTGTACGACGCGGGTGTGGACGCGCTGATCGTGCAAGACATGGGCTTGCTCGAGATCGACATGCCGCCGATCCAGCTGCATGCCAGCACCCAGACCGACATCCGCACCCCCGAAAAAGCCAAGTTCTTGCAAGACGCGGGCTTGAGCCAGATCGTGTTGGCCCGCGAACTCACGCTGCCGCAGATCAGCGCGATCCGCGATGTGATCGACACCGAGCGCACGGTGATCGAATTTTTTGTGCACGGCGCTTTGTGCGTGGCCTACAGCGGGCAGTGCTTTATCAGCCACGCCCACACAGGCCGCAGCGCCAACCGGGGCGACTGCTCGCAAGCCTGCCGACTGCCTTATGAAGTGAAAGACGCACAAGGCCGCATCGTGGCGCACGACAAGCATGTGTTGAGCATGAAGGACAACAACCAGAGCGAGAACCTGCGCGATCTGGTGGATGCGGGCATTCGCAGCTTCAAGATCGAAGGTCGCTACAAGGACATGGCCTATGTAAAAAACATCACGGCCCATTACCGCAAGCTGTTTGACGAGGTGCTGAACGAGCGCCAAAACTCCTCAAATCCGCTGGCCGCTGCCTCGCACGGCCGCACCACCTTCAGCTTTGAACCCGATCCGAACCAGAACTTCAACCGCGAGTTCACCGATTACTTTGTACAGGGCCGCAAAGAAGACATCGGCGCGTTTGACACGCCCAAAAACCCCGGCCAGTCGATTGGCTGGGTCAGCAAGGTCACGCCCGAGCACGTCGAGATCACCACCGACGACCCGGCCACCGAACTGCACAACGGCGACGGGCTTTGTTATTACGACCTGCAAAAAGAGCTGGTGGGCTTGCAAATCAACCGCGCAAAAGCCCAAAAAACCAAGGGCGTTTGGCGACTGTTTCCCAAAGACCCGATGGACGGCTTCAAGGACTTGCGCAAAGGCGTGCAGGTCAACCGCAACCGCGATATGAGCTGGGTGCGCACGCTGGACAAAAAATCCGCCGAGCGCCGCATGGGCGTTTGGATGCAGCTCGCCGAATGCGAAAGTGGTCTGCAACTGACCCTGACCGACGAAGCGGGCCACACCGGCACGGCGCAAATGGCCATCCCCTGGCAAGCGCCCAAAGACGCGCAGCAGGCCGAGGACAAACTCAAAACTGCCTTGGGCAAATTGGGGGACACCCTGTTCGAGCCGCTGGATGTGCAAGTGGCCCTGCCCCGTCCCTGGTTTGTGCCGCCCTCACAGCTCAACGCCTTGCGCCGCGATGCGGTGCAGGCACTCGAAGCCGCCCGTGCAAAAGGTTTTCACCGCCTACCGCGATCCGTGCCCGTCGAGCCGCCTGTCGCATACCCCGAAGACACCCTCAGCTACCTGGCCAATGTGTTCAACCAAAAGGCCCGCGATTTTTATGCCAAGCACGGCGTGAAGGTGATCGATGCGGCCTATGAAAGCCAGGAAGAGTTGGGCGAAGTCAGCCTGATGATCACCAAGCACTGCGTGCGCTTTAGCCTGAGTCTGTGCCCGAAACAAGCCAAAGGCGTGACGGGCGTGCAAGGCACGGTGAAGGCCGAGCCCATGCAGCTGATCAACGGTAAAGAAAAGCTCACCCTGCGCTTTGACTGCAAACCCTGCGAAATGCATGTGGTGGGCAAGATCAAAAAATCGGTGTTGAACGCCTTGCCCGAAAGCCCGGTGCAGTTTTACAAGTCTCGGCCGGTGGTGGGCTTGCACTGAAGCGGCCATACTGAGTCCTTAAGGGCTCATCAAAATTTGACGGCCATGGGCTCTTGACTTGGCGGCTGCAGGGGCCGGATAAATCGTTCAAAATTCAACCTAAATACCTTACTCAAGACCACTTCCGTATTGCCTGCATGGCCGCCTATTACATCCAAAGCCTGTTCATTTTTTACGCCATCTTCTCTCTTTTGGGCGGTTTGGCGGCTTCGGTGTATTTTTCTCGCTTGGACAGCTCGGCCCGTTACTGGGTGGTGGGAGCCTTATTGGCGGGCGTGACGGCCTTGGCCACTGTTTTTCGCAACGATTTGCCACTGCTGTGGTCCTACAGCATCCCCATTGGCCTGACGGGCATGAGCCACATGTTGATGGGCTTGGGAATTGCTCGTTTGTACGACAAAGGCCCCCAACGTTTGCGGCTGGTAGGGCTCGCGCTGGGCACGCTGGTCTTTATCGCAGTCATGGAATGGAGTCGCCTGCATGCAGGTCCTGAGGTGACTTTGCTGTTGTCTGGGGGCTGTTTTGGTGTCACCTCGTTGTGGGGGGCCTATTTCGCGCACGCCCATTACCAACAGACTTCCAACCGTTTTTCCATGCACATGTGCTGGGTCATGGTCGTCATGGGCCTCGTCCATTTGATGCGCACGCAAGGCTTTGTCACGGGCTGGGGCTTGAACACCTTCGGCCAAGAGGCCTGGACCTATGGCATCTGGACGAGCGCCTTCTTGGCAGGAACGCTGCGTTACTTTGTCTACATCGGCATGCGCGTCCAGGAGCAAGCCGACGAAAGACTGAAAGCGATGACCGCCTTGGTCCGCGAAGAAGAAGGGCGTCGTGTGGTTAACCGACTGGCGCAACAGGACCGGCAGCACAGTCTGGGTGTGATGTCCGCCTCGTTTGCCCATGAGTTGAACCAGCCCTTGGCCGCCATCCTGAATTACACCGAACTCCTGCAACACCAGCAAAAATCAGGTCAGTGGGACGCACAGATGAATCAGCGGGTGCTGGACGACATCATCCACAACAGTGTGCGGGCGGGCGACATCATTCGCCGGATCCGCAATTTCATACAGCCTGAGTCATTGAAAAAAGAACTGGTAGACCTGCGTGGGGTCATCGACGAGGTCTGCGCCCTTGTCGAACCCGAAGCCCGGCGTGGCAACACTGAAATCTTCAAGCCAAGCCTGCCCAACACGCCGATTTGGGTGCTGGGTGATGCCGTGCAACTGTCTCAAGTCTTGTTCAATGTGGTGCGCAACGCCATGGAATCGGTCGAGAAGGTTCAGGCCCGCAGCATTCGCTTGGGCATCCGACGGGAAAATAACGAGATTTTGATCGAGGTCCATGACTCGGGGCCCGGTTTGTCGGAGGCGGCCGCCGAGCAAGCGGGAGACCCTTTCTACACCACCAAGATCTCGGGGCTGGGCATGGGTCTGTCGATATCCAAAACCATCCTCGCCCAATTTGATGGGCGCTTGTCGCTGCAAAACACCGCACAAGGGGCTTGCGCTTGCATTGCCCTGCCTTTTGCACAAGTCGCTTAAGAACCGGCTGCTCAAACCTCCAGCGGCCTTGCTCAGGGATCAGCCCCTTGCGCGTGCGGTCAGCTGCACACACCCTCAACGTGGCGGTCGTGCCCAGCACCGACAGGGTTTTCAATGTGCATCAGTCCAGCCATGCCCAAGCCTGCAGGCGATAAGCCCCATCGGGTTGACGCCAGACCTTGGCACTCGCGTTGCGACTCGCTCCGTCTAACGTCACTTGGATGTGCAGATCAAAGTTCAAGCCTGCCACGACTTGCTGCCGGGCTTGGGTCACATCTTTGTAAAGCACCCGTGCCTTGTTTTGCACCGCAAAAGTCTGCACTGCAAAGCGGGCAGCTTCTTGAACTTCGGGGCTGAAGGCATCGGCGAGCGTCCAAGCTCCCACAACAGCTTCGTTGCTGACCGTTGACGAAGCTTGGGTTGCGGGCAAGCCTTCGGTTTTTTCGGGGCTGCAGGCCACGAGCCAACTCAACATCAACGCACAGAGAGGTTGTCGCAATCTGCGCATGCCGATGCGCTCAACCCAAGGGCTTGAACAATTCGTTCAAGTCCGACTCGCCAAACAGCGGTTCTTTGCGCTGCACCGCACCCGAATAGATGTCTTGCGCCAACTGGGCTTTGCGCTCTTGCAGGGCCAGCATGCGCTCTTCAATGGTGCCTTGGGCCACCAATTTGAGCACCCAAACGCTTTGCGTTTGGCCAATGCGGTGGGCCCGGTCGGTGGCCTGGTTTTCGACCGCAGGGTTCCACCATGGGTCGTAATGGATGACCGTGTCGGCTTGCGGCAGGTTCAGGCCCACGCCCCCGGCTTTCAGGCTGATCAGGAACAGCGGCACCTCGCCGCTGGTGAACCGGTCAATGATCGCGTCGCGGTTTTTGCTTTGACCGGTGAGCTTGACCCAGGGAATGCCCAGGCGCGGCAGCTCTTGCTCGATCAAGCCCAGCATTTGGGTGAACTGCGAGAACAGCAAAATTTTGCGGCCCTCGGCCACCATCTCGGGCAGCATGTCGAGCAACTGCTCGAGTTTGGCCGATTGCTGCACTTGGCTGGCCGCGCCCAATTTGAGCAGACGCGGGTCGCAACAGACTTGGCGCAGCTTGAGCAGCGCGTCCAGGATGGTGATTTGCGATTTGGCCAAACCTTGCGCATTCAAGGCGTCACGAACGGTTTTTTCCATGCCCAAACGGATGGTTTCGTACAAGTCGGCTTGCTTGCCTTGCAGGGGCACCGGCATGAGGGTTTCGATCTTCGGTGGCAACTCGCTGGCCACCACATCCTTCGTGCGTCGCAGCATGAAGGGCGTGATGCGCTTGCGCAATTGGTCCATTTTTTCGCTGTTGCCCTGGCGCTCAATAGGGTTGCGAAACAGCACACCAAAACGCTTTTGGCTGCCCAAAAAGCCAGGCATCAAAAAGTGGAAAAGACTCCACAGCTCACCCAGGTGGTTCTCTATGGGCGTGCCTGACAAACACAGGCGGTGACGGGCCGGGATGTCGCCCACCGTTTGCGCCGCATGGGTGTTGGCGTTCTTGATGTTTTGCGCTTCATCGAGCACCAGCAAATGCCAGTCGGAGGCCAGCCACAGGTCGCGGTCGCGGTGCAGCAAAGAGTACGGCGTGAGCACGATGTCAAAGCCACTGAGGTCTTGCGAGGCCCCATGCCGCAACAGGCCATGGTGAATGTGCGTGCGCAGACTGGGACAAAAGCGGGCCGCTTCGCGCTGCCAATTGCCCAGCAAGCTCACCGGGGCCACGATCAGGGCCGGATGCGTGAGGCGACCGGCCTCTTTTTCAGTCAGGATGTGCGCCAGGGTCTGCAGGGTTTTGCCCAAGCCCATGTCGTCGGCCAGGATACCGGCCAGTTGGTGCGTGCGCAAAAACTGCAACCAGTTCAGGCCCTGATGTTGATAAGGCCGCAAGGTCGCCTGCAAACTGGTGGGCACGGTCACCTCAGGCAAGCTTTCAAGGCCACGCATTTGCTGCAACAAATTCATCAGGCTTTGGGCACCCGCCCAGGACACACCCTGGCCCAGCGAGGCGGCGGTGCGCAAGGCTTCCAGGCGTGACAAACGCAGTCCATCGCCGCTCCAGTCGCGTCCGCGCTCGGAGACCAGTTCCATCAGGGTGTTTAGCCAAGGTTCGATCTTGGCGGTAGGCAACTTCACAAAGCCCTCGCCTTGCAGTTCAGGCAGGTACAAAAACGGCGGCAAGTTGGCGGTCTCGCCCTCGGCGTTGCGCACGCTGATGCGGGCCAACGCCGTCAAAATGGTGGGCACCCAGGGCAGGATGTTCACACGCTGGCCATCGATGTCCATGCCCAGCGACAAATCAAACCAGGGGGAAGTTTCGGGCGTTTCGGCGTCGCCCGACAGGTCGATATGCACATCATCGGCCTCGCGCAGCCAATTGACATCGCCAGATGCAAACCGCACGTCCAGGCCAGCTTGGCGCAGGGGCGCAAAGTCTTTTTCAAGCCACTCCAACCACTGCTGAGATCTTTCGGGTGGCAAGCCCAGCATGTTCACTTCGAAAGCGACCATGCCCAATGCCTCCAAGGCGGTCCGGGCTTTGAGTTCGCCAGGCAAGTCACGCACCAGCATGCGCGCCTGCGTGCCATGACCGAGCAGGACGCGTTGGGCGGTCCCAGTCCAAAAGCCGCGGTGCCCGGCGTAATCAAAGGTCAACTCGGCCATGAACAGGCCGTGTGTATCACGGTCACGGGGATGGACCGGTGCGATGTCGAGCACGGCACGGGCTGGGACATCCCGGATTTCGGGCGTTTGGGCGATCACGGGCGGCAGGGGCACGGGCCCCAAACGCGCCATCAACTGGTTCTGGAACTTGAACACCACGCTTTCGGGCAGCACGGGCGCGCTGGACATGACCTGCAGCTCATTGGCGCTCAGACCTTGCGTGTTCAGGGGGCCGCAGTGGCCATGCAGGGTGTCCATGTAAAAAGGCGGCTCGTTCAGCCCATACACAACCCCCGCACGTTGCGGTTGCATGCTCAGCTTCCAGCCGCCGGGCAAATTGTCTTGCGCGGGCACTTCCTGCCAATCGCCGACCAAGGCTTCGGCGGTCTCGCTCCAATGCAGATTGACGGCACCTTCGGCAGACATCAGGCGCCCGGTCTGGCTGCACAACTTGAGCAGCAGTTGCCCGGGCATGCCGTGCAGCTTGACCTCGCCCTGAAACCCATAAGAGCTGAAGCTGCTGGCGGCCGGACAGGCTTTCATCAGGTCAAAAATGTCACGGTCCAGCGGGCTGCTGGTTTGCCATATCGGGTCGTGCGGCGAGGGCTCGTTGCTGACTTTCTTGGGCTTGCCCCACTCGCCATTGCGTTTTTGCGCGGCCCGCTTGACGCTCAGGTGAAACAAGGGCTTGTGCCCCAAATAGGCCACCGACAGCAGGTAAACAAACTGGTCCTGTGTCGCCCCGGGCAAGCGGTATGCGGCCGGACCGTTGGCGTTTTCCAGCCGGGTCAGCCATTCACGGGCCTGGTATTCGGCATGGCTCAGGGCCCGCTCTTTTTCCATCTGGCTGCGACGAGCCAGCACCTCGGGTGAAGGCCCGTCGTTGCCCCATTCGTCGAGCAAAGCCAGGCCTTGCATGGACGCCAAAATGCCCAAGGCCGCGCCGTGTTTGCAATAGCGCCCAACCGGGCAGGTGCAGCCGCTGCGCCATTCACTCAGGTTGCCGCCCGGGCTCACGCGCAGCTCGGCGTTCACGGTGTAGGGACGCGGCTCGCTGCCCTCCACCTGGCCTTGCAAACGCCAGCCTTCGCCGTCGGGCGTGAGTTGCGATGAAAGCACCTTGTTTTGCAAGTAAAGCGTGGTGCCACGCGACCACGCACCCTGGTCAAAGTAAAAGGCCAGTTGTGAAGGGGGGAACCACTGGCGTGGCGTGTCGGACTTCATGCGGTCACGGTCTCAGCCCACCCACTTGCGGGCGTTTTGCCACACGCGCAGCCAAGGGCTGGTGGCGGCGATGTCACCACTCGTCCAGCTCATCTGCACATTGCGGAAGACGCGCTCGGGGTGCGGCATCATGGCCGTGAAACGCCCGTCAGCGGTGGTCACAGCTGTCAGGCCGCCCGCACTGCCGTTGGGGTTGAAGGGGTATTGCTCGGTGGCCTGGCCGTGGTTGTCCACAAAGCGCATGGCCGCAATGGCCAGCGCCGCGTTGCCCCGGTGCTTGAAGTTGGCAAAGCCTTCGCCGTGCGCCACCGCAATCGGCAAGCGGCTGCCTGCCATGCCTCGCAAGAACAGGCTGGGCGATTCGAGCACCTCAACCATCGACAAGCGCGCTTCAAAGCGCTCGCTCTGGTTGGTGGTAAAGCGTGGCCAGCCTTGCGCACCGGGGATGATGTCGGCCAGCTCGGCAAACATCTGGCAGCCGTTGCACACACCCAGACCGAAGGTGTCGGTGCGGCCAAAGAAGCCTTTGAACTGATCCGACAGCGCCGGGTTGAAGGTGATGCTGCGCGCCCAGCCAATGCCTGCGCCGAGCGTGTCGCCGTAGCTGAAACCGCCGCATGCGACCAGGCCCTGGAAGTCGGCCAAGTTGGCGCGGTCCGACTGCAGGTCGGTCATGTGCACGTCGTGCGACTCGAAGCCCGCTTTGTGGAAGGCGTAGGCCATCTCCACATGCGAGTTGACGCCCTGCTCGCGCAAGATCGCCACTTTGGGGCGCGACAGGTTCAAGAAAGGCGCGGCCACATTTTCAGCCGGGTCAAAGCTCAGCGACACATGCATGCCGGGGTCGCTGGCCTGGCCAGCGGCGGCGTGTTCGGCGTCGGCGCAAGCCGGGTTGTCGCGCTGCTGGCAAATCTTCCAGCTCACGCTGTCCCAAACTTGGTGCAGGTCTTCGAGCTTGGCGGCAAACACCTCTTTGGTGTCGCGCCAGATGCTGAGTTCGCCCACGCCTTTTTGGATGGTCGATTGCACGGGTCGGGTCTTGCCAATGACATGCGTGTGTTTGGACAAGCCGTGTTCGCGCAGGGTTTGCAGCACCGCGTTGCGATCGGCGGTGCGCACTTGCAGCACCACGCCCAGCTCTTCGTTGAACAGGGCTTTGAGCGTGAGTTCTTCGCGGCGGGCACTGACCTGCCCTGCCCAATTCTTGGCGTCGCCATGGTCGGCGCGGCTGTCGGTGATGCCGTCGCCCTCGGTGACCAGCATGTCCACATTAAGCGCCACGCCCACATGTCCCGCAAATGCCATTTCGGCCACAGCGGCCAGCAAGCCGCCGTCGCTGCGGTCGTGGTAGGCCAGGATCTGGCCCTTGGCGCGCAAAGCGTTCACGGCCTTGACCAAGCTGACCAAGGTTTGCGGGTCTTCCAAATCAGGCACGCTGTCGCCAAACTGGCCCAGCACCTGGCCCAGCACACTGCCGCCCATGCGGTTGCGGCCTTGGCCCAGGTCGATCAGCAGCAGGCTGGTATCGCCCTCTTGTGCATCGAGTTGCGGCGTCAAAGTGCCGCGCACATCGGGCAAGCTGGCAAAGGCGGTGATGATCAGGCTCACGGGTGAGGTGACTTTACGGGTCTCACCATCGTTACTTGAATCGCCCTTCGGTACGGTCCACTGCGTACGCATCGACAAGCTGTCTTTGCCCACGGGGATCGAGATGTCGAGCGCAGGGCACAGTTCCATGCCCACGGCCTTGACGGTTTCATAAAGCGCAGCGTCTTCGCCCGGCTCGCCACAAGCGGCCATCCAGTTGGCAGACATCTTGACGCGGGGCAGCTCAATCGGCGCGGCCAACAAATTGGTGATGGCCTCGGCCACGGCCATGCGGCCCGATGCTGCGGCGTTGAGCGAAGCTAGCGGCGTGCGCTCGCCCATGCTCATGGCTTCACCGGCAAAGCCTTGGTAGTCGGCCAGGGTCACCGCCACATCGGCCACGGGCACTTGCCAGGGGCCGACCATCTGGTCGCGGTGCGTGAGGCCACCCACGGCGCGGTCGCCAATGGTGATCAAAAAGCGCTTGGACGCCACGGTCGGGTGGCTCAGCACGTCGATCACGGCTTTTTGCAAACTCACGCCGGTGAGGTTCATGGCAGGCGACTGGCGAGTGACGGTCTTCACATCTCGGTGCATCTTGGGTGGCTTGCCCAGCAACACGTTCATGGGCATGTCCACGGGCACCGAACTGGATTGCCGCGCTTCGCTCGCAATGACGGTCTGCTGGTGACTTGCCGAGGAACTTAATTCGTGATCGCGAGCGAAGCGTGGCGATCCAGTTAATTCGTCATCGCGAGCGAAGCGTGGCGATCCAGTCTCTGCTGAACCCGAAGGTCCATGAAAAGCCGGTGCAATGGGCAAAGGCTCGTGGGCAACGACCAAGTGACGCTCTTCGGTCGCCACGCCAATCACCGCAAAAGGGCAACGCTCGCGCTCACAAAAAGCCGTGAACTGCGCCAAAGACTCGGGCGCAATCGCCAGCACATAGCGCTCCTGACTCTCGTTGGACCAGATTTCTTTGGGCGACAGGCCCGATTCTTCGAGCTTCACGGCCCGCAAATCAAAACGTGCCCCGCGACCGGCGTCGTTGGTCAATTCAGGAAAAGCATTGGACAAACCGCCCGCGCCCACATCGTGGATGGCCAAGATGGGGTTACCCCTACCGAAGGGGCCGCCATCCTTGCCTTGCGCCCAGCAGTGGTTGATGACCTCTTGCGCACGGCGCTCAATCTCGGGGTTACCGCGCTGCACCGAGTCAAAGTCGAGGTTGGCGGCGTTGGTGCCGGTGGCCATGGAGCTGGCCGCACTGCCGCCCATGCCAATGCGCATGCCGGGGCCGCCCAGCTGGATCAGCAAGCTGCCCGCCGGGAATTCGATCTTTTGGGTTTGCTCAGCGTCGATCTGGCCCAGACCACCCGCGATCATGATCGGCTTGTGGTAACCACGCACCACGCCGTCCACGGTCTGTTCGTATTCACGGAAATAGCCCAGCAAGTTGGGGCGGCCAAACTCGTTGTTGAAGGCCGCGCCACCCAGAGGGCCTTCGGTCATGATCTGCAGCGGGCTGGAGATGTGATCGGGCTTGCCGCCCGCTTGGTCCGACATGCCGCCCCAGAGTTTGGACACAGTGAAACCCGACAAACCCGCCTTGGGCTTGGAGCCGCGACCGGTGGCGCCTTCGTCGCGGATCTCGCCGCCTGCGCCCGTGGATGCGCCGGGGAACGGCGAAATCGCGGTCGGGTGGTTGTGGGTTTCCACATTCATCAGCACATGGTGCAGGGCTTGTTCAGACTGGTAAGCCGCGCCTAGCTCACCGGTTCTGGCCACAAAGCGCTCAATGTTGTGGCCTTCCATCACCGAAGCGTTGTCCGAATAAGCCACCACCGTGTGCTGGGGGCTCAGCTGGTGCGTGTTGCGGATCATGCCGAACAGGCTCTTGGGCTGGGCCACGCCGTCGATGGTGAACTCGGCGTTGAAAATCTTGTGGCGGCAGTGCTCGCTGTTGGCCTGCGCGAACATCATCAGCTCCACATCGGTGGGGTTACGCTTCAAACTCGTGAAGGCGTTGACCAAGTAGTCGATTTCGTCTTCGGCCAGGGCCAGGCCCCAGGTCTTGTTGGCGGCTTCCAATGCAGCGCGGCCACCGGCCAGCACATCCACATGGTCCATGGGCGCGGGCTCAAGGGCCGTGAACAAAGCCGCCGCCTCATCGCGGCTGGACATGGCCGATTCGGTCATGCGGTCGTGCAGCACAGCGGCCACCTGGCCCAGTTGTTCAGCGTTCAGCTTGGCCGTGCCCAGCAAGCCCGACTTCATCACCAGGCGGTATTCGGTCAGGCGCTCCACGCGGCGCACCTCAAAACCACAGTTGTGGGCAATGTCGGTGGCCTTGGACGCCCAAGGCGACACGGTGCCCAAGCGTGGACTGACCACGATCACGGGGCCGTCCACTGGTCCGGCATAGGGCTCACCGTAGGTCAGGAGTGCGGAAAGTGTCTGTTGGTGGGCCTCTGCCAAAGGCGCGGTCGTGGCGACCAGGTGAACGAAACGGGCCGAAATGCCCTGAATTTGCGGCGAAATGGCGGCCAATCGTGGCAAAAGCTGGGCAATGCGAAAGTCGCTGAGGGCGCTGGCGCCTTCAAAAGTCGT
>CAMDFT010000004.1 GCA_945897795.1 Limnohabitans sp. Rim8 | reverse complement strand
CCACCACCATGGCCTCAAGAGCTTGCGTTTGAACAGCGCGTTGGCGCCTTTTGGCTTCACCCATTTGGTGACCTCTGTAAATCCGTTGAAACTGGCTACCAGTCTAGCTTGCAGACGATTTGTGAGACTTCAACTGCTGGAAATAGGTTGATTCGGTTGCTGTATCAAACCTTCCTCTGGGCCACTATTCTCCAGTGGGTAGGCTTGGGACGCTTTTGCCAAACTATGGAATTCGGTGTCAAAGCGTCAATGCCTTCTATCGTTGCAAATCCGCCCCTCGCTCGATCAGCGCGCCCAGAGCAGACCCACGGTTTTAAGTCCCAGCACCGTGAGGGCCAATGAACCGAACAAGTGCAAACTGGCCGTGCCTGCCGCCAGCGCAAATCGGCCTTGCTGCAGCATGGCCACCACCTCGGCAGAAAAGCTGGAAAAAGTGGTGAGTGCCCCCAGAAAACCAGTGACCAGGGCCAAGCGCCAAACCGGGTCCAGCTCGGGCAGTTGCTGGAACACGCCCACGCACACACCGACCAAATAGCCACCGATCAGGTTGGCCGCCAAGGTGCCCCAGGGCAGCAGGCCAGCGCTTGCGGTGCTGGGGTTGAGCCACAGGCCCAGCTGCCAGCGCGACAGCGCACCCACACAAGCACCCAGGCAAATCGCGATCACCGTGAGCATGGCGTGGGTCCTTTCGCTTGGGGTTTACCGACGATTAAAACGGCGGGTCTTCGTCGGTCGCTGCTGCGCCCGTTGCACCCGCTGCACTCGTCTGCAGGGTCGAATTCACCACAGTGCGCGTCGGGTTCGGCGGTGCTGGGTCGGCAGCCGCTGCACCCAATTCCATCTCGCCACTCAGGGCCTCGATCAGGCTGTCGATCAGCGGTCCCAGCAGGCCGGTGGACAGCGCCACGTCGGCGTCAAAGCGGTCTTCGTTTTTGTCGGTGCCCGACTCGTCCATCACGCCATCGAGGTACTGCACTTTTTTCAGCTGCAGGGTCTCGGTCAACACAAAGGCCACGCGGCCCTCCCAGCTGAGCGCCAATTGCGTGGGCAGTTTGCCTTCCATCACATGCTTGCGCACATCGTCGTTGGCCAAGTGGTGGCGCGTGAAGCGCACGCTGGCGGCGTCTTCGCCGGTGGACTTGAGCACGGTTTCGCGCTCCACCGTCAGGTCAGCGGGCCACTCGTCGGACGTCTGCGCCAAGAGCCATTTCGTCATGGCCGCTTGCGGCGAGGTCACGGTCTGGATCAAGGACACAGACAAGCCGCCCATCACATTCATCAGCGCCGACATGACTTCGTCGGCTTTGCCCTGGCTGCCTGCGTTGAGCACCAGACGGCGGTTCTCCAAGTCCATCCACACCAGCACGGTGGATTGGCGTGCAAAGGCCTGCGGCAGCAGCGACAACAGAGCGTCGTCCATCAGGTCGCGCTTTTCTTTTTTGCCAGGCTTGCGACCGGTGGCAGCCTCGATCTCGGCGATGCGTTCATCCACCTTGCGGCGCACCACATTGCCGGGCACGGCCTTGGTCTCGATCATGAGCTTCATGATCCACTGACCCGAGACCGATTCGACCAACGGCCCGTGGGCTTCGCCCCGGGGCGGCACCCAGCCAATCGACTTGTCCTGGCTAGCACCACACTCCACAAACTGAACCGGCTCCAGCGCCGCTTGCACATCGGCCAATGCGGGCGCAAAGCCCTCGCCGATGCGGTAAACCATCACATTTTTAAACACATCAATCCTCAGAAAATTCGGCCCAAGTATCGGCCGAACAAGGGGCTATCTTAGAGGATCAAGCAAGTGCAATTGGACGATTTTTCCGGTGGGGCAAAAACTTCTTTACATGCGCGAGGGCAGCCAAGTCACCAAGCCCGGAAACCACCAAAGCAGCGCCAAAGCCAGGGCCATGATGAAAAAGTAGGGCATGCACACTCGGGCGATCCAGGTGATTTCTCGCTGGGTCATGCTTTGCAGCACAAACAGATTGAAGCCCACCGGGGGTGTGATCTGCGCCATCTCGACCACGATGACCACAAAGATGCCAAACCAAATCAGGTCGATGCCTGCAGCCGTGACGGTGGGCAAGATCACGCCCATGGTCAGCACGATCATGGAAATGCCATCCAGAAAGCAGCCGAGCAGCATGTAAAACAAGGCCAGCGCGATGATCAGCACCGCAGGTGAGAGCTGCAGGGCTGTGACGTATTCGGCCAAATGCCGTGGCAAACCGATGTAGCCCATGGACAAGGTCAGAAAGGCAGCACCCGTCAGGATGAGCGCGATCATGCAGTAAAGGCGTGTGGCGCCCATCAGCGCCTCGCGGAAGGTGGCCCAGTTGAGCGAGCCCTGCGCAGCCGACAGCAGCAAGGCACCCACCACGCCCACGGCCGCAGCTTCGGTGGCGGTGGCGATGCCGGTGTAAATGGAGCCAATGACACCGCTGATCAGCAAAACCACGGGGATCAGGTGGCGCGATTCACGCAGTTTTTCGCCAAAGCTCATCCGCTCGTCGGCAACTGGCACCTGATCGGGGTGACGCAAAGCCCAAATCACCAAATAGCCACTGAAGAGAGCCGCCAGCATCAGGCCTGGAATCACACCCGCTACAAACAGTTTGGCAATCGAGACCTCAGCGGCAACGCCGTAAACGATCATGATGATGGAGGGCGGAATGAGCAGGCCCAAAGTGCTGGCGCCGCCCAGAGAGCCGACAATTTTGTCGGCCGGATATCCGCGCTTCGTCAGTTCGGGGATGCTCATCTTGCCAATGGTGGCGCAGGTGGCCGCCGACGAACCCGAGACCGCCGCAAAGATGGTACTGCCCAAAATGTTGGTGTGCAGCAAACGACCGGGCAGGGCATTGACCCAGGGGGCTAGGCCGCGAAACATGCTTTCGGAGAGCTTGGTACGGAACAGAATCTCTCCCATCCAAACGAACAAGGGCAAGGCCGTGAGAGTCCAGCTGCTGGCCGAGCCCCAAATGGTCAATGCCATGGCATCGCCCGCCGAGCGGGTGGAGAACAGCTCCATGCCGATCCAGGCCACGCCGGCCAAGGTCAGGCCGATCCAGACACCGCTGCCCAGCAAGGCGAACAGCGACACGATCAGCAGCGATGTGATCAGCACGTCATTCATGGCCAGCCTCCTGGCCGTGCACGCGTTGGCCGCGCCACTCCAGCCACCACTCGTCCAGAAAAGCCAGCGACAGCACCGAGCTGCCCAGCCCCATCAAAATCTGCGGAATCCACAAGGGTGTGGCGTCGCTGCCCGTCGAAATGTCGTGAAACAGATGCGATTGCCAGGCCAGTCGCCAAGCAAAAAAACTCAGCAGCAAGGACAGCACCGACGCCACCGTCAGCGCCCAAAGTTCCAGTCGGTGCCGTGCCACGCCCTTGAGTCGACCCAAAATCAGCGTCACCCGGATGTGCTCGCCGCGTTTGAGCGTGTGCGCCAAGGCCATGAAGCCGGCCCCCGCCATGGCATAACCGGCATAAGCATCGGTGCCGGGCACATGGAAGTGCAGCAAACGGCTCACGACAGACAACAGCACCATCAGCAGCACGCCGATCATGAGCAAAGCCGCCAACCAGGCTGAGGCCTCGTAGAGGGCGTTCAGGGTTTTTCGCATCTGAAAAATTCCGCGTCAAAGAAAAAACCCCTGGTGCTCACTGTGCGCACCAGGGGGTTGGGTGGGCTTATTTACGGAAAGCGTCCAACATGGCCTGACCTTCAGGACCGGCTTTGCTCAGCCATTCCCGAACCATGGTTTCACCCACTTTTTGCATGTCGGCCTTCAGTTGCGCCGATGGCGGCTCGATGGTCATGCCGTTGGCTTTGAGCACGGCCATGGTGTCGGTGTTCACCTTGCGCGAGGCTGTCCAGCCGCGGGTCTCGGCCTCGCCAGCGGCTTTGACCACTGCGTCTTGGGTGGGCTTGTCGAGCGCGTCAAAGGCTTTCTTGTTGACGATGATGGCGTTCTTGGGCAGCCAGGCTTGCACGTCGTAGTAGAACTTGAGGTGTTCGTACAGTTTGCTGTCCACGCCCGTGGCGCCTGAGGTCATGTTGGACTCAACCACCCCGGTGGCCAGAGCCTGCGAGAGTTCAGCCGCTTGCACCGTCACGGGTTGCGCGCCCACCAGTTCGGCAATGCGCGATGTGGAGGGGCTGTAGGCGCGCCATTTGCTGCCCTTGAGGTCGGCAGCACTTTGGATGGGCTTCTTGCTGTAAATGCCTTGTGGAGGCCAAGCCACTGCGTACAGCAGCATCATGCCTTGCTCGGCCAGTTTCTTTTCCAGGATGGGGCGCTGGGCACGGTAGAGCTTCATCGAGTCGTCATAGCTGGTGGCCAGAAAGGGCAGGCCATCAGCGCCGAACATCTGCCATTCGTTTTGGAATGCAGCCAGCAAAATTTCGCCAATCTGAGCTTGCCCACCTTGCACGGCACGCTTGATTTCGGGGGCTTTGAACAGCGAGGCACCGGGGTGCACCGTGATTTTGAGTTTGCCTGCCGTGGCCTTGTCCACATCAGCCGCGAACTGGATCATGTTGACCGAGTGGAAGTTGGTGGCTGGGTAAGCGGCAGGCAAGTCCCATTTGGTTTGGGCCGACACGAAGCCGGAGATAGCGAGCAGACCAGCCAGCAGGCTGAGGTGAAGGGCGCGACGTTGCATGAGAACTCCTGTGAATGTGGAATGAACGGTCAAACAGGCCGTGCAAGAAAGGTGCCCGCTTGGCGCGCGCATCGGGTGCATCTGGCTGGGGTTCACTGTAAGCAAGTTGAGGCGTGGGTGTGATCGGTGTTTTCCCTTAATGTCAACAAATTGTTGGTAAATTGTCATCAACGGACATAAACTTTGAGTCCTCACTTGTCTGAACACCTCCAATGCCGCGCAAAAATTCAACTGCCATCGCGAACGCCAACCCCATCGTCTCTTCGGCCCATCTGGTCTCGCCCGACAGCGCCGAGATGAGCGAGTTCGAGTTCGGCCTGATCGTGGCAGGCAACGCCTTTCACCGCTGGATCATCCACTGCATGTCGGCGGCGGGCCTGAAGGATTTGACGCCACTCGATGTGCTGGTGCTGCACCATGTGACGCACCGTGCCCGCGACAAACGCCTGGCAGACATCTGTTTCATCATGAACATCGAAGACACGCATTTGGTGAATTACGCCCTGAAGAAGCTGCAAGGTTTGGGTGTGGTGATGTCGCAAAAGCATGGCAAAGAGGTGACCTATGCCGCGACCGACGCAGGGCGTGCTTATGTGCAGCGCTACCGTGACATCCGTGAGAGCTGCTTGATTGACGCCCTGAAAGCCGACGATGGCTTGAACCGCGACATTGGCGAGTTGGCCCGATTGCTGCGCGTGCTCTCGGGCATGTACGACCAAGCTGCGCGTGCCGCTGCCTCTTTGTGAACCTGTTTTTGAATCCTGATTGTTGAGCGACTTATGAGCGAATCCACCATCACACCCGCTGGCAAAAACCGTTGGCAATTTTGGATCGACCGTGGCGGCACCTTCACCGACGTGGTGGGCAAGCGACCTGACGGCACGCTGGTCACGCACAAGCTGCTGAGCGAAAACCCAGAGCAATACCGCGACGCAGCGGTTGCGGGCATCCGTCATTTGCTGGGCCTGAAAGCTGGTGAGCCAGTCACACCCGAACAGGTCGAGTGCGTGAAGATGGGCACCACCGTGGCCACCAATGCGCTGCTGGAGCGCAAGGGCGAGGCCACCCTGCTGGTGACCACGCAGGGCTTTGGCGACGCGCTGCGCATTGCGTATCAAAACCGCCCGCGTTTGTTTGACCGTCAGATTGTTTTGCCCGAGTTGCTGTACAGCGCCGTGGTCGAGGCACAAGAGCGCGTGGCGGTGGATGGGGAAGTGTTGCAGCCCTTGGATGAGGCGCATTTGCGCACCCAATTGAAGCATTCGCACCAGCAAGGGGTGCGTTCGGTGGCCATCGTGTTCATGCACGGCTGGCGGCACACGGCGCACGAGTTGGCTGCTGCGCGCCTGGCGCGTGAGGTGGGTTTCACGCAAGTGAGCACCTCGCACCAGACCAGCCCGATGATGAAGCTGGTCAGCCGAGGCGACACCACGGTGGTGGATGCGTATTTGTCACCGATTTTGGGGCGCTACGTGAACCAGGTGGCCAGCGAAATGCCGGGTGTGAAGCTCATGTTCATGCAGTCTTCAGGCGGCCTCACGGACGCGCAGGTGTTTGCAGGCAAGGACGCGATTTTGAGCGGCCCAGCGGGCGGCATTGTCGGCATGGCCCGCACGGCGCAGCTGGCGGGGCACGATAAGGTGATTGGCTTTGACATGGGCGGCACGTCCACCGATGTGTCGCACTTTGCCGGGCAGTTCGAGCGCGAGTTTGAAACCCAGGTGGCGGGTGTGCGCATGCGCGCGCCGATGATGAGCATTCACACCGTGGCCGCAGGCGGCGGGTCTTTGCTGGCCTATGACGGTGCGCGCTTTCGAGTGGGGCCGCAAAGCGCAGGGGCTAACCCTGGGCCTGCCAGTTACCGACGCGGCGGGCCGCTGGCTGTGACCGATGCGAACGTGATGGTGGGCAAGGTGCAGCCGAGGTTTTTTCCGTCGGTGTTTGGTCCAGAAGCCAACCAGCCGCTGGACGCTGAAGTGGTGCGTGGGCATTTTGCAAAACTGGCCACACAAACCGGGCGTGCGGCTGAAGATGTGGCGCATGGTTTCATCCAGATCGCGGTGCAGCAGATGGCCAACGCGATCAAGAAAATCTCGGTGGCGCGGGGTTACGACGTGACGCGCTACACCTTGCAATGTTTTGGCGGTGCGGGCGGTCAGCATGCCTGTCTGGTGGCCGATGCTCTGGGCATGTCGCAAGTGATGGTGCACCCGCTGGCGGGTGTGCTATCGGCCTACGGCATGGGTTTGGCCGACCAGAACGTCATGCGCGAGGAATCGATTGAACGGCGCTTGGATGCAGCGGCCATGCCTTTGATGGCCGAGCGTTTGCAGGCTTTGGGCAAGACCTCGCGCCAAGCCTTGTTGGCGCAAATGGGGGTGGATGCCGGAGGTGCCGACCACATCGAGCTGCGCCAGCGCGCGCACTTGCGCTACGAAGGCACCGACTCGGCGCTGGTCGTGCCTTGGGGCGATCAAGCCCAATTGGTGGCCGGTTTTGAGGTGGCTTACCGACAGCGCTTTGCTTTCTTGATGCAGGGCAAGGCCTTGGTGGTCGAGGCGGTCTCGGTCGAGGCGGTGCTGCCCGGCGACGCGCCCGAAGAAGCCGTGTTGGCCGTGCACCCGCAGCGCGATGTGCCGCGTCGTGACACGGTGCAGGTGTATGCCGCCAATGCCCAAGGCGTGGCCGAGTGGCAGGATGCCGCGCTGGTGGTGCGCGAAGACATGCGCCCCGGTGACGTGATCGACGGCCCAGCCATCATTGCTGAGAAGAATGCCACCACGGTGGTGGAGGCGGGTTGGCAAGCGCGCCTCACCGCGCTGGACCATTTGCTGCTGGTGCGCGTGCAAGCGCGGGCGGTGCAGCATGCTGCAGGCACCCAGGCCGACCCGGTGCTGCTGGAGGTGTTCAACAACCTGTTCATGAACATCGCCGAGCAAATGGGGCTGCAGCTGCAAAACACGGCGTACTCGGTCAACATCAAAGAACGCCTGGACTTTTCGTGTGCGCTGTTCAGCGCCGAAGGCCACTTGATCGCCAACGCGCCGCACATGCCGGTGCATTTGGGCTCGATGGGCGAGAGCATCCAGACCGTGATCAAGGAGAACCAAGGCCGCATGCAGCCGGGCGATGTGTTCGTGCTGAACGACCCGTACCACGGCGGCACGCATTTGCCCGACATCACGGTGATCACGCCGGTGTATTTGGAGGGTCACGCTGCCCCAGTGTTTTATGTCGGCTCACGCGGGCACCATGCCGATGTGGGCGGCTTGACGCCGGGCTCCATGCCACCGTTTTCGACGCGCATCGAAGAAGAGGGCGTGCAGATCGACAACGTCAAGCTGGTCGATGCGGGACACCTGCGCGAGGCCGAGATGGTGGCGCTGCTGCAAAGCGGTGAATACCCTTCACGCAACCCTGCGCAAAACATGGCCGACCTGAAGGCGCAAATTGCCGCCAACGAAAAAGGCGTGCAGGAGCTGCGCCGCATGGTCGAGCAGTTTGGCTTGGACGTGGTGCAAGCCTACATGCGCCATGTGCAGGACAACGCCGAAGAATCGGTGCGCCGTGTCATCACGCGCCTGAAAGACGGGCAATTCACTTTGCCGCTGGACAACGGGGCGCTGATCCAGGTGGCGGTGCGCGTGAATGCTTCCGAGCGCACGGCAGAGATTGATTTCACCGGCACCAGTGCTCAGCTGCCTAACAACTTCAACGCGCCGCGTGCGGTGTGCATGGCGGCGGTGCTGTACGTGTTCCGCAGTTTGGTGGACGACGACATCCCGTTGAACGCCGGTTGCTTGAAGCCGCTCAAGGTGATCATTCCTCAAGGCTCCATGCTCAACCCCAATCCCCCGGCTTCGGTGGTGGCGGGCAATGTGGAGACCTCCACCTGCATCACCAACGCCTTGTTTGGTGCATTGGGTGTGATGGCGGGCAGCCAGCCCACCATGAACAACTTCACCTTCGGCAATGCGCGGGTGCAGTATTACGAAACGATTTCGGGCGGCAGTGGTGCGGGTGGGCGCTTCGACGCGCAAGGCCAGTTGGTGGGTGGTTTTGATGGCACCTCGGTGGTGCAAACCCATATGACCAATTCACGCCTGACGGACCCGGAGGTGTTGGAGTTCAGCTTTCCGGTGCGGCTGGAAAGTTATGCGATCCGCCAAGGCTCAGGCGGCGCGGGGCGCTGGCATGGTGGCGATGGCGGGGTGCGGCGTGTGCGCTTTCTGGAGCCGATGACGGCGGGCATTTTGTCCAACGGGCGCGTCCATCCGGCCTTTGGCATGGCGGGCGGGCACAGCGGCTTGCCGGGCATCAACCGCGTGGTGCGCAGCGACGGCAGCGTGCAAGAGTTGGCGCACATTGGCCAGGTCGAGATGCAGGCGGGGGATGTGTTTGAGATCCACACGCCCGGCGGCGGTGGGTTTGGCAAGGCTTGAACGCCTACGCAGCGTCAAAAACCTCTGGCTAAGGGCCATGCCTGCCGAATCGATCGAGTCGGCAGGCCAGGTGTGACAGCGTTTTTTCAGTTTTTGGCAGGTGCGGTTTTGGCGGTTGCATCAGCAGGTTTGGCTGCTTTGGCCGCAGCTTTATCGGCGCTTGCGTCCTTGGCGGCGGGCTTTGTCTCAGCCGCTTTGACGTTGTAAGCACTGCCTTGCACCCGCACACCTTGCTCGGACAAACTGCTGGCCTTTTGGGGGCCCAGGCCTTTGACACGGCTGGTGGCATCTTCCCAGTTTTTGAACGGGGCTTTTTTGCGCTCGTCCATCACCGCCTTGGTTAGCACTGGCCCCACGCCCTTGAGGGCATCGAGCTCCACTTCGGTGGCCTTGTTCAAATCAATTTGCTGGGCCCAGGTCAGGCTTGCGAATCCGAAAGCCAGCAATGCACCTGTGATTTTCTTCAACATGTTTACGCTCCTTGGTTTGACTGCAAAAATCTGCAGTGAGTTCCATTGTGGGAAGGAGTGGTGTGCTTGCGAAGAGGATTAATTTGAAATGTGAAACCAAATGTATTGAAAAATGGTGGCTACCGAGCGATCAAACCGCGTGGTGTTCGAGCTTTCGACCCGCGATCAAAGCAGTGAAGAAACCGTTGAACCACTGCATATTCACAGGCTTGGCCATGAAGATCGTGCCCTCTGGCAAGCCGCCGCGGGCCGTGATTTCCTCTTGCGACAAGGCAGAGATCACCAAACAAGTCATGCGTTGAAACTGGGTTGAGTTTTTGAGGGTGCGCAGCAGCTCAAACCCATCCACGCCTGGCATGTTCAGGTCGGCAATCAGCACATCGGGTTGGATGCTGGCCATGTCGATGAGGGCCTCCAAACCGGAGGACATGGCCGTGCAATCGACGGGCATTTCGCAGCGGTTGCAGAAGTCCCGCACCATGTTGCGGGTCACTGGATCGTCTTCGACCAGCAAAACCCGCAGCCTGTGCTCACGGATTTCGCTGGGACTCATCAGCATGTTGTGTTTTTTCTGGTAATCGCGAATCGAGGGCATGGAGATGCGGCGGTGGCCGCCCTGGGTCTTCCAAGCCTGGAGTTCGTTTTTTTCCACCAAAGTCTGAATGGTGCCCACGGACAGCCCAAGCAATTTGGCTGCATAGGTGGTGCCGCAATAGTCTTCGGGTGTATCGGGTGTGGGATGTGTTTGCATGACTTTATTTTAGTGATAAAAATACCAAATGGAATAAAAAGAATACTTTATTACCTTTATAGAAACATCTTGAAACAAATTAAGCGGAACAATTTCATAAAGATGTCTTCTGCTTGTTGAGGGTCGGTCCCGTCCGCGACAAACGCAAAGCCTCTGCCAGTCAGGTGCGCCCTTAATATGACGGCCAATAACAGGAGACCCTTTGATGCCCGCTCACGCTGCTGTATGGCCTGCTCGTCTGCCCTACCGGATCACCGCGCCCGCCACATCCTTGTGGATGAACTTGGCCATCAGTGCCCTACGATACCCCGAGAAAGCCGCGCTGGTCTTCATGGGCCGGGTTTGGACCTACCGGGAGTTGATGGCCAGCGCCGAGCAGTTGGCGGGGCAGCTCAAGACCTTGGGTGTACAGGCCGGCGACCGGGTGGTGCTGGACATGCAAAACTGCCCCCAGCTTGTGATCACGCACTTTGCTGTTCTGCGCATCGACGCGGTGGTGGTGCCAGTCAATCCGATGAACCGGGCCGAAGAGCTCAAGCACTACATCACCGACCCCGACACAAAAGTGGCCGTGACCACGGCCGACCTGGCTCCTGATTTGGCCCAGGCCAGTGCGGCTTTGCCGCCCGAAGATCGCTTGAAGCACTTGGTGGTGACGCAGTTCACTGATGTGTTTGACCCCAATACGGTCGGCCCCGAAGACATGCCTGAGGCCTGGCGGCCGTGGTTGCTGCCGGTGCGGCCTTTGCCCAACCTGGAGTCGGGCCATTTGCACGCCTGGGCCGATTTGATGGGAGCCCCCACGGTGGACTTGCCCCCGCCTCAGGCCAAGACGGATGACTTGGCCATCTTGCCCTACACCAGCGGCACCACCGGCTTGCCCAAGGGCTGCATGCACACCCATGGCTCCATCATGCACAACGCCATGTCCAGTGCCTTGTGGGGCAATGGCACGCCTGAAAACGTGACGCTGTGCGTGGTGCCCATGTTCCACATCACGGGTATGGTCAGTGTCATGCACACCAGCATTTTGCTCGGGGCCAGCCTGGTGCTGATGCCCCGCTGGGACCGCGATGTGGCAGGGCATTTGATCTCCAAGTGGAGCGTGACGCACTGGACCAATATCCCCACCATGGTGATCGACTTGCTGGGCAGCCCGCACATGGACCGCTATGACCTGAGCAGTCTGGTTTATATCGGCGGGGGCGGCGCGGCCATGCCGGAGGCGGTGGCGCAACGTTTGCTGGAGCAGTTCGGGCTGCGTTATGTCGAGGGTTACGGCCTGACCGAAACAGCCGCGCCTTCGCACACCAATCCCCCCGATGCACCCAAAAAGCAGTGCCTGGGCATTCCGTTCATGAGCGTGGAGTCGCGCATTGTGGACCCCGAGACCCTGGCCGAGTTGCCACCTGGCGAGTCGGGCGAGATCGTGATCAGTGGCCCGCAGGTGTTCAAGGGCTACTGGAAGCGGCCCGAAGCCACGGCAGCCGCTTTCTTTGAGCGTGACGGGTTCCGTTTTTTCCGTTCGGGCGACATGGGCAGAGTCGATGAAGAAGGTTACTTCTTCATGACCGACCGATTGAAGCGGATGATCAACGCCAGCGGCTTCAAGGTCTGGCCTGCAGAGGTCGAGGCGCTGATGTTTCGCCACCCGGCCATTCAGGAGGCTTGCATCATCGGTACCCGTGACGCGTATCGGGGGGAGTCGGTCAAGGCGGTGGTGGTTTTGCGGCAAGACCACAAGGGCAAAGTCAGCGAGCAAGACATCATCGACTGGTGCCGTGAGAACATGGCGGTTTACAAAATGCCCCGCGCTGTGACTTTTGTCGACGCTTTGCCCAAGAGCGGCAGTGGCAAAGTCATGTGGCGGGCACTGCAAGAGGCCGAAATGGCCGCTTTGGCCCCCGAAACCAAAACCACATGAGCTTGAAACTGTCTGTCCTTGACCAGTCTGCCGCCGCCGAAGGGCGCGGGCAAGACGCCACCATTCGCCAGACCCTGGCGTTGGCCGAAAAGGCCGAGGCCTTGGGCTACCACCGCTTTTGGGTGAGCGAGCACCACAGCCACCCCAGCATCGTGGGCAGCGCCCCTGAAGTGCTGATGGCGGCCATTGCCGCCCGCACCCAGCGCATTCGCATTGGCAGCGCCGGCGTGATGCTGCCGCATTACGCGGCGCTCAAGGTGGCCGAGCAGTTTCGCGTGCTCGATGCTTTGGCCCCGGGCCGCATTGATCTGGGCGTGGGCCGCGCGCCGGGCAGCGATGGGCGCACCGCGCAGTTGCTCAACCCTGACCGCAACGCCTCCGAGCGCTTTCCTCAGCAGGTGATGGAGCTGCAAGCCTGGGTGAGCGGGCACAACTTGCCGCCCGGCCACCCGGGGCACAACGTCTACGCCTACCCGCAGTCGGAGACCTCGCCCGACGTCTGGATGCTGGGCAGTTCGGACTATGGCGCTCAGTTGGCGGCGCACTTGGGGCTGCCTTATGCATTTGCTTACTTCATCACCGATGGGCAAGGCGCTGACGAGGCCCTGCAGATTTACCGAGAAACTTTCCGACCCAGTGCGGGCCTGCAAAGGCCATCCGCAGCGCTTTGTGTCTGGGCTTTGGCAGCCGACACCGACGAAGAAGCACTGCGTCTGTTTGAAAGCCGTGCCCGCTGGAAGATGGACCGCAACCTGGGCCGCATCGGTGCGCTGCTGCCTCCCGAAGAAGCGGCACGCGCTTACAGCCCTGCCGAGCAGTTTGCGCTGGAGCGCTTGCGCGAGTCGGCCTTGATCGGCTCGGCAGCCACCGTGGGCCGCAAGCTGCGCCAATTGGCGGCCCGACTCGAAGTGGACGAGTTGGTGGTCATCACCTGGACGCATGACCCTGCAGCGCAAATGCGCTCTTACGAGTTGCTCGCCCAAGAATTTGGATTGACGGCAAACTCCACGCTTTGATTTTTTAAACCCTCAGGATTTTTGACATGTTCACCACTGCAATCGCTGGCAGCTTGCCCAAACCCGCCTGGCTGGCCGAAACCGAAAAACTTTGGCCCCAGTGGACCACCCAAGGCCCTGAGTTGCAGCAAGCCAAGGCCGACGCCACGCTCTTGTGGATCAAGGCGCAAGAAGACGCAGGTCTGGACGTGATCGGTGACGGCGAACAAGCCCGTCAGCATTTTGTGCACGGCTTTGTCGAGCAGGTCGAGGGCATCGACTTTGTGAACAAGGTCACCATGGGCATCCGCAACAACCGCTACGACGCGCAGGTGCCGCAGGTCGTTGCGCCGCTGCGTCTGAAGGGCCGCGTGCATGCTTTTGAAGCCCAGCTGGCCCGCGCCCACACCAAGAAAAAACTCAAATTCACCTTGCCTGGCCCGATGACGATTGTGGACACCGTGGCCGACCGTTTTTACGGCGACAAGGTCAAGATGGCCATGGCCTTTGCCGAGTTGCTCAACCAAGAAGCGCTGGCGCTGCAGGCCGATGGCGTGGACATCATCCAGTTCGACGAACCCGCTTTCAACGTCTACATGGACGACGCGGCCGACTGGGGTGTGCAGGCGCTCGAAATCGCCGCGCGTGGCCTGACCTGCACGACGGCGGTCCACATTTGCTACGGCTACGGCATCGAAGCCAACAACAACTGGAAAAAGACTTTGGGCGACGAGTGGCGTCAGTACGAAAAGGTGTTTCCGGCCTTGGCCAAGAGCAGCATCCAGCAAGTCAGCCTCGAGTGCATGCACTCGCATGTGCCGATGGAAATGATGAAGCTGCTCGAAGGCAAAGACGTGATGGTGGGCGTGATCGACGTGGCCAACCCGGCCATCGAAACCGCTGAAGAAATCGCCGACACCATTGGCCGCGCCTTGCAGTTCGTGCCCAAGCACCGCCTGATCGCTTGCACCAACTGCGGCCTGGCGCCCATGAGCCGGGCTGTGGCCGAGGCCAAGCTCAAGGCCCTGGCCGAAGGGGCCAAGCTGGCCAGCCAGCGTTACGCTTGAATTGAGGACCTAGCGCAGTCCTCAAGGGCGATGTCGTCGGGCATGCTGAGCACGCCCGTGGCCGGGTCATAGCCGACCCGGCGCAGGTGCAGGGCCAGCGCCGCATCCATGGATTGCCTGTGGTTGGCGAACCATTGCCCCAGTTCGGCCGCCATGTTGCGGATCAGTGCCAAGTTGCCAGATTCGCCCACGCGCAGGCCCTCTTGCATGACTTTCAACACCACCTTGTGTTGCGTGCTGTGGATGTGGTCTGAAGAAAATTGCGTCATGTGCATCCAGCGGTCTTCCCGCTCAAAAACGCGGGCGGTGTGTTGCACCAGATCGCGCCAGCGTGATGTCAAAACCGGATCGGAGGCTTCATGCGCCAGATCCAGCAAGGTGACCAAAGTTTTGTGCTCATCGTCCATGCCGGGCATGTCCAGCGACAAGCCGTCGCTCCATTGCAGTCTGCTCATCGTCGGTCCTTTTCTGAGGCCACAGCTTAGGTCGCCATGGGACTGCGGGCTTTGACGCAGGTCAGCCTTGAGGTTTGAAAACCCTTGTGCTGTGCCATCTGGTCAGAACAGGACCGACTGGGCGTTATGCTTGCGTCCTTTGCCTGATCTCCTGGACGTTTTCATGCCCCAACAAACGCTGCTGCCCCCTTTGACCGCACCCGATCAACTCAAGGCCACTTTGGCCGCGCAAGGCTTTGCGGTGCTCGATGCCGCGAGTGTGGGCGCTTTGGCGGGTGTCCCGATCACGGACTTGCAAGCGCTGGAGCCGAGTTGGAACGATTTGCCGCCAGACCAGTACCTCAAGGATGGTGGGCGCTACCGCCGACGCCGTCACGCAAGTTTTGAGGTCACGGCCAACATAACAGCGGCCACGCCGCACCGTGCCCATTGGCAGCCCTTGTCTTACAACGCTTTGCACGGCGGCATGCAGCGTTGGTTTGAACCGATGTCGCCCGAGGTGGTGCAACAAGCGGCGTGGCAAAAATTGTTGTGCTGGCTGGGTCGTGTGGCCTCAGCCGCGCAGGGCGATCAGACCTGGTTCACCGAGGCGCACCAGTTCCGCATCGACACCACCGACGGCATTGGCCGCCCCACGCCCGAGGGCGCGCACCGCGATGGGGTGAACTGGGTAGCGGTGTTTTTGGTGGGTCGCCATGGCATCAAGGGCGGCGAGACGCGGGTGTTTGACATGGACAGCCCGCGCGGCCAGCGCTTCACCTTGAGTGAACCTTGGTCCGTGTTGCTGCTGGACGATACCCGTGTGATCCACGAGACCACCCCCATTCAGCCCGAACAACCGGGCGGCTGGCGCGACACCTTGGTGGTCACGCTGCGCTCGGGCGGATTTTTGGACGAGCCCACGCGCTGAAGCAGCGCTGGTTCAACCCTGATCAATCGCGGAAGTTGTCGAAGGACAGCGGCAACTCGGTCATGTCTTTGCGCAGCAGCGCCATGGCTTCTTGCAAGTCATCGCGCTTGGCTCCGGTCACACGCACCGCATCGCCCTGTATGGACGCTTGCACCTTGATCTTGCTTTCCTTGATCAACTTGGTGATCTTCTTGGCATCTTCGGTCTCGATGCCGTTTTTCACCTTGATCACTTGCTTGACCTTGTCGCCGCCGATTTTTTCCACCTTGCCAATGTCCAGAAAGCGCACGTCCACATTGCGTTTGGTGAGCTTGTTGCGCAAGATGTCTTCGACCTGCGTGAGTTGAAATTCGGCGTCGCCAAACATCGTGATCTCTTTGTCTTTGAGCTCGATCTTGGCCGATGTGCCTTTGAAGTCAAAGCGGGTGCCGATTTCTTTGGCGGAAGTGTCAACAGCGTTGCGCACTTCGGCCATGTTGGGTTCGCAAACGGTATCAAACGAGGGCATGGCGGTAAAAGTCCGAGGTTGAGAATGCGACAATTCTCCCATGAACTTGGAGAAAAACGTCCCTTTGCAGCCGTACAACACCTTTGGCATCGCCTCCAAGGCGCTGGCATTGGTGCGTGTGCGCTCCGAAGCCGACCTGCTGGACGTGCTGGCCGACCCCACTTTGGCCACTTTGCCCCGTCAAGTCTTGGGCGGCGGCAGCAACATTGTGCTCACCGGCGACGTCAAGGCGCTGGTGCTCAAAATCGAGGTGCCGGGGATGCGTTTGGCGGTAGAGACCGACAAGCACTGGGTGGTCGAGGCGGGCGCAGGCGTGGACTGGCACGCCTTGGTCGCGTGGACGCTGGACAACGGTTACCCCGGCCTGGAAAACCTGGCGCTGATCCCAGGCACGGTGGGCGCATCGCCCGTGCAAAACATCGGTGCTTATGGCGTAGAGCTGCAAGACCGCTTTGAGTCGCTCGACGCCATGGACCTTTTTACCGGTGAGCTGTTCAGTCTGAATGCGGCGCAATGCGGTTTCAGCTACCGCGACTCGGTGTTCAAACACGCCTCCGTCGGCTCTGACGGCCCGGATGGCCTGGGCTTGGCGGGCCGTGCGGTCATCCTGCGGGTGCGCTTTGCGCTGCCCAAGCGCTGGAAACCCGAGCTGGGTTATCTGGACTTGGAGCGCAAGATGGCCGAGACCGGCATCCACAGCCCCGATGCCCGGCAGATTTTTGACTGGGTGGTGGCGATTCGCCGCGCCAAACTGCCCGATCCGGCGGTGATCGGCAATGCAGGCAGCTTCTTCAAGAACCCGACGGTGACGCCTGAGCAGTGCGCCGACATCATTGCCCGCGACCCGAAGGTGGTGCACTACCCCATGCCCGACGGCAGCATCAAGCTGGCGGCAGGCTGGCTGATCGACGCCTGTGGCTGGAAGGGCAAGACCGTCGGCCATGCCGGTGTCTATGAAAAGCAGGCGCTGGTGCTGGTCAACCGCGGCGGTCGCGAGAGCCCTTGCACCGGGGGCGAAGTGATGACACTGGCCAAGGCCATTCAGACCAGCGTGTACGAGCGGTTTGGGATTCGGTTGGAGCCGGAGCCTGTTGTCATTTGAGAGCTCCGGTTCGTGGTGCTTTGCCGCGCCGCGCCGGGTTGAGGTCTGAGCGTTCGACCTCATACTCGCTTCGCTCGCCAAATCGGCTCATCCTCTCAGGCCCCAACCCGGCGCTGAATTCTTTGCGAAGTGCTACCATGTACTTTCTTTGTAATACATAAGGCTTCTATGAGTGATGCAACGTTTACTTTTCGGGTCGAGGAATCGTTGAAAAAACAGTTCACCTTGGCGGCCAAAGGGCGGGATCGCAGCGGTGCACAACTGCTCCGTGATTTCATGCGTGAATTTGTTTTGCAACAACAGGCATCGACCGACCATGAGGTCTGGTTTCGTCAGCAGGTTCAGGCGGGACTGGATTCGGCCAATGCCGGAAATCTGGTTTCCGCAGCGGATGTCGAGGCGCAATTCGCGGCGCGTCGTGCAGCCACTCGCAGCAAGCTTGAAGCGGCTGGCTGATGGATTTGTTTTGGACTCCCGAGGCCATTGCGGACCGGGAGGGGGCCCGCTCATTAAGCAAAATAGGCCAATCTTGTAGCCTTGTCACTGAGGCCTGCCGGACCAGCCGATTTGGCGAGCGAAGCGAGTATGAGGCTGGCCGGCTGGCCGCAGTGACAAGGCGGTAACAGCGACAGAACCAGACAAAAAAAACGGCCCGAAGGCCGTTTTTCATTGGGACAGCAAAAATCACTTCTTGCCGTTGCCATCCAGCTTGTAGATGTGCGGGCCTTCGCCCACCGACAACAAGCCCGTGTGGGCGTAGATGCCCAGTTTGGCGCGGGTGTCGGTGATGTCTAGGTTGCGCATGGTCAGCTGGCCGATGCGGTCAAGCGGGCTGAACGGCGCGTCTTCCACCTTTTCCATGCTCAGGCGCTCGGGCGCATAAGTCAGGTTGGGGCTGTCGGTGTTCAGGATGCTGTAGTCGTTACCACGGCGCAGTTCCAGTGTCACGGTGCCGGTCACGGCACGGGCCACCCAGCGCTGGGCGGTTTCGCGCAGCATGATGCACTGCGGGTCAAACCAGCGGCCTTGGTACAACAAGCGGCCCAGGCGCAGCCCGTTGATGCGGTACTGCTCGATGGTGTCTTCGTTGTGGATGCCGGTGACCAAGCGCTCGTAGGCGATGTGCAGCATGGCCATGCCGGGGGCTTCGTAGATGCCGCGGCTCTTGGCTTCGATGATGCGGTTTTCGATCTGGTCGCTCATGCCCAAGCCATGGCGGCCGCCGATTTCGTTGGCTTTGAGGAACAGCTCCACCGGGTCGGCGTATTCCACGCCGTTCAGCGCCACGGGCATGCCTTCTTCAAAGCGCACGCTCACTTCTTCGGCTTTCACCTCGACTTCGGGCTTCCAGAACGCCACGCCCATGATGGGGTTGACGATCTTCATGCCGCTTTGCAGGCTTTCCAGGTCTTTGGCTTCGTGGGTCGCGCCCAGCATGTTGCTGTCGGTGGAGTAGGCCTTTTCGGCGCTCATCTTGTAACCAAAACCGTTGGCGGTCATGAACGCGCTCATTTCGGCGCGGCCGCCCAACTCGTCGATGAACAGCTGGTCGAGCCAAGGCTTGTAGATCTTGAGGCTCGGGTTGGTCAACAAACCGTAGCGGTAAAAGCGCTCGATGTCGTTGCCCTTGAAGGTGGAACCATCGCCCCAGATGTTGACGTCGTCTTGCTTCATAGCGGCGACCAGCATGGTGCCCGTGACAGCGCGGCCCAGTGGGGTGGTGTTGAAGTAGGTGATGCCACCGGTGGAGATGTGGAAAGCGCCGCTCTGTATCGCGGCAATGCCCTCGTAGGCAAGCTGGGTGCGGCAGTCGACCAGGCGGGCTTTTTCGGCGCCGTATTCCATCGCCTTGCGGGGAATCTCGTTGTAGTCGGACTCGTCGGGCTGGCCCAGGTTGGCGGTGTAGGCGTAGGGCAGGGCGCCCTTTTTCTTCATCCACAGCAGGGCGGCGGAAGTGTCCAGGCCGCCCGAGAAGGCGATACCGACTTTTTGCCCTTTGGGCAGGTTTTGCAAGATGGTGCTCATGGGGTTTCGATCAGAACTCGGATCAACCGAAGTGGCAGATGTAGTGGTAGGCCTCGGTCACACGGATCTCGAACTTGGAGTTGCCGGGCACGCTGAACTCTTCGCCTGCGCTGGACTTGACCCACGCTGTGCTGCCGTCGAGCTTGTATTCGCAAAAGCCGCCCACGCATTCCATGATTTCAGGCGCGCCGGTGTTGAAGGTCAAGGTGGCGGGCAAGATCACGCCCACCGACAGTTTGGTGCCGTCGGCGAGGGTCAGGCCGTGGCTGACGCACTTGCCGTCAAAGTAAACATTGGCTTGGGTGTTGACGGAGACGCCGTCGATGGTTTGGGTGGTCATGGGTGATGCTTCAAAGGGGCGGGTCCATCCCGCGTCAATGGAAAAGGGCGTCTGTAGACGCCCTTGGTGGCCGGTCAACCCGTCATTTTAGGCCAGACGGCCGATCGGATCTGGGATCGGCGGTGAGCGGTGATCAGGGGCTTTCAGCGCCACTGGCCGTGGCCGTGGCGGCGGCTGTGAACGTGGCCATTGCTCCAGCCCCAACCCAAATTGATGTTGGTGTAGACCGGGGGGTAGCTGCGGTAAACCGGGGTGGGCACGTACAACACACGGGATTCGGTGATGACGGGGGCCTGCGCGGTGGTGGTGGTCACCACCGTATCCGTGGGCGCTGCAGACAGGGGCGGGACGATGGGGGTGACTTGCAACTGGATGGTGGGGCCTGGGTCTTGCGGCAGTTGCACGCTGTATTGCTTGCCAGCGTATTCGTACACCACGTTGTAACCGCTCAAGCGGTTTTCGTAAACGGTCTGGGTGGTGCAAGTGGTTTGATTTTGAATCTGACTGCCGGGATTTTCGATGCGGTCGCCCAAGATGGCGCCACCCATGAAGCCGGCCACGGTGGCCAAGGCGCGGCCCGAGCCGCCCCCGACCTGGTTGCCGACCGCAGCACCGGCGATGGCGCCCATCAGGGCCCCTGCGCCGGATGTGGTGTTTTGCACGGCCACGGGGGTTTGCGTGCAGGTTTGGCGTGGCACGGCGACTTGTTGGTACACCGCGGTGCGAGAGATCACTTGGCCGACTTCCTGGGCCTGCGTCAGACCGGTGGCTGCCAGTAAAAATGTGGTCATCAGGGTTTTCATGATCGGTTTCTCCGTCAAATCAATGTGAACGAGTTTAGCGTTGGATGCCCGGTTCTTTATGGCTGAAACGTAAAGTTGATGCCCTGTTTTTTCTCAGACAGGCCATTGGTCTGGCGTGAAGCCCACGGTGACCCGACCCGAGGGCCAGGCAATGACCGGCCGTTTGATGGTGCTGGCATGCGCCAGCATGACCTTTTTGGCGCTTTCGCGGCCCGTCACGCCCGTTTGCACGGCAGCGTCCAGTTTGCGCCAAGTGGTGCCTTTGCGGTTGAGCAGGGTTTCCCAGCCCACAGCGGTCAGCCAAGTGTCCAGCTGCGTTTCGGGCACGCCTTGTTTTTTGAAATCGTGAAAGACCGCGTTCAAGCCGTGATCGGCCAGCCAGGTGCGGGCTTTTTTGACGGTGTCGCAATTGGGAATGCCGTAAACAATGGGGTCCATGGGGGTTTGACGAAGTTAAATGTGACAAGACTGGGCGACAATCGCCGCCTATGAAGACTCTACAGGAATGGCTCGACTGGTGCGAGCAGTTACACCCGGTGGCCATTGACATGGGGCTGGACCGCGTGAAAACCGTGGCCGACCGCATGGCGCTGCGTTTTGACTGCCCGGTGATCACCGTGGCGGGCACCAACGGCAAGGGCTCGACCTGCGCCATGCTGGAGGCGGTGCTGCTGCAAGCCGGTTACCGCACAGGTGTTTACACCTCGCCACATTTGGTTGATTTTGAAGAACGCTGCCGCCTGCACGGCGAGTCGGCCTCGCCCGAAGCTTTCGCCGAAGCTTTTGCGGCTGTCGAGGCGGTCCGAGGCGATGTCAGCCTGACTTATTTCGAGTTCAGCACGCTGGCCATCCTGAGCCTGATGGCTCAGGCCCATTTGGACGTGGCCATTTTGGAAGTCGGCTTGGGCGGGCGGCTGGACGCGGTCAACATCATCGACGCCGATTGCGCGGTGATCACCAGCATCGATCTGGACCACATGGCCATTTTGGGCAAAGACCGCGAGCGCATTGGTTTCGAGAAGGCGGGCATCATGCGTGCCGGGCGGCCGGTGATCGTGAGTGACCCGGTGCCACCGCAAAGCGTGATCGATCATGCCGCCGCCGTGGGGGCCGAGCTCTGGCTGTTTGGCCGGGATTTCAATTTTTCGGGCGACAAGCAACAGTGGGCCTGGGCGGGGCGCGATCGCCGTTACAGCGGCATGGCCTACCCGGCGCTGCGCGGGGCCAACCAACTGATCAACGCCGCGGGCGTGCTGGCCGCGCTGGAAGCCTTGCGCCAGCGCATTCCCATTGCCGCCCAGGCTGTGCGCAACGGTCTGGCCATGGTGAAGTTGCCCGGGCGCTTCCAGATCGTGCCAGGGCAGCCGGTTTTGGTGCTGGATGTGGCACACAACCCGCATTCGGTGGCGGCGCTGGCGGCCAACCTGGACGCCATGGGTTTTTATCCCACCACCCACGCGGTTTTTGGGGCCATGGCCGACAAAGATCTATTGCCCATGCTGCAAAAGGTCAACCCGATGGTGGACAAATGGTATTTCACCGATTTGCCCTTGCCCCGTGCCGCCAAAGCGGCCGATTTGCAGCACGCTTGGCAGGCACAAAACACCCGCACAGATGTTGCTTCCAGCGCTCACGCCCACCCTATGCAGGCCCTGCAGGCGGCCATCGAAGCCGCAGACCCGGCTGATAGAATCGTCGTCTTTGGCTCCTTCTATACCGTGGGCGGTGTTTTGCAAAACGGCATTCCGCGTCTGCAAGCCAAACACCTCAGCCCCTGAGCACCTGCCATGGCGTTTTTCAAGTTCCGTTTTCCGGGTCAAGCGGCCTCATCTCCAGCCTCTGCCGAAACGGTCTCGCCCGGATCGGGTGAGAGCGTCGAGTTGGTGCGTCGACGCGCCCGCCATCGCCTGATCGGTGCTGTGGTCTTGGTCCTGCTGGCCGTTGTCGGTTTCCCTTTGATGTTTGACACGCAACCGCGCCCTGTCGCGGTGGACACCCCGATCCTGATCCCGGATCGTCCCACCAGTGCCCCTTTGAAAGTGACGCAGGCCTTGCCTGCCGATGCCAGCCCTGCCAAACCCTTGTTGCCCGAAGCCCAACCTTTGCCCGTGCAAGAGGGGTTGGATGCGAAAGAAGAAGTGGTACAGAGCGCCAAGCCCGAGCGTATGGATGAGCCCACGCGAGCGCAAGAGCCCTTGACCCAACCGGTTGAGGCTTCGGCCAAGCCCAAAGACGATGGCAACAAAGCCCGGGCGTTGCTGGATGGCAAGCCCCCTGAGGCTGCGGGCGAACGGCATGTGGTTCAGGTGGGCGCCTTCAGCGACCTGGCCAAGGTTCGCGAAGTGCGCCGCAAGTTGGAGCAGGCGGGGTTGAGCACCTTCACCCAGGTGGTGGATGGAAAAGATGGGAAAACCTCCACTCGGGTTCGGTTAGGGCCATTCAGTAACCGAGATGAGGCTGAAAAAGCGGCTGCCAAAGTTCGCAAACTCGAGTTGCCAGCGGCCGTCTTGAGAATCTGACATGGCCATAGCCCTGACCGACTGGATTTTGTTGGCGGTGTTGTTGGCCTCCATGTTGGTGGGCTTGTGGCGCGGACTGGTTTACGAGGTGCTGTCTCTGGCCGGGTGGCTGGCTGCCTTCATCTTGGCGCAGTGGTGGGCCGCCGAAGCCGTGGCATTTTTGCCTTTTCTCAAAGAAGCCGCTGCCCAGGTGCAGTACGCGGTGGCATTTGCCTTGGTGTTTGTCGTGGCCTTGTTTGCGGCCGGCTTGGTGTCCTGGCTGGTCAAAAAACTGGTGGAAACCGTGGGTTTGCGCCCGGTGGACCGAGCGCTCGGCGGTGTTTTTGGTTTGGCGCGCGGCGTGGTGCTCTTGTTGGCCTTGACGGTGGTCTTGCAACTCTTGGGTTTGTCGAAAGAGGAATGGTGGCGGGGTGCTGTGGGCCCGGCCTGGTTGGACCTCGCGCTCAGGGGCCTCAAGCCGTTGTTGCCGCAAGCGTTGGTTGATTATTTGCCTTGAACATGGCCGGGTGCATCGATTTTTTGAACGGATAAAAGTATGTGTGGAATTGTCGGCGTTGTCAGCAGCGCTCCGGTCAACCAGTTGATTTATGACGCCTTGTTGCTTTTGCAGCACAGGGGTCAAGACGCGGCGGGCATCGTCACGCAGCTGGACCGCAAGTTTTTCATGCACAAGGCCAAGGGCATGGTGCGCGACGTGTTCCGCACGCGCAACATGCGCAGCTTGCCGGGCAACTGCGGCCTGGGGCAGGTGCGTTACCCCACGGCGGGCAACGCCTTCAGCGAAGAAGAAGCACAACCTTTTTATGTGAATGCCCCGTTTGGCCTGGTGCTGGTGCACAACGGCAACCTGACCAATGCGCACGCGCTCAAGTCCGAGTTGTTTTCCAATGACCACCGCCACATCAACACCGACAGCGACTCCGAAGTCCTGCTCAACGTGTTGGCCCACGAGCTGGAAAAAACCACACGCGGTTTGCCGCTCAAACCCATGGATGTGTTTGAGGCCGTGCGCGGCGTGAACCGCCGTGTCAAAGGCTCTTACGCGGTGATCGCCTTGATTGCGGGCCATGGCCTGGTGGCTTTTCGCGATCCGCACGGCATTCGTCCCTTGTGCATGGGCCGTGGCCAAGACGGCTCCATCATGCTGGCCAGCGAGTCGGTGGCGCTGGATGGCACGGGGCACCAGTTTGAGCGCGATGTGGCCCCAGGCGAAGCCATTTTTATCGACCTGGAAGGGCAAATGCACACCCAGCCCTGCGCTGAAAAAACGCAATTGAGCCCTTGCATTTTTGAGTACGTTTACTTGGCCCGCCCCGACTCCACCATGGACGGTATTTCGGTCTACCAAGCCCGTTTGAACCTGGGTGAGACGCTGGCCAAGCGCGTCATTTCTACCCTGCCGCCGAGCGACATCGATGTGGTGATCCCGATCCCCGAGTCGAGCCGGCCCAGCGCCACGCAATTGGCCCATTTGTTGGGCATTCCCTACCGCGAGGGCTTTGTCAAAAACCGCTACGTGGGCCGCACGTTCATCATGCCGGGCCAAGCGGTGCGCAAAAAGTCGGTGCGTCAAAAACTCAACACCATCGTGAGCGAATTCAAGGGCCGCAATGTGCTGCTGGTAGATGACTCGATTGTGCGCGGCACCACCAGCCGCGAGATCGTTCAGATGGCGCGTGACGCGGGTGCGCGCAAGGTCTACATGGCCAGCGCAGCGCCCCCCGTGCGCTACCCCAACGTGTATGGCATCGACATGCCGACCAGCCAAGAGCTGGTGGCGCACGGCCGCAGCATCGAAGAAATCCGTCAAATCATTGGCTGTGACGCCCTGATTTACCAAGACGTGGACGCCATGAAAACGGCCGTGGCCCAAGCGCGTGTCAACGCGGCGGGTGCATTGTCTGATTTCGACGCGTCTTGCTTTGATGGGGTGTACGTGACGGGCGATATTTCTGCCGACGACATCAGCCGTTTGAACCAAACCCGCCCTCAAGCCGAAGAGGGTGATGAAGACAATTCGCGTTTGGCTTTGCCCAACGCCAGCGTGTGAGACCGCAACATGACCGAACCCTCCCGATTTGACGATTTGCACATCGAAACCCTGGCTGTGCGTGCCGCGGTTGAGCGCAGCCAGTATGGCGAAAACTCCGAAGCGCTGTACTTGACCAGCGGTTACGTGCAACCCACAGCCGAATCTGCCGCCCGCCGTTTTGCGGGCGACGAAGAGGGCTACACCTATGGCCGCTACGGCAACCCCACGGTCACCAGCATGGAAATCCGCTTGGCGGCCCTCGAGGGCACCGAAGCCGCCATGGGAACTTCCTCGGGCATGTCCGCCATCTTGATGATGTGCATGGGGCTCTTGAAGGCGGGCGACCATGTGGTGTGCTCACGCTCCATGTTTGGCTCGACCATCAAGCTGATTGGCTCGGACCTCGCCAAGTTTGGCGTGGAGTCCAGTTTTGTTTCGCAAACCGATTTGAAAGAATGGCAAGCGGCCGTCCGTCCCAACACGCGCTTGTTGTTTGCCGAAACCCCCACCAACCCGCTGACCGAGGTGTGCGACATTCAGGCGCTGGCCGACATCGCCCACAACGCAGGCGCTTTGTTTGCGCTGGACAACTGCTTTGCCACGCCCGCTTTGCAACGACCCGCACAGATGGGGGCCGACATCATCACGCACTCGGGCACCAAGTATTTGGACGGACAGGGCCGCGTGATGGCGGGCGCGCTGTGCGCCCCACAGCAGATGATCACTGAAAAGTTTTTGCCCGTGCTCAAAAGTGGCGGCATGACGCTCGCGCCCTTCAATGCCTGGGTGGTGCTCAAGGGCCTCGAGACGCTGGACCTGCGGATGCGGGCCCAATCAGCCCGTGCGCAAATGTTGGCCGAGTGGCTGGAAAAGCATCCCGCGGTGGCCCGCGTGCATTACCCTGGTTTGGCCAGCCACCCACAGCACGACTTGGCCATGCGCCAGATGTCGGGCTTGGGCGGTGCGGTGCTTTCGTTTGACGTGAAGGCCGATGGCCCTGAACAAGCACGGCAGCGGGCCTTTCATGTGTTGGACCAGATGCAAATGCTCTCGCTGTCCACCAACTTGGGCGACACCAAAACCTTGGTAGCGCACCCCGCCAGCACCTCGCACGGTCGCCTGACCGAAGCGCAGCGCCAAGCTGCAGGCATTGGCCAAGGCCTGATCCGCGTGGCGGTGGGCTTGGAGTACCCACAAGACATTCAGAAAGACCTGTCCCGTGGTCTCGACACCCTTTGATATGACCAACACCCTTTCTAGCGCGCCTGCACGCACCCGCACCCGCTTTGCCCCATCGCCTACAGGCTTCATTCATTTGGGCAACATCCGCTCGGCTTTGTACCCCTGGGCCTTTGCCCGTGCTACGGGTGGCGACTTTATTTTGCGCATCGAAGACACCGATCTGGACCGGTCCACGCAAGCGTCTGTGGACGTGATCATCGAAGGCATGGCGTGGTTGGAGCTCAACCACGACGAAGGCCCGTTTTATCAAATGCAACGCATGGACCGCTACAAGGCGGTCTTGGCTGAGCTGATTGCCGCAGGCCATGTTTACCCCTGCTACATGAGCATGGAAGCCTTGGACGCGCTGCGTGAGCGCCAAATGGCCAACAAGGAAAAGCCTCGCTATGACGGCACTTGGCGTCCAGCTGAGGGCAAAACCTTGCCTGCAATTCCCGAAGGCGTGAAGCCTGTGCTGCGCTTCAATAACCCGATGGGAGGTGTGGTGGCTTGGGACGACAAAGTCAAAGGCCGCATCGAGATCAGCAACGACGAGCTGGACGATCTGGTCATCGCGCGGCCTGACGGCACGCCCACCTACAACTTCTGTGTGGTGGTGGACGACATCGACATGCAAATCACGCACGTCATCCGTGGTGACGATCATGTGAACAACACCCCGCGCCAGATCAACATCTTTCACGCCCTGGGCAAAGTCCCCCCGGTGTATGCCCATCTGCCCACAGTGCTGAACGAGCAGGGTGAAAAGATGAGCAAGCGCAACGGGGCCAAAGCCGTGACCGCCTACCGCGACGAAGGCTATTTGCCCGATGCCATGGTCAACTATCTCGCACGCTTGGGCTGGAGCCACGGCGACGATGAAATTTTCAGCCGCGCGCAGTTTCTGGCGTGGTTCAATCTGGACCACTTGGGCCGCAGCGCTGCGCAGTTTGACGAAGCCAAACTCAAGTGGGTCAACGCCCAACACCTCAAGGCCATGGACGACGCCGAACTGGCCCGGCATGTTCAGCCTTTCTTGGCCAAGTTGTCGGTGGTGGCCGACGAGCGCTTGGCCAGCATCTGCGGTTTGTTCAAAGACCGTTGCGACACGCTGGTGGTTTTGGCGCAATGGATTTCAGCCTTCTATTTGGACGTGGTGCCCAATGCTGAGGAAAAGACTTTGCATGTGACCGATGCCGTCAAACCGGCGCTGGCCTTGTTGGCCGACAAGTTAGCGGCATGTGCTTGGGACAAGGCATCGATTGCGGCCATGGTCAAAGAAACCTTGACTGAAACCGGTCTCAAAATGCCGCTCTTGGCCATGCCGGTTCGGGTGTTGGTGATGGGCACTGCACAGACCCCCTCACTGGACGCGGTGCTGGCCTTGAGTCACCGTGAAAAAATTCTACAGCGCTTGAAAAACGCCTGAATTTCTGTCTATAATTCGGGTCTCGACACCAACGAGGCATAACGGTCCAGCAGCAATGCGCAACGTTGTACCAAAGGGGGTATAGCTCAGCTGGGAGAGCGCTTGCATGGCATGCAAGAGGTCATCGGTTCGATCCCGTTTACCTCCACCAAAGTGTCGAGATGATTCGAAAGAATCCGTCCAGGTTATGACCCTATCGTCTAGAGGCCTAGGACATCACCCTTTCACGGTGAGTACCGGGGTTCGAATCCCCGTAGGGTCGCCAAGTTTTGTAGCACTTGGCCAGTTTGCATCAGCTCTCTGGCAAAAGCTTCAGCTATCAGGAGTGGTAGTTCAGTTGGTTAGAATACCGGCCTGTCACGCCGGGGGTCGCGGGTTCGAGTCCCGTCCACTCCGCCAAAACGGAAAGCCTAAGTAGATTTCTACTTAGGCTTTTTTGTTTTGGAATCAGATTCAGGTGTATTTTTCGCCTGCGCAATGGATCACGCGTTTGCAAGCCCAAATCAGGGCTGGACGAGGTGAACACACTTGCAGTAAGCTCCAAGGTTTTCCAGATAACGTGTTGTCAGTCATGGACAGTTTGCTTCCCGCCATTCCAGCCAAACGCTACTTCACCATTGGTGAGGTGGGTGAGCTGTGTGGCGTCAAGCCGCATGTCTTGCGGTATTGGGAGCAGGAATTCACGCAACTTCGTCCGGTCAAACGACGGGGTAACCGCCGCTATTACCAGCGTCATGAAGTGATGATGATCCGCAGAATACGTGGGCTCTTGTACGACCAAGGCTTTACCATCAGCGGCGCACGAAACAAGCTGCTGGAGTTGACTCAGAGTGAGCGTCAACTCATGCGCTCAGGGGCATTTCTGGATGACGGGCTGGAAGACAACAGCGCTGAAATCGAAGCGGCAGATGGCGAGCTGCCAGATGAACTGGCCCATGACATGACACCCCATCCGTCGTACCGGCCAGGTTTTGAATCGGCCTTGTCGGTGCACCAAGAGCTTTTGCAAATTCGCGCGATGCTCACGGTCTGAAAAGGCTTGGATTCAAGCTATAATTTGCAGCTTGTCGGCGTGTAGCGCAGCCTGGTAGCGCACTTGCATGGGGTGCAAGGGGTCGCGAGTTCGAATCCCGCCACGCCGACCATTTATACCAATGAAATCAATGGGTTACATCTCTAAAAGTTGTAACCCGTTTTTCATTGTGCACTCTCTTTGTGATGCGGCCACATCTTCGTCTCTACCTTTGAAATGAACCCATGATCAGACCTGTACTGGCCGAGTCCGCCATCCATCCCAGCATTCGCCCGTTCATTGCGCAATGGCATGGGGCTGTGGTTGCGCAAGTTCAAACGGCCATCGCCCAGCATCCAGTGGTGGTCGTGGGTTTGTCCGGCAACCCCTTTGTGGCCAAGGCTCGCAAGGCCTTGACTGCGGCGGGTGTGGCACATGAATACATCGAATTCGGCAGCTATTTTTCGCAATGGCGTTTGCGCAATGCCCTGAAGATGTGGACGGGATGGCCCACTTTCCCGATGGTCTTTGTGCGCGGCACTTTGGTCGGTGGAGCCAATGACCTGCGCCGCCTGATTGACCGCGGCGAACTTCAGACCATGCTTCAAGCCTGAAGGCCATGGCGTCCACCGCAAAACCTGAGTTGTGGCGCATCGAGGTGGGCGATGCGGTGGCGGTGCTCAATATTCCCGGCGCACTCAAGCGGTCACGCACGTTCGACATCGATGTGAGTTTGCTGGTGCGCGTGCCCGAAGACAACGCCGAGGCCTGGCACGCGTTGACGCTGGAAATCGATGGCAAGCGGCAATGGCACCGCCGGATTGCCAGCAGTTGCCCGGGCCAGACCGATGGGCTCGATTACCACTGCCGTGTGGTGCTCGAAGCCGGTCCGGCTCTGAGAATCCGCGCTGTGGCAGGCACGCGGGGCGCGGTGGTGCAGCGACTGCAGATCGAAGCCCGGGAAGACCTTTAGCCTCAGCCGATCACCGCCAACTCGCGCAACGGGCGGTTTTGTACCAAGCGCTCAAAGCCCAGCTCTTGCACGTCGATGGTCTGCGCTTGCCCCAGCAGCATCCACTCGGCCAGTGCCAGGCCAGCGCCTGCTGCGTGCTGCATGCCGTGGCCTGAAAACCCGTTGATGAAATACAGGTTGCGCAATTCGGGGTGTGGGCCGATCACGGCGTTGTGATCGAAGGTGTTCATCTCGTAATAACCCGCCCAAGCGCGCTCCACCCGCAGCGCGGCCAGAGCCGGAATGCGGTGCGCCAGAGAAGCCCATTGTTCGTCGTTCCACTCGGACCAGTCGGGCTCCAGCGGCAAGCCAGGCTCGGTATGAGAGGGCTCAGCGCCGCTGATCAAAAACCGACCCTCAGGCCGCAGCCACCAACCCGTGGGGTCGATCAGCAAAGGGCACTGCGGCAAGGGCTCGGGGCATGACAACACAAACACCGTCCGCCTGGCCCCCACCACCGGGAGCTGCACCCCGGCCATGGTGGCCACTTCGCCGCCCCAGGCGCCTGCGGCATTGACCACCTGACCGCCGTGCAAGAGGCCACCGCTGGCCAGGCGAACACCCGTGATCTGCGTGGCCGTGTGGTCCATGCCCACCACCCGGTCGTGCAGCCGCTGCACGCCTTGGGCCATGGCTTTTTTCAGAAACGCCTGGTGCAGGGCAGGGCCGTCAAACCAACCCTCACCGCTCAAGCCCAGGCTGCCCAGCGCCACATCGTCCACATTCAGCCACGGGTAGCGTTGGCGCAAAGCCTCGGGCGTCAGCAGAGCCACATCGGCCCCAGCTTGCTTTTGAATCTGGTGCGCCGTTTGCAGGGCCGCCGCTTGCTCGCGCTGGGCCAGGTACAAATAGCCCGGCTCTTGCAAACCCAGTGCCAAGGGGTGATCGGGCAAGCTCAAGTGCTGCTCTGCTTCGCGCAAAAACGCGATGCCAAATTGGCTCAAACGGATGTTGACGGGGCAGGTGAATTGCTGACGAATGGAGCTGGCCGACAGCGACGACGATGCTTTTTCGTATCGCGTGTCCGACTCGACCAGCGTCACTTTCAAGCCCGGCTGTAAACGCGTGAGCCACCAGGCGGTGGCCGCGCCCATCACGCCACTGCCTACGATCACCACATCGGCGCGGTTCATCCCCGGTTTCCCTCGGCCAAGGCCGCCCGAAACACCAAGCGGGCCGCCACCGTGTCTTCGACCGCCTGACCCAATGATTTGAAAATGATGGTCGTGCCCGGTGGTGGTGGCGCAATACGCCCGCACAAAATCTCGCCGATCTCGGCCGCTACGGTGGCCCCCGACAGCAGCACATCGCCCGATTCTTTTTCGGCGGCTTCACGTTGGTCGGCCACCACCCAGTGGCGCATGGCGGCGTTGTCCAACTCGCGCCAAGTGGGGCGGGGTGCGCCCACGGCGGCGACAAAAGCGCCGGGCTTGAGCCAGGCGCCTTGCAGCACTGGCTCGCTGGCGTTGGTCACGGTGCACACGATGTCGGCGCCGCGCACCGCATCTTCGGCGTTGGCGCAGGCCACACCGCCAATGTCGCGTGCGCACTGCTGCGCGTTGGCGGCCGTGGGGCTCCAAACGCGGATCTCGGAGACCTCGCGCACCGCCCGCAGCATTTGCGCGTGGCTGCGCGCCAGCACGCCACTGCCCAACATGGCCACCACCTGGGGCGTACGCGGCACCAGCGCATCGGCCGCAACGGCAGATGCCGCTGCCGTGCGCATGGCGGTGATGGTGTTGCCCTCCATCACGGCCAGGGTCTGGCCGGTGGCCGGGTCCATCAACACAATGGTGCTCAGCAGCGTGGGCAAACCCTTTTGCGCGTTGCCGGGCACCAAGGTGATGAGCTTGGTGCTCAGCGCATCGCCCAGTTGGGCGGGCTTCAAGAACAGCAGGCCATCGGCTGAGGCATCGCCAATGGGCATGACCATGCGCAGCGGCTGCAGCACCTGGCCCAGCGTCAGCGCCACCAGGGCTTCGCGCACGCCTTGCAGCAAATCGGGCACGCTCAGCAATTGCTGAACGCGGGCTTCGTCAAAGTAATGGACCATGTGAATTCTCTTGTGGAGGATTTTTCTGCGGGGGCTTTTTCTGAGGCGGCATCACCCAGGGGTTGGCCTGTAAATAACGGGCTTCAAACGCTTGAATGTCCGCCGCATGGATCAGGCTCATGCCCACCGCATCCAGGCCGCGCAGCAGCATCTCTTGGTGCAGCGGGTCGATGTCAAAGTGCAAGGTCTGATCATCGGCCGGGGTGTGCAGCGTTTGGGCTGCCAAGTCCAGCGCCATTTGGCAACGCTGCGGGTCTTGGGCCAGGGCCATCAAGCGCGTCACTTCTGCGGCAGGCAACACCAGCGCAGGCACGCCATTGCGCATGCAGTTGTCGCTGAAAATGCCGCCAAAGCTGGTGCCCAGAACGCAGCGGATGCCCAACTCGCGCATGCCCCATACCGCGTGTTCGCGGCTCGAGCCACAGCCAAAGTTGGCACCTGTGATCAAAAATTTCGCCTTCGTCCACGGCGCTTGGTTCAACACAAAATCGCGGCGCACTTGGCCCGATGCATCAAAACGCATGTCGTGCAAAAAGCCTTGCGCCAGGCCTTGCCGATCGATGCCCTTGAGGAATTGCTTGGGCATGATCTGGTCGGTGTCCACATGCGGCAAGGGCAGGGCACAGGCGGTGCCCGCAAGGGTCGAGATGGCTTGAAATGCGCAAGTCATGCCAGGGCTTTCAATGACAGGGCAGGTTGCGCAAGTCGGTCAGCGCGCCTGTGACCGCCGCCGCCGCCGCCATGGCGGGGCTCATCAGGTGGGTGCGCGCCCCCAGGCCCTGGCGGCCTTCAAAATTTCGGTTGGTGCTGGAGGCACAGCGGTCCCCGGCGTTCAGGTGGTCTTCGTTCATGGCCACGCACATCGAGCAACCGGCCTGACGCCATTCAAAACCCGCTTCTTCAAAAATGCGGGCAATGCCTTCGGCCTCGGCCTGCGCACGCACCATCGACGAGCCGGGCACCACCAAGGCCCGCACACCCGGCGCGACACGTCGGCCCTTGAGAAAACGCGCCGCATCGCGCAGGTCGTCAATGCGGCTGTTGGTGCACGAGCCAATGAAAGCGTGGCTGATGGGCAAGCCCTGCAAAGCCTGGCCGGGTTGCAAGTCCATGTAAGCCAAGGCGCGTTGCATGCCGCGCTGGCGTTGTGGGTCGCTTTCGTGCGCGGGGTCGGGCACCACGCCGTCGATGGGCACGCCCTGGTCCGGGCTGGTGCCCCAAGTCACGCGTGGGGCCAGTGTGCTGGCGTTCAGGCTGACCTCGCGGTCAAACACCGCACCGTCGTCGCTGCGCAGCAAGCGCCAATGCGCCACGGCCTCGTCCCACTGCGCGCCTTGCGGCACACGGGGTCGGCCATGCAAATAATCAAACAGCCGGTCATCGGGCGCAACGATGGCGCCACGCGCAGCGGCCTCCACGCTCATGTTGCACAGCGTCAAGCGGCCTTCCACGCCCAGGGCCCGAATCGCCTCGCCGACGTATTCGATCACATGGCCCGACGCCCCATCGGCCCCGATCTGCGCGATCAGGCTCAGCACCAGGTCTTTGGCCGTCACCCCAGCAGGCAGTTGGCCGTGCACCGTGACGCGCATGTTTTTTTGTGGGCGGTAAATCAGCGTTTGGGTGGCCAGCAGGTGTTCGATCTCGCTGCTGCCAATGCCAAAACCCAAAGCCCCCATGGCCCCGTGGGTGGTGGTGTGGCTGTCGCCCGCCGCCATCACCATGCCCGGCAGCACCCAGCCTTGCTCGCTGGCCACCACATGCTCAATGCCTTGGCGCTCGTCCAGCATGTCAAACAGCTCAATGCCGTGCCGCGCGCAGTTCTCGGCCAGCGTGCTCACCTGTTTGGCGCGGTCGGCATCGACCAGCACCATGGTGCGTGCATTGCGCACCGGCGTGGTGGCGTTCACATGGTCCACTACCGCAAAAGTGGCGGAGTGGCGCCACACTTTCCGCCCTTGCGCATGCAAGGCCGCAAAAGCCTGTGGGCTGGTGTATTCGTTCAGCACCTGGCGGTCCACGTACAGCAAAATTTGTCCGCTGTCCCCCAGCGGCCGCACCGTGTGCGCATCCACGATGCGCTGGTACAGGGTGGGAGGGCTCATGGCTTGGGTGTTGCCGCCGGGCCTGCTGCATAGGCGGCGGTCGCCGCCACCACGTCTTCTATGGCAATGTCGGCCGCTGTCAAACCTGTGGGCAGCACGATCACACCATCGGCATCGACCACCACATGGTCACCGGGCATGAAGGTCACGCCGCCAAAGTGCACAGGCACATCGCGCTCGCCCGCACCGGTGCGGTTTCCGCGCTTGGGCACCGTGCCCAAAGCCTTCACGCCAATGTCGATGCCATTCAGCTCAATGGCATCGCGCACCACCCCATGAATGACCAAACCCGCCCAGCCATTGCGCGAGGCCAGCTCGGCCATCACGTCTCCAAACAAGGCCCGCGCCACCGAACCACCGCCGTCGATCACCAGCACTTGGCCTAGGCCAGGCTGGCTCACGGTGTCGCGCATCAAGGCAATGTCTTCGTGGATGCGCAGGGTGCGGATCGGCCCGGTGAAGGACCGTCGCAAGCCGTAACTTTGAAACAGCACAGCGCAGGCCTGAGCTTCATCGCAGGCATCGCACAGGTCAGTGGTTTTGGGAATGGCTTTCACACATCAGTCCACGCGCACATTGGCGTCTTTGACCAGCTTGGCCCAGGAAGCGCTGTCTTCGGGAATGAAGGCCGCAAACGACTCGGGCGTGCCGCCAATGATTTCACCGCCTTGCGAAGCGATTTTTTCGGCCACATCGGGCAGCTTCAAAATCGCGGCAATCTCGGTGTTCAGGCGTCGGGTGATGTCGGCGGGCAACTTGGCGGGCCCCAGCACGGCAAACCACTGCAGCATCTCGGCATTGGGCACACCGGCTTCGGCCAAGGTGGGCACATTGGGCATCAGGGGCGAGCGTTTTTCGCTGGTGATGGCCAACACCCGCAGCTTGCCCGCTTGGTAGTGCGGCATCACATTGGGTGGACTTTCAAAGTTCAGGTTCACTTGGCCCGACAGCAAATCCACAATCGCTTGGCCGCTGCCCTTGTAGGGAATGTGGTTCATCTGCGTCTGCGTGGCCAGCATGAAGCGGGCCGCTGCCAGGTGCTGTGCGCTGCCGCTGCCCGACGACGCAAAGCTCAGGCCCATGGGCTTTTGTTTGGCCAGCGCCACAAACGATTTGACATCGGTGGCGGGCACGCCAGGGTTGACCGTCAACAGCAAAGGCGTGGACGCCACACGGATGATGGGCGTGAAATCCTTCACCACGTCGTAAGGCAATTTGGGGTAAATCGCCGGGGCCACCGAATTGGAATTGCTGTGGCCGAGCAGCAGCGTGTAGCCGTCGGGCCTGGCCTTAGCCACAATGTCGGCGCCCACGGTGCCCGCAGCACCGGCCTTGTTGTCCACCACCACCGACTGCCCCAAGCGCTCTTGCAGCTTTTGGCCAATGGTGCGCGCCAGCACATCGGTGAAACCACCGGGCGCAAACCCCACCACGATGCGTATCGGCTTGTCAGGCCAGTTCTGGGCAAATGCGCCGGTGCTCAGGCACAGCGCCAAGGCCACAGCGCTGCGGCGAGAAATCTTGTTCATGTCCATGGGGTGTTTCCTTGTCGGGGTCAGTCAATTTGAGCGCCCGAAGCTTTGACCACCACGCTCCATTTGGCCAAGTCTTTTTTCAGCATGCCAGCAAACTCAGCAGGTTGGGTGATCAGCACATCGGCGCCTTGCGCATTGAAGCGCTCGATCACGTCCTTGGTTTTCAGCACCTCTTGCACATCTTGGTTGATGCGGCGAATCACGGCCGCCGGGGTTTTGGCCGGGGCAAACAAACCAAACCAGGGCGACACATCAAACTCTTTGAAGCCCCCTTCGGCGATGGTGGGAATGTTCGGAAAGTTGCCCGAACGCGCCCCGCTGGTCACCGCCACCGGGCGCAAGGTGCCGCTCTTGATGGCCCCCGATACCGAAGGCAAACTGGTGAACACCATGTTGATCTGGCCGCCCATCAGGTCCTGCATGGCCGGTGCCGCGCCACGGTAGGGAATGTGTTCGAGCTTGGTGCTGGCTGCGGCATTGAACATGACGCCCAGCAAGTGGTTCACCGATCCGTTGCCTGCCGAGCCAAACGTCAAAGGCGAGCGCTGGCCTTGGTCCACCAGGTCCTTGATGCTTTTGACGGGCGAGTCGGGGCGCACCACCAACACAAAGGGCAATGTGGCCAATGTGGCCACGGGCTCAAAATCTTTTTCGGGATCGAAGGGCAGTTTTTTGTACAAGGCCGCGTTGATGGCGTGCGAACCGGCGTAGCTCATCAGCAGCGTGTGGCCGTCGGCCGTGGCTTGTGCCACATGCTCCATGCCCACATTGCCACCGGCCCCTGCGCGGTTTTCGATCACCACCGCCTGGCCCCATTTTTCGCTCAACTTTTGACCCACGATACGGGCCAGCGCGTCGGATGCGCCGCCCGGTGTTTGCGGCACCACGATACGCACGGGTTTCGACAAAAAGTCCTGCGCCAAGGCCGCGCCCTGAACCATGCACAAGCCCAAGGACAGGGCCAAAAAATTCCAACCACGATTGAACATGTCATCTCCAGAAAACAAGAGGTCCAGAATGACACGAAGCAGCGGCGGCGCTTGTCTCGCGGCGGACATTTCGGATGGGGGTTTACCCAAGTGCCTGTGCAACAATGAAAAGATGATCATTCGACAAATCGCAGGCGCACTGGGCGCTGAGCTGTACGGGGTTGATTTGACCCAGCCCCCCACGGCCGATCTGCAACAGGCCATTCGCGCCGCACTGCTGCAGCACCAGGTCATTTTTTTCCGTGAACAAGACCTTTTGCCTGATCAATTCATGCGTTTTGCACAAACCCTGGGTCAGCCGGTCGAATACCCTTTTGTCAAAGGCCTTGAGGGCTTTCCCTGCGTCATCGAAGTCAAAAAACTCGAGCACGAAAAAGTTAACTTTGGTGGCATTTGGCACTCCGACACCACCTACTTGGAGCGGCCACCCATGGGCTCGATGCTGCTGGCCAAAGAGGTGCCGCCTTATGGGGGTGACACCTTGTTTGCCAACCAATACATGGCCTGGGAGACGCTCTCTGACACCATGAAATCCCTGTTAAATGGGCTGGTCGGCATCAGCAGTTCGGCCAAGGCTGATGTGTCCAAAACCCGCGAAGACCGCATCAAAAGCGATGGCAAAGACAATGCCCCCCAAGCGTATTTGGCCCACCACCCGCTGGTGCGCACCCACCCCGAAACCGGGCGCAAAGCCCTTTATGTGAACATCGCCCACACCTCGGGCATCGTCGGCATGACCGATGCCGAAAGCACGCCCATCCTGAACTTTCTGTTTCAGCACCAGGTCAAGCCCGAGTTCACCTGCCGCTTTGTCTGGCAGCCCCACTCTCTGGCGGTGTGGGACAACCGCTGCACCCAGCACAACCCGGTCAACGATTACCACGGTTTTCGCCGGGTGATGCACCGCATCACCTTGGCTGGCGACACACCCGTTTGATAATGTGCCCTGCGGCCATGCAGGCCGCTTTTTTGATCGACAGGGAGCGTGTGTGAAATTCAAGATGTCCGAGAAATCGCTGTTTGCGGTGCTGTTGCGTTCGCCGTGGTGGATCAGTTTTTTGTTGGTGGCTGTGGTTGCCCTGGCGGCTGGGGCCTTGTTGCCCGAGAAGTACGCAGGCGTGGGCATGTTGGGGGGCTTCCCGTTCTTTGTGATCGGTTGCATGGCCTTTTGGCGACAGCGCAACTTGCCCAGTCCAGCGCTGGTGGAAAAAGGTTTGCAAAGCCTCGGTGGCATGAGTTGGAGAGATTTTTCGGTGGTGCTGGACTCGGCCTTTACCCGCCAGGGTTACAGCGTCACAACCCTCACCGGTGCGGCCGACATGCTGCTCGAGAAAAAGGGCGTGCGCACCGTGGTCAGCGCAAAACGCTGGAAAGCGGCCGCCATGGGCCTGGAGCCGCTGCGCGAACTTGTGGCCCACCGCGATGCGCTCGAGGCCAGCAACAGTGTTTGCATCAGCTTGGGGCAAGTGAGCACCAAAGCCGAGGAATACGCTGCAGAGCACCGCATCACCTTGATCACCGGCGCAGACCTGGTGATCTTGGTGGACAAAGAGGTCAAGGCCTTGTGAGCGCCAGTCATCCAACTCATTTGCCATAAAGGTTGAAACATGTTCATCCAAAACACTTGGTATGTGGCCTGCACTGAGGCCGAAATCGAAGCGCTGGGCAGCAAGCCGCTGGGCCGCACCATCTGCAACGAAAAAATGGCCTTTTTCAAAGGTCCGGACGGTCGTGTGGCAGCGGTGGAGGATTTTTGTCCGCACCGGGGCGCGCCCTTGTCCCTGGGCCGGGTGTGCAAAGGCCATTTGCAGTGCGGCTACCACGGCCTGGAAATGGGTGTGGATGGCAAAACCGTGCAGATGCCCGGTCAGCGCGTGCGCGGCTTTCCGGCCATCAAGAGTTATGCCGTGGTCGAGCGTTATGGTTTTGTCTGGGTCTGGCCCGGTGACCAGACCAAGGTGGACGAATCCAAGATGCCGGTGTTCGAGTTCTTTGACAACCCGGCCTGGGCTTATGGCGGCGGGCTGTACCACGTCAAGGCCGATTACCGCCTGATGATCGACAACCTGATGGACCTGACGCACGAGACCTATGTGCACGCCAACAGCATCGGCCAGCCCGAGATCGACGAGACTCCCAGCGAAACCAAGGTGGAAGGCGACCAAGTCGTCTTGCAGCGCCACATGCAAGGCATTCAGGCCCCCCCTTTTTGGCAAATGGCCATGAGCGCCAACGGTCTGGACCCGCAGGCCAAGGTGGACCGCTGGCAAATTTGCCGCTTCACGCCCCCCAGCCACATCATGATCGACGTGGGTGTGGCTCTGGCCGGCAAAGGCGGTTTTGACGCAGCACCTGAGCACAAGGCCTACAGCGTGGTGGTCGACTTCATCACGCCCGAGACCGAAACCTCGCACTGGTACCACTGGGGCATGGCCCGCCAGTTCAAGCCCGAAGACGCGGCGCTGACCGACAAGATCCGCGCAGGCCAGGGCGGCATCTTTAACGAAGACATGGAGATGCTTCAGCTGCAGCAAGCCAACATCAGCCAATGGCCAGAGCGCAAACTTTTGATGCTCAACATCGATTCGGGCGGCGTGCAGTCGCGCCGTATCATCGACCGTTTATTGGCCCAGGAAAATTCCTCCGAGATCACCGCATGAGTACCCCAGACTTGACACAGACCCCCATCGATGCCAATAGCAGCTTCGAAGTTCATTTGCAAAAAAGTGGCCAGACCTTGAAGGTGGGCAAAGAGCAAAGCATCTTGAGCGCGCTGCAGGATGCGGGCCACGAGGTGCCGTTCTCCTGCTCGCAAGGTGTGTGCGGCACCTGCCTGACCCAAGTGGTCGCGGGCAAACCCGACCATTGGGACATGTTCCTCACCCCAGAGGAGCAAGAGGCGAACACACAGATGCTGATCTGCTGCTCGCGCAGCCAGACGGCGCGGCTGGTGCTGGACCTGTGATCAGAGCTTTTTGACCAGCACCTGACTCTTGCGGTCCCAGTTGTATTTGCGCTTGCGCGCTTCGGGCAGCCAGTCGGGGTCTTGTTGAACAAAACCGCGTTTGATGAACCAGTGCATGGTGCGGGTGGTCAGTACAAAGATGCTTTTGACCCCCATGGCGCGTGCTCGTTGCTCGATGCGCTTGAGCACTTTTTCGCCATCGCCTTGGCCTTGCGACTGAGGCGAGACGGTGAGCGCCGCCATCTCGGCGGTTTTGCTCTCGGGGTAGGGGTAGAGCGCGGCGCAGGCAAAGATCACGCCGTCGTGGTCAATGATGGTGTAGTGGTCCACATCGCGTTCGATCTCGGTGCGGTCGCGCTTGACCAAGGTGCCGTCTTTCTCAAACGGCTCGATCAGCTGCAAGATGCCGCCCACATCATCGGCGGTGGCTTCGCGCAGCTCTTCGAGTTTTTCGTCGATCACCATGGTGCCGATGCCGTCGTGCACATACACCTCTAAAAGCAAAGCGCCGTCTACCGCAAAGGGCAAGATGTGTGAGCGCTCCACGCCTTCTTCGCAAGCTTTGACGCAGTGCTGCAAATAAAAGCCAATGTCGGTCGGCTCGGTAGGCTGGGGCAGCGAAGCCAGCAATTGTTTGGCCGCCGCCAGCGGCAGTTCGGTATCGATGGGGTTGTCTTCACTGGCCGGGGCATGGGGCTCGATGCGGATGCCCGGCACCTCGGTCACAAAAATCAACTTGTCGGCCTGCAACTCGGCGGCCACGCTGGTGGCCACCTCTTCCATGGACAGGTTGAACGCCTCGCCTGTTGGCGAAAAGCCAAAGGGCGAAAGCAGCACCATCGCGCCCATGTCCAGCGTGCGCATGATGCCGTCCACGTCCACCTTGCGCACCAAGCCCGAGTGGATGAAGTCCACGCCATCGACAATGCCCACGGGCCGCGCCGTGATGAAGTTGCCCGAAATCACCCGCACCGTGGAGCCGGCCATCGGCGTGTTGGGCAGACCTTGGCTGAACGCCGCTTCGATTTCGTAGCGCAGTTGGCCCGCCGCCTCTTGGGCGCAGTCCAGCGCCACGCTGTCGGTGATGCGGATGCCGTGGGAGTATTTGGGGGTGTGGCCTTTGGCGGCCAGCTGTTCGTTGACTTGGGGTCGAAACCCGTGCACCAACACGATCTTGACGCCCATGCTTTGGATCAGCGCCAAGTCTTGCGCCAGGTTTTGCAGCTTACCCGCCGCAATCGCTTCGCCCGCGATGCCCACCACAAAGGTCTTGCCCCGGTGCATGTGGATGTAAGGCGCCACTGACCGGAACCAGGGCACGAAGGTGAAATTGAAAACTGTGGACATGGGCTGTTGGGCGTTTTGTGCGGTCAATGCTGGGGGCTGGGATAATCCCAGCTGTTCTTACATTGATTTTCACAGAAGTTTTCGCCTTGTCCGACTCCCCCCTCCAAATCGACTTCCCCGAAGGCCTGCCGGTCTCTGCTCGCCGAGACGAAATCATGGCCGCCATGGACCAGCACCAGGTCATCATCGTCTGCGGTGAAACGGGTTCGGGCAAGACCACGCAGCTGCCCAAAATCGCGCTGGCGCTGGGGCGCGGCAAGCTCAACGCCAAGCCGGGCGAACGCGCCCGCATGATCGGCCACACCCAGCCCCGGCGCATTGCGGCCAGCTCTGTGGCCAAGCGCATTGCTGAGGAGCTGAAAACGCCATTGGGCGAGGTCGTGGGTTTCAAGGTGCGGTTTCAAGACCGTTTGAGCAAAAACGCCTCCGTCAAGCTCATGACCGACGGCATTTTGCTGGCCGAAACCCAGACCGACCCGCTGCTGCAGGCCTACGACACCATCATCATCGACGAGGCGCACGAACGCAGCCTGAACATCGACTTCTTGCTGGGCTACTTGCGCCAAATTTTGCCGCGCCGCCCAGACCTCAAAATCGTCGTCACCTCGGCCACCATTGACGCCGACCGCTTTGCCAAACACTTTGCCTCGCGCAACGGCCCAGCTCCGGTGATCATGGTCTCTGGCCGCACCTTTCCAGTCGAGCAGCGCTACCGCCCGTTTGAAGAAACGCGTGACTACGGCCTGAACGAGGCCATGGCCGACGGCGTGGACGAACTCTGGCAGGGCGGGGCAGCGGGCGATATCCTGATTTTTTTGCCGGGCGAGCGTGAAATCCGCGAAGCCGCCGACCACTTGCGCAAACACCTGTCGCACCAGCCGCTGACTCGCGGGGCCGAAGTGCTGCCGCTGTTTGCCCGCTTGTCGCAGGCCGAGCAAGACCAGATTTTTGAGGCATCGAATGGCCGCCGCATTGTTCTCGCCACCAACGTGGCCGAAACCTCGCTCACTGTGCCTGGCATCCGCTACGTGATCGACGCTGGCACCGCCCGCGTCAAGCGCTACAGCCTGCGCAGCAAGGTTGAGCAATTGATGGTCGAGCCGATCAGCCAGGCGGCAGCCAACCAGCGTGCGGGCCGTTGCGGCCGCGTGGCCAACGGCATTTGCATTCGCCTCTACGACGACAAAGACTTTGCGGGCCGCCCGCGCTTCACCGATCCGGAAATTTTGCGCTCGTCCTTGGCGGGTGTGATCTTGCGCATGAAGAGCCTGCACCTGGGGGTGGTGGAAGACTTTCCGTTCATCGAAGCGCCGTCCAAACGGGCGATCACCGACGGTTACCAATTGCTGGCCGAGTTGGGCGCGGTGGACGAAGATAACGAGCTGACGCCCATTGGCCAAGAGCTGGCCCGCCTGCCGCTCGACCCGCGTGTGGGCCGCATGATTTTGGAAGCGCGTGGTCGCGAAGCGCTGGACGAAGTGCTGGTGATCGCCAGCGCCATGAGCGTGCAAGACGTGCGCGACCGCCCCATGGACGCCCAGGCCCAGGCCGACCAGCAACACGCCAAGTTTGACGACGACAAGAGCGAGTTCACCGGCTACCTGAAGCTGTGGAAATGGATTCACGACGCCCGTGGCGGCGAAACCCATGCCCGTTCTGCCGTCATTTCAAGTGCGGGCATGAAAAGCGGACAGAAAACCATGGATCGCTTCGTGCCTCGCGATGACAGACCTTCCGTCATTGCGAGCGAAGCGCGGCAATCCGTTGTGATTCATGCTGGATCGCCACCTCGCTCCGCTGCTCGCGATGACGGTGGCCGTAGCCACCAACCCACCCACAAGCTGAGCAACCGCCAATACGAGCAACTGCTGCGTCAGAACTTCATCAACATACGCCGTGTGCGCGAGTGGCGCGACACGCACACCCAGCTGCTCACGGTGGTGGCCGAGCACAAGTGGCGCATCAACACGCAGCCCGCCAGTTACGAGCAGCTGCACCTGTCCATGCTGGCGGGTCTGCTGGGCAACGTGGGCTACAAGCTCGAAGACGAAGAAGCCTATCTGGGTGCACGCGGCATCAAGTTTCACAAACACCCCGGCGCGCACCTGAGCAAAAAGCCAGGCCGCTGGATCGTGGTGGCCGAGCTGGTGGAAACCACGCGCCTGTTTGGCCGGGGCATCGCGGCCATTGAGCCGCAATGGCTAGAGCAAGTCGGCGCGCACTTGCTCAAGAAGCAACTGCTCGACCCGCATTGGGAAAAGAAGTCCGCCGAAGTGGTGGCGCTGGAGCGGGCCACGCTCTATGGACTGGTGGTCTACAGCGGCCGCCGCACGCCCTACAGCCGGGTGGACCTGCACGGTGCACGCGAGATTTTCATCCGCGAAGCGCTGGTGGGTGACCAATGGGAGACCAAGTTGCCGTTCTTGGCCGCCAACCACAAGATGATCGCCAAGGTCGAAGAGCTGGAACACAAGTCGCGCCGCCAAGACGTGTTGGTGGACGACGAACTGATCTACGCTTTTTATGACCAGCAACTGCCTGCCGACGTGTGCAGCGGCCGTCTGTTGGAGAACTGGTACCGCACTGAGAGCGCCAAACAGCCGCGCCTTTTGATGCTGAGCCGCGAAGAGCTGATGCGCCACGAAGCGGCAGGCATCACCACGCAGACCTTCCCCAAACACATCCGCCTGGGCGGCACCGATTGCCAGGCCACGTATTTGCACGAGCCGGGCGATGCCCGCGACGGCGTGACCGTGACGGTGCCTTTGTTTGTGCTGAACCAGGTGAGCGAAGACCGCTGTGAATGGCTGGTGCCCGGCCTGCTCAAAGACAAAATCCAGGCCCTCCTCAAAAGCCTGCCGCAGCGCCCGCGCAGCCGCTTTGTGCCGCTGCCCGAGTCGGCCACGCGCTTGGCCGCTGAGCTGTCGGCGCCTGAGCTGTTTGGTGCCGGATCGCTGACCGACGTGCTGCTCAAAAAAGCCCGCGACGAAACCAGCCTCGACATTAAGCGCACCGACTTCAAACACGAGATGCTGAGTCCGCACCTGTTCATGAACTTGCTGGTGGTGGACGAACATGGCCGCCAACTGGGCATGGGCCGCAACCTGGGCGCGCTCAAGGGCGAGCTGGGTGCCAAAGCGCGTGGCGCGTTTCAGGAGCTGGCGCAGCTGAAAGTGTCTTCCGTTGGTGCGAGCGTCACTCAAGGCAACGTAAGCCTGTCTCCTGCCACTGCAAGCTCTTCACCCGTCATTGCGAGCGAAGCGCGGCAATCCAGCCAGCGCGCACCTGCAACTTCAAAACCCGCCTCCGCCCCCAAGCCCTTGGCCCCCCAGCGCTACACCGCCTGGACCTTTGGCGAACTGCCCGAGTTGATGGAAATCAGCAAAGGCGGCCAGACCCTGATCGGCTTTCCCGCGCTGGTGGACGTGCAAGACGCCGTGACCATCGAAGTGTTTGACGAGCCCGATGTGGCCGCCGCCAAAAACCGCGCTGGCCTGCGCCGCATGTTTGCGCTGCAAATCAAAGACGCGCTCAAGTACCTTGAGAAAAACATCCCCGACCTGCAAAAAATGGCCGTGGCCTACATGCCGCTGGGCACCGCCGATGAGCTGAAAACCCAGATCATCGACGTGGCGCTCGACCGCGCCTTTTTGCTCGATCCGCTGCCCAACGACGAGATCACGTTTAAGCGCCGCATCGAAGAAGGCCGGGGCCGCCTCACGCTGATTGCCAACGAAGTGGCCCGACTGGCGGGCACCATCTTGCTGGAGTTTGGCGCGGCCACCCGCAAGATCAAGGACACCAAAAATGCCCCCGACGCGACCGCAGACTGCACAGCGCAACTGCAACGCCTGATGCCCAAAAACTTCATGGCCGCCACCCCGTGGCCGCAGCTTCAGCACTACGCCCGCTACCTCAAGGCCATCACCCAGCGCCTGGACAAATACCGCGCCGACCCCGCCCGCGACGCCCAGCGCCTGACGGAATTGAAGCCCCAAGAACAACGCTACTGGCGTCTGGTGGCCGAACGCAAAGGCGCGCAAGACGCCCGCATGCTGGAGTTCCGCTGGCTACTGGAAGAATTGCGCGTGAGCTTCTTCGCGCAAGAGTTGCGCACCCCACAGCCGGTCAGCATCAAGCGGCTCGAGAAGGCTTGGGGGCAGTTGAATCATTGAGGGGGATGGTTGAGGTTAATCATGCCAACCGCTTGGAGGGGTTGACCGGGGATTTGGCTGGCCAATGGAGCATCCGTGTCAATGACCGTTGGCGTTTGTGTTTTCGGTTTGAGCATGGGCATGCGTATGACGTTGAAATTGTGGATTTTTTTGCCCATGTGTGGTTGTGCCAGGGCGATTTCAGCCCGTGTTGCGCAACCCCGCCGCGATCCCGTTGATGCTGATGTGAATGCCGCGCTGCACGCGCTCGTCGGCCAGGCCTGCGCGGTAACGGCGGATCAGCTCGACCTGCAGGTGGTGCAGCGGGTCGATGTAGGGGAAGCGGTGGCGAATCGAGCGGTCGAGCGCCGGGTTGCTGGCCAGGCGGTTTTTCTCGCCGGTGATTTGCGTGAGCGCATCGGCCGTTCGGTGCCATTCGGCTTCGATGGCGGTGAAGATTTTTTTGCGCAGGCGGGTGTCGCTCACCAGTTCGGCATACCTTGAGGCCAGGGCCAGATCGCTCTTGGCCAGCACCATGTCCATGTTTGACAGCAGGGTGCGAAAGAACGGCCATTGGCGGTACATCTTTTGCAGCAAGGCCAGCGCGGCTTTGCGCTCGGCGGCATCGGGCTTGTCCAAAAAGGCCGTCACCGCCGAGCCAAAACCCAGCCAACCGGGCAGGGTCAGGCGGCACTGGCCCCAGCTGAAGCCCCAGGGAATGGCGCGCAGGTCTTCGATTTTTTCAAGCGCTTTGCGCGAGGCCGGGCGCGAGCCGATGTTCAGTTGGGTCAGCTCTTTCAGCGGGGTGGCCCCAAAAAAGTAATCGGTAAATCCGGGGGTCTCGTAGACCAAGGCGCGGTAGGCGCCCATGCTGGCCTCGGACAGCTCGGCCGCTGCGTCCAGAAAGGCGCGGGTGGCGGGCTTGGTGGGCTGCAGCAGCGTGGCTTCCAAAGTGGCAGCCACCAAGGTTTCGAGGTTGCGGCGGCCGATTTCGGGGTTGGCATATTTGGAGCCGATGACTTCGCCTTGCTCGGTCAGGCGAATTTGCCCACGCACGGTGCCCGGGGGCTGCGCCAGGATGGCCTGGTAGCTGGGCCCACCGCCCCTGCCCACGGTACCGCCCCGGCCGTGGAACATGCGCAGCGTGATGCCGTGGCTGCCCTTGAGTTGGTCAAACAGTTCGACCAAGGCTATTTCGGCGCGGTACAGCTCCCAGTTGCTGGTGAAGATGCCGCCGTCCTTGTTGCTGTCGGAATAGCCCAGCATGATGTCTTGTTCGCCGCCCGAGCGCTGGATCAACCCGGCCACACCGGGCAGGGCATAGAAGTCGCGCATGATGGGTGCGGCGTTGCGCAGGTCTTCGATGGTCTCGAACAGGGGCACCACGATCAGGTCGTTGTGCGCTTGCGCGTCCAGTGTGCCGCGCAGCAGGCCCACTTCTTTTTGCAGCAACAGCACTTCCAGCAAATCGCTCACAGTTTCGGTGTGGCTGATGATGTAGTGGCGAATGGCTTGTTTGCCAAAGGCGCTCAGCATGCGTTGGGCGGTCTCAAAGATCGCCAGCTCCGATAAGCTGAGTTCGCTGTAATCGGCCCCGGGCACGCGCAGCGGACGCGCGTCGTTCAAAAGGTCCAGCAGCAGCGCTTGCTTGGCGTGCTCGTCGAGCTGGCTGTAATTTTTTTCCACGCGGGCTGCGGTCAATAGTTCGGCCACGACTTCTTCGTGTTTGTCGGAGCTTTGGCGCAGGTCCACCGTCGCCAGGTGAAAGCCAAACACCTCCACGGCGCGGATCAGCGGGTGCAGGCGTTGGGCGGCCACAGTTTCGGCATGGTGGCTGCACAGAGACGCTTCGATGGTGCGCAAATCGGCCAAAAAATCTTCGGCGTTGGCGTAGGGGTTTTGCGGGGCCACGGCGTGGCGGGCGGCTTCACCACCTGTCAGGCCTTTCAAGGTGGCGGCAAGCCGGGCATAAATGCCTGTGAGCGCCCGGCGATAGGGTTCGTCCTGGCGGTGCTCGTTGGTGTCGGGCGAGCGCTTGGCCAAGGCCAGCATCTCGGGGCCAAAGGGCACCAGCATGGCCGACAGTGACAGTTCGCCGCCCAGAAAATGCACTTCGGTCAGGTAGTGGCGCAGGGCCACATCGCTTTGGCGGGTCAAGGCGTGCTGCAGGGTTTGCGCGGTGACGTTGGGGTTGCCATCGCGGTCGCCGCCAATCCACTGGCCCATGCGCAAAAAGCTGGCAATGGGCTGGCCGGGCAAAGCCGCTTCCAGCTCGGCATAGAGCTTGGGGATTTCGCGCAAAAAGGTGGCTTCGTAATAACTCAGCGCGTTTTCGATCTCGTCGGCCACGGTCAGCTTGGTGAAGCGCAGCAAACGCGTTTGCCACAGCTGCATCACGCGGGCGCGCATTTGCAACTCGTTGGCGGCCAGTTCTTTGGGCGTCAGGGCGTCCTTGGCGGCATTGACGGCAGCGGCGCGGGCCTTGATGGCGTCGCGTTCGGTCAGCAGGTGGGCGATGTCGCGCTCGGCGTCCAGAATGCTTTGGCGCTGCACTTCGGTGGGGTGGGCCGTGAGCACGGGCGAGACATAGCTGGTGGCCAGCATGTCCGAGATGCTTTTGGGCGTGATGCCCGCCCAGCGCAGGCGCTGCAGCGCCACGTCAATGCTGCCCTCTTGGGTGTGGCCCGCACGTTCGTGGATGGCGCGGCGGCGGATGTGGTGGCGGTCTTCGGCCAAATTGGCCAGGTGGCTGAAATAAGTGAAGGCGCGGATCACGCTCACGGCCCGGTCGCCTGGCAGGCTCTTGAGCAGCTTTTTCAGGGCCTTGTCGGCTTCGTGGTCGGCGTCGCGCCTGAACGCCACCGAGAGCTTGCGGATTTGCTCGACCAGCTCATAAGCCTCGGGGCCTTCTTGCACCCGGATCACATCGCCCAGAATGCGGCCCAGCAAGCGGATGTCTTCGACCAGGGGCCGCTCGCTGTCGCGTTTTTCGCGGATGCTGCTGGCGGGTTTGGCGGGGGGCAAGGCATTGTCTGGCGAGGTCTGTTTCATCGTGTGCTGGGGGCGGAGGATGTGAAATTTCGGGTGCAGTGGGGGCGCAGCAGGGGGAAGAGGGGCGTCAATCTACCTTGAGGCCATGCTAGCATCGAAAGGAGAGAGAAAATGACCATTTGATTTCATTTTGATGGGGTCAAATTTTTTTCAGGAACCCTGCCGTGACCGAGACCCACAAGCCCGCCATTGTTATCGCCACCCGTGAGAGCCGTTTGGCTTTGTGGCAAGCCGAACATGTCAAATCCTTGCTGGAGGGCTTGGGCTGCACGGTCAAGTTGCTGGGCATGACCACCCAGGGCGACCAAATTCTGGACCGCAGCCTGTCCAAGGTCGGTGGCAAAGGCCTGTTTGTCAAGGAACTCGAAGTGGCGCTGCAAGAGGGCCATGCCGACATCGCGGTGCATTCGCTCAAAGACGTGCCCATGGACATGCCCGAGGGCTTTGAGCTGGCCTGCGTGATGGAACGCGAAGACCCTCGTGATGCTTGGGTTTCGCCGCAATACGCCCGCCTGGAAGATTTGCCCCAGGGCGCTGTGGTGGGCACGTCGAGCCTGCGCCGCACCGTTCTGCTGCGGGCCTTGCGACCCGATTTGAAGATCGAGCCCCTGCGCGGCAACCTGGACACGCGCCTGCGCAAACTCGACGATGGCCAGTACGCGGGCATTGTGCTGGCGGCTGCAGGCCTCAAGCGTCTGGAGATGAGCGAGCGGATTCGCCACATTTTTGAAACCGACCAAATGCTGCCCGCCGCAGGCCAGGGCGCATTGGGCATTGAAATTCGCAGTGACCGGGCCGATTTGCGCGCCCTGCTGGCGCCGCTGGCCGATGCGCCCTCGTGGCGGCGCGTGGCGGCCGAGCGGGCAGTGAGCCGCGCCATGGGCGGCAGCTGCTCCATGCCTTTGGCGGCGCACGCCACCATCGAGGGTGGTGTGCTCAAGCTGCAAGCGGCCTGGGGCGACCCGGAAGGTGCGACCACCTTGGTCACGGCCGATGCGAAAGCCAGTACCGATGGCCTGCAAGCCGCCGAGGCACTGGGCCTGAGCGTGGCGCAGGCCTTGCGCGACGGCGGCGCACATTGAGGTCTGGCGCTGACATGGCGTTGGCGTCTTCAGGTTCTTTGGCCCCTGCCCCTTGGCGGGTGATCGTGACCCGGCCCGTACTTGAGGCCCGTTCTTGGGCCGATGCCTTGCAGGCGCGAGGCGTGGTGTGTGACATCCTGCCCCTGATCGAAATTACCACTTTGCCCGAACCTGCTGCGCTGGTGCAGGCTTGGCAGGCGGTGCCTGATCATTTGGCCCTGATGTTTGTCAGTGCCAATGCCGTGCGTTTTTTCATGGCGGCCCGTCCTGCGGGCTTGCCGCTGCCCAGCTGCCGTGCTTGGTCGACGGGCCCTGGCACCCGTGCTGCTTTGCTGGCAGCGGGTTGGTCTGAAGGCCTGATCGATTCGCCCCATGAAGACGCACCCCAGTTCGATTCGGAAGCCCTATGGGCCTTGGTGGCGCAGCGGGTGCAGGTGGCGGTGGCCTGCGCATTGGCCCCGTCCAAGCCTTCGGTGTTGATCGTGCGCGGCGCCGATGCCCGGGGGCAACTTGCCGGACGAGATTGGCTGGCGCTGCAACTTGAAAACGCGGGCCTGCAGGTTTTGCAAGCCATGGCCTATGTGCGTCACGCCCCCGTGTTGACCCCTGTGCAACAAAATTTGGCGCGGCAGGCCGTGGGCGATGGCAGTGCTTGGCTGTTCAGCAGTTCCGAGGCGGCGCAGCACCTCTTGCAGGTCTGCCCAAGCCTGCCTTTGGCACAGGCCTGGGCCTTGGCCACGCACCCGCGCATTGCCCAGCGGCTGCGGCAAACGGGCTGGGGGCGGGTGGATCTGGTGCCTGCAGGCGTTGACGCACAAGCGCAGTCGATAAAATCGCTCACATGACCACCCCAACTGACGCTGTGATCGACGGCCAACCCAAGGCTGTGCCTGCGCCCGAATCGGCCAAGGCCGTGCTGACTGCTCAACCCTCCCGCTGGCTTGTGGCTGTGTTGGGGGCAGTGGCGGTGATCGCCTTGGCAGTGTCGGTGCTGATGTGGCAAAAGCTCTCGCGCATCCAGGAACAACTGGCCCGCCAAAGCGCCGACACGGGTTTGCAGGCAATGGAGGCCAAAACCTGGGCAAAACAGGCGCAGGAAACCGTTCAAGACAGCACCGCCCGCGTTTCGCTCATGGAAGCTCGCCTGTCCGAGGTGGCTTTGCAGCGCACCCAATTGGAAGATTTGATGCAAAGCCTGTCGCGCTCGCGCGATGAAACCTTGGTGGTGGACATCGAGTCTGCCCTGCGCATTGCGCAACAGCAAGCCCAGATGACGGGCAGTACCGAGCCTTTGTTGGCGGCCTTGCAGTCGGCCCAAAAAAGGGTGCAGCGTGCTGCCCAGCCGCGCCTGATGCCCGTATCGCGGGCCCTGGAAAATGACCTGGAGCGCCTGAAAAACCTGCCCGCCTTTGACATACCCGGTTTGATGGTCAAACTCGACGATGGGGTCGCCTTGGTGGAGGGTTTGACACTGGCCAACACCGCGCGTGCCTCGCAAAGCCAGATCCGCCAGCAGGACGAAGTCATGGGTGCGCAAACGCCGCCCACCTGGTGGATGTCCATCCTGACCCGAATGGGCGACCAGATCAAGGGTTTGGTGCGGGTCAGCAGTATTGAGGCGCCCGAGGCGGCTTTGCTCTCGCCCGATCAGGCTTTTTTCTTGCGTGAAAACCTCAAACTCAAATTGCTCAATGCCCGCTTGGGCTTGCTGGCGCGGCAAAAAGAGGGCGTGCGCAATGACTTGGGGGCCGCTGCCGTGCTGGTGCGTCGCTACGCTGAGCCCCAATCGCGGCGAACCACTCAGTTGCTGCAGTTGCTGGAGCAAACCAGCGAGCAGGTGCGCACGGCCGAGTTGCCGCGCATCGAAGCTTCGCTGACAGCGCTGAACACCGCTGCGGCAGGAAGGTAAACCCGATGCGCGCTGCCTTGTGGCTGATTACCTTGTTTGCCTTGGCGGCTGCAGGGGCCTGGTTGGCGGGGAACAACCAGGGAACGGTGACCTTGTTTTTGTTTCCGAATCGGATAGACGTTTCACTGAACCTTGCTTTCCTGGTCGTCTTGTCAGTGGTGCTGTTGGTGGTCTTGGCGCAACGTGCACTTGAAGCCTTTTTGGCTTTGCCTAAACGCGCGCAACGCTGGCGGCTGCAGCAAAAAGAGCGGGCCAGCCATGCGGCTTTGCTCGATTCGATGGGCCATTTGATGGCGGGTCGCTACTTGCGGGCACGCAAGGCCGCCGAGCAGACACTTTCCAAAGAAACATTGTTACAGGCCTCCGGTGTGGTGCTGGACCATGCGGTGTCTTTGCGAGCTGTGGCCCACATCATGGCCGCTGAAGCCAGCCACGCTTTGCAGGACAGGGCCCAAAGGCAACAGCACCTGGACCAAGCCCTGGCTCAGGTGCAAGCGAGCGCTGGGGCCGAGCGCCAAACTTTGCTGGAGGGCGTGCAGCTGCGCGCTGCCAGGTGGTCGCTCGACGACCGCGATGCCAAGGCCAGTCTGGAGCGACTCCATGCCTTGCCCCCCGCTGTGGGTCGGCGCATGGCGGCCATGCGGCTGCAGCTCAAGGCGGCACGATTGGCCGGTCAGACAGCGCAGGCCCTTGAAACCGCCAGTTTGCTGGCCAAGCACCGTGCGTTTTCTTCGGAGGCCGCCGAAAGTCTGGTGACCCGCCTCATTTTGGAATTGTTGTCCCAGACACATGATGCCGATGCCTTGCTGCGCGTCTGGAAGGGCCTGACCCCTGGTCAAAGGTTGATGCCTCTGGTTGCGGCCGAGGCGGTCATGCGTTGGTTGCAGCTCGGCGGCGCTGCCGCTACGGCCCGAATTTGGCTGCAAGACCTGTGGATTCCCATGCAAGCCACCCCCCAGACTTGGTCTGATGCGCAGCTGCTTCGCGTGGTGCAGGCCTTGGAGGCTTGCTTGCCCGATCTGGAAGCCGAGGATGCCTTTGTCTGGTTGTCTCGGATGGAAAGCGCTCAGCAGTCGCGGCCGCGGGCCGCTCATTTGCAATACCTGGCTGGCATGCTGTGCCTGCGCCAGCGCCTGTGGGGCAAGGCCCAAAGCCTGTTGAGTCAGGCTGTTAAAAACTTGCAAACTCCGATGCTTCAGCGCAAAGCCTGGATCGCCTTGGCCGAATTGGCCGAGCAGCGCCAGGATCCGGTGGAGGCGGCCGCTGCCTGGAAGGCCGCCGCGAGGGTGTCAAGGGACTGAAGCGCGAACAGGCAGAAAAAAACCGGGCCTGAGCCCGGTTTTTTCATGGCGCTTTCGCGCGTTGGGTGCAAATCAGAACGGCACCTTGAGTGAGTTCAGGTCTTTGCGGGTTTCGACCAACACCAGCGGGCCTTCGTCCACCACCACGGCAGGTGGACGCTCGCGTGGCACGCGCAGGGCTGCTGGCTCGGCCGCGATGGCGGCTTGCACAGCGGCAACTTTGCCGCTGTCCGAGTTCACCCACACCAGCCCCGAGTTTTGAGCGACTTGCTGCAGACTGTCCAGGGGCAGCGTGTAGCTGGCCACGGCAGGCAAGGTCGTGCTGGCTGCTTCGGTTGGAGGCGTGCTGGCGGTCTGCGCTGTGCTGGCTGTGGCCACAGGGGCTACGGCAGGCGCTGGCGCAGCGGCCACGGGTGCTGCTGGGGCTTGCGCTGGTTCAGTGCTGAGGGCCTCAACCACCGGCGCCGCCGCGGCTTCAACCACGGTGGCTACTTGCGTAACGGCCGCAGCTTCAGTTTCAGTTTCCTGACTGGCTTGAGGTGCGGCTGCCGATGAGGCTGGAGCTGATGTGGCGGCAGCTTGCTGGGCACGCTCGAAATAAGAGCGCGGGGCAGGGCGGTCATCTACTGGGGCTTCGGCGTTTGCGCGGCTGGGCTCGGCGGTGTCTTCAGCTGAGGCTTGCTCGCCTGCGGTGTCTTGACGTGTTTCGCCAGCGCGTTCGCGGCGGTCACGGCCGTAGCGGTCACGCGAGCGGCGTTCGCGGCGCTCACTGTTTGCGCTGGAGCCTTCGGCTGAGGCGTTGCTGTCGGCCGTCTCGTCTACGCCCAAAGCTGGTTCAGTCGTGTTGGCATCGGTGGCATCGCTCGGGCGGCGCTCAGAGCGCTCGCCACGCTCACGGCGGCCTTCACCTGCGCGTTCACCCCCGCGATCACCCCCGCGATCACCCCGTTCGCGGCGACCGTCACGGCCTTCGCGTGGGGCGCGCTCTGTGCGCACTTCGCTGCCTTCGGCATTCAATTCGGGCTGGGCATCGCTGCGGCCTTCGCTCAGGCTGTCGGTGCGCTGTCCTTCAGCCAAGTTGTCACCGCGTGGGCTCGAGCGGCCATCGCGACGGCCTTCACGGGCAGGGCGATCACCGTTTGGACGCTCGCTGCGCTCACCGCGCTCACCACGCTCTGAGCGCTCACCGCGTTCAGCGCGTGGGGGACGGGCTTCGCCTTCGCGGCCTTCGATTCGGCCTTCACCACGGCGTCCACCCTCGCGTGGAGCGCGGACTTCGCCAGCCGAGCCTTCGCTGCGCTCGCCACGGCGGCCATCGCGACCACCTCGGCGGCCATCACGGCCTGATTCGCGACCACCTTCACGGCGCTCGCCGTCACGGCGGCCTTCGCGGGCTTTTTCGTCTTGCTTGACTGCTGGTGCGGCCACGGGCTCGGTTGCAGCGCCGCCGAACAGGTTTTTCAACCAGCCAAAGAAGCCGCCAGAAGCGGCGGCTGCCGGTGCTGGCGCTGGGGCTACTGCAGCGGCTTTGGCCACCGGCTTGGCCGCAGCCACGGGGGCTTCGGGCTTGGCGGGGGCGATCGGCGCGGGTGCATCGGGCAGCACACCTTTGATGACCGGTGTTTGCTTGTTGGTGGGCTCTTGCGATCGGCGCGTCACGGTGGTCGCGTCTTCGATCTCTTCGGCCATCTTGTAGCTGGCTTCGATGCGGTCCAGGCGCGGGTCGTCGTGCTTCAAACGCTCGAGCTTGTAGTGCGGCGTTTCCAGCGATTTGTTGGGCACCAGCAGCACATTGATGCGTTGCTGCAATTCGATCTTGGCGATTTCGGAGCGCTTTTCGTTGAGCAGGAAAGAAGCGACTTCGACGGGCACTTGGGCGTGCACGGCGGCGCTGTTGTCCTTCATGGACTCTTCCTGGATGATGCGCAAAATTTGCAGCGCCGAGCTTTCGGTGTCGCGGATGTGGCCAGCGCCGCCGCAACGTGGGCAAGGGATCGAGGCACCTTCGCTCAAAGCGGGCTTCAGGCGCTGACGGCTCATTTCCAGCAGGCCGAATTTGCTGATGGAGCCGAACTGCACGCGGGCGCGGTCCTGGCGCAGGGCGTCGCGCAGGCGGTTTTCCACGTCACGGCGGTTTTTGCTCTCGTCCATGTCGATGAAATCGATCACGATCAGACCGCCCAAATCGCGCAGGCGCATCTGGCGGGCCACTTCGTCAGCGGCTTCCAGGTTGGTGCGGGTGGCGGTTTCTTCGATGTCGCCGCCTTTGATGGCGCGGGCCGAGTTCACGTCCACCGACACCAAGGCCTCGGTGTGGTCGATCACGATGGCGCCGCCAGACGGCAGCTGCACAGTGCGGGCATAGGCCGATTCGATCTGATGCTCGATCTGAAAGCGGCTGAAGAGTGGCGCGTCGTCGCGGTAGCGCTTCACGCGTGACGCGAACTCGGGCATGACGTGGCTCATGAACTGCTGAGCCTGGTCGTAGATGTCGTCGGTGTCGATCAGGATGTCGCCGATGTCGTTGTTGAAATAGTCACGAATCGCGCGGATGACCAGCGAGGATTCCTGGTAAATCAGGAAAGCGCCTTTGCCCTGAGCGGCGCCGTCAATCGCAGTCCACAGCTTGAGCAGGTAGTTCAGGTCCCACTGCAGCTCGGGCGCTGAGCGGCCGATGCCTGCCGTGCGGGCGATGATGGACATGCCCTTGGGGTATTCCAACTGGTCCATCGCCTCTTTGAGTTCGGCGCGGTCATCACCTTCGATGCGGCGACTGACACCGCCACCGCGTGGGTTGTTGGGCATGAGCACCACGTAGCGACCCGCCAAGCTGACGAAAGTGGTGAGCGCTGCGCCTTTGTTGCCACGCTCTTCTTTTTCGACCTGCACCAAGAGGGACTGGCCTTCTTTGATGACATCCTGGATGCGGGCTTGGCTGACGGACACGCCTTCAGCAAAGTATTGGCGTGAGATTTCCTTGAACGGCAAAAAGCCGTGACGGTCTTCGCCGTAGTCCACGAAGCAGGCTTCGAGCGAAGGCTCGACCCGGGTCACCACCGCTTGGTAGATGTTGCCCTTGCGCTGTTCACGACCTTCAATTTCGATTTCGTAGTCGAGGAGTTTTTGTCCATCGACGATGGCCAGGCGGCGCTCTTCAGCTTGCGTGGCGTTGATCAGCATCCGTTTCATGATGCGTTCCTTCTCTTGTCAGCTTGGCTTCGGTGCAGAAAAATGTCTGCACGCGAAAACCTGTTTACACAACCGGCTTCGGATTCTGGAGAACCGCAAAGCCCACGTTGCCTGAACTGACGCCTGAAACGAAGGGAATTGCCGAGGTTGATCGCCATTCAGCTGCGCGTGAGCGCAGGAATGGGGATCGTGGCGCGTGGATGGGGCGAGGCAAAAGGCGTGCAGAGATTCGTCCACTGCCGGGGGCTTCCCCCGGTGTCCAAGACAAACTGCCGGGCACCCAGCATGACGATGGGGCGTGGCTTCGTGAGCCGTTCCAAGTACATCAGCAAAGTTCCGAACAACACAACCATCTCGCTTTGATCCGCCCAGCAGCCCACTGGGCTGCTGAACTTGGGGTATTCCGTATCTGGGTTTCTGGGCGTCGGCTCAACCTCCGGGGCGTTTTGCCACTGTTGGCGTTGGCCTTCAGTCTGCAAATCGTGCCGGGGGTGGCATCGACCATCTGGTTTGGTGCGGTGGGGGTGAACTAAACTCCAGCTTTGCAGGAATTCATTTCCATTTGAATCAACCACTTACAGCCAATTGCCAGTGAATCACATTATAGGGGTCAAGTCCGCTGCTGCGACGCCCGCCGTCAAATGGTTGTTGGTGGACGAAGAGTCGGCCGGTCAGCGATTGGACAACTTTTTGATGCGTCACTTGAAAGGCGTGCCCAAAACCCACGTCTACCGCATCATCCGAAGCGGCGAGGTGCGCATCAACAAGGGCCGTGCTTCGGCTGAAACCCGGGTCGAAAACGGCGACGAGGTGCGTTTGCCGCCTGTGCGGATTTCTGAAAAAGTCGCCGAAAAAGCCGAGCGGCCAGCACCCGGGCGCGAATTCCCCTACCTTTTTGAAGACGACAGCCTGATGGCCATCGACAAACCAGCCGGGGTGGCGGTGCATGGTGGATCGGGCGTGAGCTTTGGGGTGATCGAGCAATTGCGCCAGGCGCGCCCAGAGGCCAAGTTGCTGGAACTGGTGCACCGACTGGACCGTGACACCAGTGGCATTTTGCTGGTGGCCAAAAAGCGCAGTGCCTTGAAGCACCTGCAAGACCAGTTTCGTGAGCGCGAGACGGGCAAGACCTATTTGGCGCTGGTCAAAGGGGAGTGGCCCGCCAAACTGAAGGTGATCGACCAGCCTTTGCACAAGTTTCTTTTGCCCGACGGTGAGCGTCGCGTGAGGGTGACCACACCCGAAGACCCGGACGGCATGCGGTCGATCACCCTGGTCAAGGTGGCGCAACGCCTGGTGGGTGCCACGCTGCTGGAGGTGACCATCAAGACCGGGCGCACCCACCAGATTCGGGTGCACCTGGCGACGCAAGGGCACCCGATTGCGGGGGATGACAAATACGGCGATTTCGAGTGGAATCGCCAGTTGCTTAAACCCGGGGCCCGTGTGGGTCTCAAACGCATGTTTTTGCACGCCTGGCGCTTGCAGTTCAACCACCCGGTGACGGACGAGCGCGTGGCCCTGCAAGCCGATTTACCTCCCGAATTGAAAGCCTACATTGACCATGCCCAACGCCAGACCCCGCCAGTTTGACCTGATCGCTTTCGATTGGGATGGCACGCTGTTCGACTCCACCGCCCTGATCACCCGATGCATTCAGCGCGCCGTGGTGGACGTGGGCGGGCAAGAGCCCACCCGCGAAGCCGCTTCGTATGTGATCGGTATGTCGCTTCTGCCTGCGCTGGCCCACGCCGCGCCCGACGTGCCCAAGGACAAATACCCGGCCTTGGGGGAGCGCTACCGCCACCATTACCTGCAGCACCAGCACGACATCAGTCTGTTTGAAGGCGTACTGGATTTGCTGGACGCACTCAAAGCCCGACACCATTGGCTGACGGTGGCCACCGGCAAAAGCCGCCACGGCCTGAACGAGTCCTTGCAGGCGGTCGAGTTGCGCGGCGTGTTCGATGGCTCGCGCACGGCTGACGAGACGGCGGGCAAGCCCAACCCCTTGATGCTGCACGAGTTGATGCGCGAATTTGGCGCTGAGCCCGAGCGCACTTTGATGATTGGCGACACCACACACGACCTGCAAATGGCGCTGAATGCCGGGTGTGCCAGCGTGGGCGTGAGTTATGGGGCCCACGAGCCTGAGGCCTTCCATGTACTCAACCCGCGTCATGTGGCACACAGCGTGCGCGAATTGCACGACTGGTTGCTGCAACACGCTTGAAACAAGGAGCGCTCATGGAGCCCATGGTCCCTTTGTGCAACAGCGCCGACTTGGTCAACGGCGGGCGTGCCGTGCCCTTTGACATTGTGTTCGCTGGGCAGACTTGCCGTGCCTTTGCCATCCGTTACCAGGACCAGGTGCACGCCTACCTGAACCGCTGCACCCATGTCGCCATGGAGATGGATTACCAGCCTGACCGGTTTTATGACGATACCGGGCGTTGGTTGATGTGTGCCACGCACGGCGCCACGTACCAACCGGATACTGGCGCGTGTTCGGGCGGCCCCTGCCGTGGTGGGTTGGTCAAAATAGACCTTTCGGAGCTGGACGGCGTGGTTCACTGGCATACTGCCTACAACTTAAAACCGCTTGAATTTTGAACATGCAAGACCCCCAGGACCACGCGTCCGCCTTAGCCTCCCAAGAAACAGCCAAAGTCACATCGGGCAGCGATGCGGGGTGGGAGCGCCAGACTTTGGAGCGCTTGGCCTTTGCCAATTTGGATGAACAGAAAACCGCCCGCCGCTGGAAGGTGGGTTTGCGCTTGGCTTGGTTGGTGCTTTTCTCGGTGATCTTTTGGCAGCTGTTCAGTTACAGGTCGACCACCATCAACCCGAGCTTGCCGCACACGGCCATGGTCTCTATCGTGGGTGAAATTGGTTCCGAAACCGAAGCGAGTGCCGAAAACGTCATGTCCTCCATGCGCTTGGCTTTGGAAGATTCGGGCTCCCAGGCGCTGGTTTTGCTCATCAATTCTCCCGGCGGAAGCCCGGTGCAGGCGGGCCTGATCAACGATGAAATTGTCCGATTGAGGGCTTTGCACAACAAGCCTATTTATGCTGTGGTCGAGGAGTCCTGTGCCTCAGCCGCTTACTACATTGCGGCGGCGGCAGATCAAATTTTTGTGGACAAAGCCAGCATCGTGGGCAGCATTGGTGTGCTGATGGACGGCTTTGGGTTCACCGAGCTTATGAATAAATTAGGCGTGGAGCGTCGTTTGATGACGGCGGGTGCCAACAAAGGTTTCCTCGACCCGTTCAGCCCACAAACCGAGCCCCAGCGCAAGCACGCCCAGGCGATGCTGGACCAAATTCACAAACAGTTCATCGAGGCGGTCAAAAAAGGCCGTGGCGATCGCCTGAAAGAAACGCCAGAAATGTTCAGTGGTCTGTTCTGGAGTGGGCAACAGGCAGTGGATCTGGGTTTGGCCGACAGTCTCGGCAGTCTGGATGGCGTTGCGCGTGATGTGGTCAAAGCGCCAGATGTGATTGATTACACGCAGCGTGAAAACGTGGCCGAGCGCTTGGTCAAGCGCTTTGGCGCGGCAGTGGGTGAGGGCTCGGTCCGTGCCTTGCGCAGCAGCACGGGCTTGCGCTGAGCCGCTAGGCCCTTTTGGGCTTCAAGGCCCGATGGCGTAAACCGCGGGCGTGTGACCATCAGGGCCTTTGAGGCCCTTTTTCCATTGCGCGACGGTCTGGCTCTGAATATGGGCGGTCGGCAGCGTCAAGCCACTGGCAATGGCCAACCGGGTGTTGGCATTCAAGCTTTGCAGCAAGCCGCTGAGCATGGCTGCGTTGCGGTAAGGGGTTTCGATCCACAATTGGGTTTGACCGGTTTTGAGAGCCAGAGACTCCAGCTGTTTCAGCCGGGCCGCCCGCTCTGCGGCGTCTTGCGGTAAGTAACCTACAAAGGCGAAGTTCTGGCCATTGAGGCCGCTGGCAGCCAAGGCCAGCAACAAAGACACCGGACCCACCAGCGGCACCACGCCTATGCCCAGATCGTGTGCGGCCCGCACCAGCGAGCTGCCCGGGTCGGCCACAGCGGGCATGCCCGCTTCACTCACCAGACCCACATCGTGGCCCTGCAGGGCGGCCGTCAGCAGCGGTTTGCCGTCAAAGCCGGATTGGTGGTCACCTTTTTTGTGCACATGGCGGGGCAATTCGGTGATGCTTTGTTCAGGCAGGGGGGCGATAAGGGGGTAGATTTCGCCCACGCGCTTCAGAAACGCGCGGGTACTTTTGGCGTTCTCGCACACCCAATGCTGGATGCCTGCGGCGGTGGACAAAGTGAGGGCGGGCAACACCTCGGTGATGGGTGCTTGTTCGGCACAGCCAAAGTCCAGTGGCGTGGGGACCAAAAATAGACGGCCTTTGAGTGGCGTGGGCGCGTTCACAGCAGTTTCACCCCGGCTTGGCGCAGCAAACGGGCGGTGCGGATCAGCGGCAGTCCGATCAAGGCGGTGGGGTCGTCGTTGTCGATGGATTCGAGCAGGGCGATGCCCAAGCCCTCGCTTTTGGCGCTGCCAGCGCAGTCGTAAGGCTGTTCGGCTTGCAAATACGCCTCGATCTCCTCGTTGCTCAGGTCGCGAAACACGACGCGGACCTCGGCCAAGTCCACTTTTTCAAAGCCGCTGGCCAGGCAAACCACGGCCAGCGCGGTCTGAAAGATCACCGTCTGGCCGCGCATCTGGCGCAGCTGCGCCACGGCACGCGCGTGTTCGCCCGGCTTGCCCAAGGGTTGGCCCGCCAAATCGGCCACTTGGTCCGAGCCAATCACCACCGCCTCGGGGTGCAAAGCCGCCACGGCCCTGGCTTTGGCCAGGGCCAGCCGCAGGGCCAAGGCCTGTGGCGCTTCCCCCAGCTGGGGTGTTTCGTCCACACCGGGCGCGCTCACGGTAAAAGGGATGCGCAGGCGCTCGAGCAGCTCGCGCCGGTAACGCGAGGTCGAGCCCAGCACCACTGGACGGACAGTGGGGGCAGAGGGGGTCAAGTTCGAGGTCAAAGCGCTGGCCCTGGTGAAATTCAGATGGGTGATTCTCTTACACTGCAGCCATGGAAAAAAAAATAGAACTCCAACACCTGGATGTGGTGACTTTTGCCCGTGACACGCTCGGCTTGAATGGGCAGGGCGTGCTGGCCGATTGGCCGCGATTGGCGCAGGAATTGTTCGGCAGTGACCTGCTGGCTGGGCCTGTGGTTTGGCAACTGCAAGGTCGATCGGTCGCGCAATCTGGCGGCGCTGACCAGATCTGGCTGGATTTGAAAGCTTCGGTGAGTTTGCCGCTGCAATGCCAGCGCTGCCTGACGCCGGTGCTGGAGACGGTGCAGGCCGAACGGAGTTTCCGTTTTGTCGCCGATGAAGCCACAGCGATGGCGCTGGACGATGAGGCTGAAGAAGACATTCTGGTCATCAGCCGCGACTTTGACGCACTGGCACTGATCGAAGATGAGTTGATTTTGTCCTTGCCCCTGGTGCCTTTGCACGAAGAGTGCCCCGAAGCGATGCCGATGTCTGTGGCCGACCCAGAATTCGAAGTCGCAGCGCAGCGACCCAACCCCTTTGGGATTCTTGCGGGTCTTAAAACAGACAAGTCCACTTAAAGAGGCCAAAAGTCTGTATCCCATCAGGCCCAGCTTAGGTTATACTCAATGGCTTCGCCCAGTTCTGCCGGGTGACACTCCCATCAACCAGAAGCTGCGTTTTCAATGGCGCGGCCTCCACAAGCTTCCAAGGAGCCATCATGGCCGTTCAGCAAAACAAAAAATCGCCTTCCAAGCGCGGAATGCACCGTTCGCACAATGCCCTGAATGTGCCCGGCATTGCGGTTGAGCCCACAACAGGCGAAACACACCTGCGTCACCACATCAGCCCCAACGGTTTCTACCGTGGCCGCCAAGTGCTGAAGAACAAGTCCGAAGCCTGATCGGCGTCAGCCCTCAAGCCTCAAGAGGCCCGGCGCTACTTTTTTGAGTAGCCTCGGGCTTTTGTTTTTGTGGCTTTTGCTTTGCATTGCCCGGTTTTCAGCCCAAGGATTCCATGACCTCGCCCACCCCGATCACTCTGGCTGTCGATTGCATGGGCGGCGACCACGGCCCCCGCATCACGCTGGCGGCTTGCCGACGGTTTCTGTCAACACACTCGGATGCCCGCCTCTTGTTGGTAGGCCGAGCAGAGGAACTCGTTGGTTTTGCCGATCCCCGAGCCGAGGTGGTGGCCGCTACCGAGGTGGTTGAGTCGGACGACTCGCTCGAAGTGGCTTTGCGCAAGAAAAAAGACTCTTCCATGCGTGTGGCCATTGAGCAGGTGCGCGATGGCAAGGCTGCCGCCGCTGTTTCGGCGGGCAACACGGGCGCCTTGATGGCGATTGCCCGTTACGTGCTCAAAACCATGGACGGCATTGACCGTCCAGCCATCGCGGGGCAGATGCCCAACTTCAAGGGCGGCGGCACCACCATGCTCGATTTGGGCGCTAATGTGGACTGCACACCCGAGCATTTGCTTCAGTTCGCGGTCATGGGCTCAGCTCTGGTGTCGGTTCTGCAAAACAAGGATCAGCCTACGGTTGGCTTGCTCAACATCGGCGAAGAAGCCATCAAAGGCAATGAAATTATCAAAAAAACAGGCGAATTGCTGCGTTCTGCAGGCAACTCCGGGGATTTGAATTTTTATGGCAATGTTGAAGGCAACGACATTTTCAAGGGCACTGTGGACATTGTGGTGTGTGATGGCTTTGTCGGCAATGTGGCGCTGAAGGCGAGCGAAGGTCTGGCGACCATGATCGGTGGTTTTTTGAAAAATGAGTTTTCTCGCAACATTTTCACCAAAATAGTTGCAGTTTTGGCTTATCCGGTTCTATCTGCATTTAAAAATCGTGTCGACCACCGCCGATACAACGGCGCAGCCTTGCTGGGTTTGCGTGGACTTGTATTCAAAAGCCACGGATCGGCAGACGAGATCGCTTTCGAGACGGCCCTGAACCGGGCTTATGATGCAGGCCGAAACCAATTGCTGGACCGCGTTCGTGAACGCATCGCGCATGCAGGCCCTTTGTTGATGGGCGCGCAGGCCGAGCGGACAGAACCAGCGGTCACACCCCTATGAGAATTTATTCACGCATCATTGGCACCGGCAGCTACCTGCCAGAAAAACGCCTGAGCAACGCCGACCTGGCCGCCGAGTTGGCCTTGCAAGGGGTTGAAACATCCGACGACTGGATTGTTGAGCGCACGGGTATCCGTGCCCGGCATTTCGCAGCTGACGAGCAAGGCTGCAGCGATCTGGCCACAGAAGCCGCTCGCAAAGCTTTGGACGCTGCCGGATTGTCAGCGAGCGACATCGACCTGATCATTGTGGGCACGTCCACCCCCGACATGGTGTTCCCGTCGGTGGCGACCATGGTTCAGCACAAACTGGGCGCAGCAGGTTGCCCCGCGTTTGACGTCCAGGCCGTATGCAGTGGCTTCATTTATGCACTGACGGTGGCTGACGCCATGATCCAGACCGGATCGGCGAAGCGGGCGTTGGTCATTGGCGCAGAAATTTTCAGCCGCATCTTGGACTTCAAAGACAGAACCACTTGTGTGTTGTTCGGTGACGGTGCCGGCGCGGTCGTGATTGAAGCGTCTGAACAGCCTGGTATTTTGGCGACCGATTTGCACGCTGATGGCAAGTACAAAGACATTTTGTGCGTACCGGGGCACGTCAACCGGGGCGGCATTTTGGGCGATCCCGTGCTCAAGATGGACGGCCAGGCCGTGTTCAAACTCGCGGTGGGCGTGCTGGACGAAACCGCTCGCGCCAGCTTGGCCAAGGCCAACTTGACCGAAGCCGACATCGACTGGCTGATACCGCACCAAGCCAACATCCGCATCATGCAGAGCACCGCCAAAAAGCTCAAGCTGGGCGCTGACAAGGTGGTGGTGACGGTGGACCAGCACGGCAACACCTCGGCCGCATCCATCCCGCTGGCGCTCGATACCGCCGTGCGCGACGGGCGCATCCAGCGTGGCCAAACCCTCATGCTTGAAGGCGTGGGCGGGGGCTTCACTTGGGGCTCAGTCCTCTTGCGTTATTGATGCGCTGTTGATTTGACAGGCCCGGGTCAGTGATGCACGGCACGCCCTATTTCACTTTCTCGGATTCTTTACAGATACCCAAAATTTGCACATGACTTCATTTGCTTTTGTTTTTCCCGGTCAGGGTTCCCAATCGGTGGGCATGTTGGACGCCTGGGGCGACCACCCTGTGGTGCTCGAAACCCTCAAAGAAGCTTCTGACGCCTTGGGGGAAGACTTGGCCCAGCTGATCCGCGAAGGCCCCAAAGAAGCTTTGGCCATGACCACCAACACCCAACCGGTGATGTTGGTGTCGGCGGTGGCGGCTTACCGCGCTTGGTTGGCCGAAGGTGGTGCCAAGCCGTCGGTGGTGGCCGGTCACTCATTGGGCGAGTACAGCGCTCTGGTGGCTTCGGGTGTGCTGACACTGGCGCAAGCTGCGCCCTTGGTGCGCCTGCGCGCCGCAGCCATGCAAGAAGCTGTGCCCGTGGGCATCGGTGCCATGGCCGCCATTTTGGGTTTGGCTTCGGACAAAGTCATTCTCGGTTGCCAAGAGGCACAAGCCACTTTCCCTGCAGGCAGCGCCGAAGTGGTGGAGGCTGCAAACTTCAACGACGCGGCGCAAACCGTGATCGCCGGCAGCAAGGCCGCCGTGGACAAAGCTTGCGAAGTGCTCAAAGGCATGGGCGCCAAGCGCGCGCTGATCTTGCCCGTTTCGGCGCCTTTCCATTCGAGCTTGATGAAACCCGCCGCTGAAAAGCTGCGCGAGAAGCTGGTCAACCTGACTTTTGGTGTGCCGCAGATCCCGGTGCTCAACAACATTGATGTGGCCATCGAAACCGATCCCGACCGAATTCGCGACGCACTGTACCGCCAGGCCTTTGGCCCGGTGCGCTGGGTGGAGTGCGTGCAGGCCATCAAGGCCCGTGGCGTGACCACCCTGGTCGAGTGCGGCCCCGGCAAAGTTCTGGCGGGCATGACCAAGCGCATCGACCCTGAATTGAACGGATTGGCGCTTTACGACCCTGCCACTCTGGCTGAAGTGAAAGGAATCCTGGCATGAGCGAAGCACAACAACACATCGCACTGGTGACCGGCGCATCGCGTGGCATCGGCGCATCCATCGCATTGCATCTGGCCCATCAAGGTTACGTGGTCATTGGCACCGCCACCAGCGATGAGGGCGCCGCCAAAATCAGCCAGGCCCTGTCGGCATTCCCCGGCAGCCGGGGTGCCAACCTGAATGTCAATGACGCTGACGCGGGCGCTGCGCTGATCGACGCCATCGTCAAAGAGCACGGCGGTTTGCAGGTGCTGGTCAACAACGCAGGCATCACCCGCGATACCTTGGCCATGCGCATGAAGGACGACGATTGGGACGCGGTGCTGGACACCAACCTCAAGGCGGTGTTTCGCATGAGCCGCGCCGTGATGCGCCCCATGATGAAGCAGCGCTATGGCCGCATCATCAGCATCACCAGCGTGGTGGGCGCTTCGGGTAACCCAGGGCAGGCCAACTACGCCGCGGCCAAGGCGGGTGTGGCGGGCATGACCCGCGCTTTGGCCCGTGAGCTGGGCAGCCGCAACATCACCGTGAACTGCGTGGCCCCTGGTTTCATTGCCACTGACATGACCGCCAGCCTGCCCGAAGAACAACACAAAGCCTTGTTGGGCCAGATTCCTCTGGGCCATTTGGGGCAACCCGATGACATCGCGCACGCGGTCGCCTACTTGGCTGGCCCGGGTGCAGGCTATGTCACCGGACAAGAATTGCATGTCAATGGTGGCATGTTCATGGCCTGATTTTCGGAACCGCCTTCCGGACAGGTAAAATCTTCATTTTTCACAACCCTCAGAGGGACCCCATGAGCGATATCGAAGCACGTGTCAAGAAAATCATTGCTGAGCAACTCGGCGTTGAAGAGTCACAAGTCACCAACGAAAAAGCCTTCGTGGCCGATCTGGGTGCCGACTCCCTGGACACGGTGGAACTGGTGATGGCACTCGAAGACGAGTTCGGCATCGAAATTCCTGACGAAGACGCAGAAAAAATCACCACGGTGCAAGCTGCGATCGACTACGCCCAAAGCAAGAAGGCCTGATCGACGATGACCCGGCGCCGCGTTGTTGTCACGGGTTTGGGATGCATCAGCCCCGTGGGCAACACGGTCGCTGACGCATGGTCCAACCTCCTTGCCGGTCAGTCCGGCATTGCTCCGATCACTCGTTTTGATGCTTCAGCCATAGCCTGTCGGTTTGCGGGTGAAGTCAAAAACTTTGATCTTGAGTCCTACATGTCCTCCAAAGAAGCGAGGACCATGGACAGCTTCATTCACTTTGGCATTGCTGCCGCAGCCCAGGCCATTCAAGATGCCGGCTTGCAAACAGGTGATGCGCTCAATGAAGAAGAAGCCTGCCGCATGGGTGTGGTCATTGGTTCAGGCATTGGTGGTTTGCCACTGATTGAAGAAACACACACCGAGTACACAGCCCGCGGTGCGCGTCGCATCTCCCCATTTTTCGTCCCGGCCTCGATCATCAACATGATCTCTGGCCATGTGTCGATGCGCAGTGGTTTCAAAGGCCCTAATTTGGCCGTTGTGACCGCTTGCACCACAGGTTTGCACAGCATTGGCGAAGCCGGTCGTTTGATCGAATACGGCGATGCCGATGTGATGGTGGCCGGTGGGTCAGAGGCTTGCGTGTCGCCTCTGGGTGTGGGTGGCTTTGCAGCCATGCGCGCATTGTCGACCCGTAACGACGATCCCACAGCGGCTTCGCGCCCCTGGGACAAAGACCGCGATGGTTTTGTGCTGGGTGAAGGTGCTGGCGTGATGGTGCTCGAAGAGTACGAACACGCCAAAGCGCGTGGTGCCAAGATTTACGCCGAGTTGGCTGGCTATGGCATGAGCGCTGATGCAGGTCACATGACTGCGCCCAGCATGGACGGCCCGCGCCGTGCCATGATTAACGCGATGCGCAATGCCGGTGTCAACGCTGACCAGATTGATTATCTGAATGCCCACGGCACCTCGACGCCGCTGGGTGACATCAACGAAACCAATGCCATCAAAGCGGCTTTGGGCGACTGCGCGTACAAAACCGTGGTCAGTTCCACCAAGTCCATGACCGGTCACCTGTTGGGTGGTGCTGGCGGCATTGAGAGCGTGTTCACGGTGTTGGCGCTGCACCACCAGAAAGTGCCACCGACCATCAATCTGGTCAATCCTGACCCGGAGTGCGATCTGGACTACTGTGCCAACACGGCGCGCGACCTCAAAATCGATGTGGCCTTGAAAAACAACTTTGGTTTTGGCGGCACCAACGGCTCTTTGGTGTTCAAACGCATCTAACGGCCCATCGGGCAAGGTTCTAGCCATGGTCAACGCCCCACCTGTGGTTTACCCGGTGGGGCGTTTTGCTGAGGGCCGTCTTTTGTTCGTGGCCGTTTGCGCGCTTTCGGCCGTAGGCCTGCTCAACTGGCAAATGCAGACCCTGGTCACAGGCTTCAAGCTCTGGGCTGCTTGGGGCCTTTGGGTCGCTTGTGCTGGGTCCGCTGCGCTGTGGGCTCCGAGGCAAACGTTCTCGGGCGGTCGTTTGGGCTGGAGTGGAGAAGCCTGGTTTTGGCAAGCCCATGCCGACTTGGCCGAACAGACCCAGGCCGTTGCCGTTTCGGTGGGCTTGGACACCGGCCAAGGCCTGTTATTGTGGGTGCAGCCATTGGACGAGCAGGGCGGCCGTGCGCAGGGACGACTGCGCAGCGCCTGGCTGCAGGCGGGCGCGATGCCCTCAAAGTGGCACGGATTTAGATGCGCTGTATATTCGCGCCCGAAGACGGTTGCGCTGTCAGACGGTAGACCGCAAGAGCTTGTTTGAGGCGGCTTGAAATGGCCGCTTTCACCCGCACCTGTCATAGCGCTGAAATCCGGTTTAGACCGACACAAGGAGGCTTTTTGTGCTGAACAACAAATGGACGAGGACGGCCGCATCGGCCTGTATGGTCACTGCACTGCTGACAGGATGGGCCATGGTGTCTACATCAGCAGCCCTGGCGCAAGCCCCGGGGGCGGCTGTGCGTGGCTTGCCTGACTTCACCGATTTGGTGGAGCAGGTTGGGCCCTCGGTGGTGAACATCCGAACCCTTGAAAAAGCGCGCCCCAGCACGCCCGGCGCTGGCGGGCAGGACGAAGAAATGCAGGATTTGTTTCGCCGCTTTTTTGGTGTGCCCATGCCCAATGCGCCTCGCCAGGGCCCACGGCAAAACCGGCCCGAGCAAGAAGCCCAACCGCGGGGCGTGGGTTCCGGTTTCATCTTGAGTGCTGATGGCTTCATCATGACCAATGCCCACGTGGTCGAGGGGGCCGATGAGGTGATGGTGACCTTGACCGACAAACGCGAATTCAAGGCGCGCATTGTGGGGGCCGACAAGCGCACCGATGTGGCGGTCGTGAAAATTCAGGCGACTGGCCTGCCCGCCGTGAAAGTGGGCGATGTCAGCCGACTGCGTGTGGGCGAGTGGGTCATGGCGATTGGCTCACCTTTTGGCCTGGAAAACACCGTCACGGCGGGCATTGTCAGCGCCAAGCAGCGAGATACCGGTGACTACTTGCCCTTCATTCAGACCGATGTGGCCATCAACCCCGGCAACTCGGGCGGCCCTTTGATCAACATGCGCGGTGAAGTGGTGGGCATCAACAGCCAGATTTATTCCCGCTCAGGTGGTTTCATGGGCATCTCGTTTGCCATTCCCATGGACGAGGCCATGCGGGTCAGTGAGCAGCTGAGGTCCTCGGGCCGGGTCAGCCGTGGCCGCATTGGTGTGCAGATTGCGCCAGTGACCAAAGAGGTCGCCGAGTCCATTGGTTTGGGCAAAGCGCAAGGCGTGCTGGTGCGCGGCGTTGAAGAAGGTTCTCCTGCTGAAAAAGCAGGCATCGAGGCGGGTGACATCATCACCCGTTTTGACGGCAAGCCGATTGAAAAACCCGCTGATTTGCCCCGTGCAGTGGGCAACACCAAGCCTGGCAGCCAAGTGGCGCTGACGGTGTTCCGCCGAGGCACAACCCAGGACCTGAAGGTCACGGTGGCCGAAATCGAGCCAGAAAAAGTGGCCACGGCCTCACCCGAGAAAAAAGCCCCACCCGTCAAGATCGCCCACCTGGGCCTGAGCTTGAGTGACTTGAGCGATGCCCAAAAGAAAGAAGCGCGTGTTCGTGCAGGTGTGCGGGTCGATGCCGCAGTGGACGCTGCAGCACGGGCAGGCATTCGCGAGGGTGACTTGATTTTGGCTGTGGCCAATACCGACGTCAGCTCGGTGCAGGTGTTTGAATCGCTGATGTCGCGCATCGACAAGACCCGGCCGGTCAGTGTTCTGATCCGCCGGGGTGACGGGGCGCAGTATGTGCTGATTCGACCTGCTCCTTGATGAATGGCAAGTCTGACAACCCTGAAACCCCTGTGGTTTTGGGGTTGTTGGGTTCAAGCGTCATTTTTTAGGGGGCTGAGGTGGCGTTCAAAAATATTTGTGAAGTTTGTATTAGCTAACATTTTTGGGGCCTCATGCCGAATTTGGATAAAATCAACCGACTTGAACCATCATTCATGGCATATAGAGCAGGTCTTGATTCACCATGCGGGATTTGCCGCATGTGTCCACCGATGATCCACAGACAGCCCACAAGTTGTTCACCCGCTTGCAACGGCAATTGTGGATAAGTTGTTGATAAATATAATGTTGCATTGCAGCAACGACCTGCTTAACCCGTTAGCGGGGCTGTGCGATTGGGCCAATTTGCCTACAATGAAGTCCCAACTATCGCAGTTGCCATTGATTGTTGGTTCAGGGCGCGTCGCCACCAGACGCGCCCTTTTTTCTTTTCCGGATCGTTGATCCACACACACTTGCAGAACTTCCTTGATGAATCACATCAGAAATTTTTCGATCATTGCCCACATAGACCATGGCAAATCCACCCTGGCCGATCGCTTGATTCAACACTGTGGTGGCTTGGATGCGCGCGACATGCAAGCGCAGGTGTTGGACTCGATGGACATCGAGAAAGAGCGTGGTATCACCATCAAGGCGCAAACCGCTGCGCTGCAGTACAAAGCCCTGGATGGGCAGGTGTACAACCTCAACCTGATCGACACGCCGGGTCATGTGGACTTCTCTTATGAAGTGAGCCGCTCGTTGTCGGCCTGTGAAGGCGCTTTGCTGGTGGTGGATGCCAGCCAAGGCGTGGAAGCGCAGACCGTGGCCAACTGCTACACCGCGCTCGATTTGGGTGTGGAGGTCGTGCCGGTGCTCAACAAGATGGATTTGCCCAATGCAGATCCCGAAAACGCACGCACCGAAGTGGAAGACGTGATCGGCATTGACGCGACCGATGCGATTCCTTGCTCGGCCAAGACCGGCATGGGTATTGAAGAAATTTTGGAAGCTGTGGTGGCCCGCATTCCGGCGCCCAAGGGCAACCCGGATGGACCTTTGCGCGCCATGATCATCGACAGCTGGTTCGACACCTATGTGGGCGTGGTCATGCTGGTGCGTGTGGTCGACGGCCAGTTGCTCAAAAACGAGCGCATCCGCATGATGGCCAGCAACGCGGTGTACGAAGCGGGCAGCTTGGGCGTGTTCACCCCTGCCAACCAGCCCCGTGAAGCGCTGAGGGCGGGCGAAGTGGGCTACATCATCGCGGGCATCAAGGAGTTGCAGGCGGCCAAAGTGGGCGACACCGTCACTTTGGAAAAAAAGCTGCCCAACAACCTGGGCCCGGCCACCGAGGCCTTGCCAGGTTTCAAAGAAATCCAGCCCCAAGTGTTTGCCGGTTTGTACCCGACCGAGGCCAACCAATACGACGGCCTGCGCGATGCGCTGGAAAAGCTCAAGCTCAACGACGCGTCTTTGCATTACGAACCCGAAGTTTCGCAAGCGCTGGGTTTTGGTTTCCGTTGCGGCTTCTTGGGTTTGCTGCACATGGAAATCGTGCAGGAACGTCTGGAGCGAGAGTTCGACCAAGACTTGATCACCACCGCGCCCAGCGTGGTGTACCAAGTGGTCCAGCCGGGTGGCGAAGTCGTCATGGTTGAAAACCCGTCCAAGATGCCCGACCAAGGCAAGCTGCAAGAGATCCGCGAGCCCATCGTCACGGTGCACTTGTACATGCCGCAAGACTATGTGGGCCCGGTGATGACGCTGGCCAACTTGAAGCGTGGTGTTCAGCTCAACATGGCCTACCACGGCCGTCAGGTCATGTTGACCTACGAAATGCCGCTGGGCGAGATCGTGCTGGACTTCTTTGACAAACTCAAATCGGTCAGCCGTGGCTACGCCTCGATGGACTACGAGTTCAAGGAATTTCGGGCTTCTGATGTGGTGAAGGTTGACATTTTGCTCAACGGTGAGAAGGTCGATGCCTTGTCCATCATCGTGCACCGTTCACAGTCCCAGTACCGTGGTCGCGCGGTGGTGGCCAAGATGCGCGAGATCATCAGCCGCCAGATGTTCGATGTGGCGATTCAGGCCGCCATTGGGGCCAACATCATCGCCCGCGAAAGCATCAAGGCTTTGCGCAAAAACGTGTTGGCCAAGTGCTACGGCGGCGACATTTCGCGCAAACGCAAACTGCTGGAAAAGCAAAAGGCGGGTAAAAAGCGGATGAAACAAATTGGCTCGGTCGAGGTGCCTCAAGAGGCGTTTTTGGCCATTTTGCAGGTGGAAGATTGATGCAATTTTTAACGTCTTTGGTGTTGGCCGCATTTGTCGGCTATGCCGGTGCTTGGTATCTGGGTTACCTTGAGGGCAACTTCGCATTGCTTTTGCTGATGGCGACCGTGGTCACGGGCATTTATTGGCTGGCCGAGCGCTTCTTCTTTTTGCCTCAGCGCCAAAAAGCGGTCGTGCAGCTCGAAGCCGAAACCGCCCAGCGCCGCGCCGAGTTGACCAAAATGGGCATCGACAAGGTCGACACCGACATCCGCGAAAGCCGCGAAAAGCTGCTCATGCAGCCTTGGTGGCTGGACTGGACTGCCGGCCTGTTCCCGGTCATCGTGGTGGTGTTTGTGCTCCGTTCATTTCTGTTCGAGCCTTTCAAAATCCCCTCGGGCTCGATGATCCCGACGCTGCACATTGGCGATCTGATCTTGGTGAACAAATTCCATTACGGCATTCGCTTGCCCGTGGCCAACACCCAGCTCACCGAAGGCACGCCCGTGCAGCGCGGTGATGTGATGGTGTTCCGCTACCCGCCCAAGCCCAGCGTGGACTACATCAAGCGCGTGGTCGGATTGCCCGGGGACGAGGTCGCTTACTTGAACAAAAGCCTCACGATCAATGGCAAACCGGTGCCCACTGAAGTGCTGCCCGACTTTTTTGACGAGTCCACCATGCGCTACTCCAAGCAGCGCCGTGAAACATTGGGGGCCAAACCGCACCAAACACTGCAAGACGATGACCGTCCGGCCTTTGTGCCCGGCGCTGACCAGTTTGCGGGACGCGAAAACTGCAACTACACCGTCGAAGGCGTGACCTGCAAAGTGCCTGCAGGTCATTACTTCATGATGGGTGACAACCGCGATAACTCGCTGGACTCGCGTTACTTCGGCTTTGTGCCGGATGCCAACATCGTGGGCAAAGCCTTCTTTGTGTGGATGAACTTTGGCAACCTCAAGCGCATCGGCGCTTTTGACTGAGGTGGGCGTGGTCAATCCCTCCGCTTTGTCCGAATTGCAAATCCGGCTGGGCTACGCCTTTCGTCAGCATGCTTTGCTGCAGCAAGCGGTCACGCACCGCAGCTTCAGCGCTGATCACAACGAGCGTCTGGAGTTTTTGGGTGACTCGGTGCTCAACCTCTCGGTGGCGCACATGCTGTACGCCCAACTGGCCAATTTGCCCGAAGGCGATTTGTCGCGGGTGCGGGCCAACCTGGTCAAGCAAGACACGCTGCACCAACTGGCCAAAACCCTGGATTTGCCTGCCGTGATGCGCTTGGGCGAGGGCGAGATGCGCTCGGGCGGTCAAAGCCGTCCGTCCATCCTGGCCGACGCCGTGGAAGCCATCATTGGGGCGGTCTATCTGGACGGCGGCTACAAGGATGCTCAAGACTTGGTCGAGCGTTTGTTTGCCAAAGTCGACATCAAGCCCGACATGCAGGCTGCGGGCAAAGACCCCAAGACCGAGCTGCAAGAGTGGCTGCAAGGGCGCAAGCTCGCGCTGCCCAAATACACCGTGGTCGGTACCTCCGGGGCGGCGCATCGACAGCAATTTGAGGTCTCTTGTGAAGTGACCGAATTGCGCCAAACCCAACAAGGCTCGGGCGCGTCGCGTCGCGCTGCCGAACAAGCAGCGGCAGCCGCCATGCTGCAGACCCTGAAATCTGAAAGCGCCGCATGAGCACCGATAAAAAAAACGCCTCTTCCGAATCTGAGCCTGAACGCACGCCGCAAGAGCAAACCATCCGCCGCCCCGTTCAAATTGCGGGCGTGACCATTCAGCCACGCGACGCGTCGGAAGACGCTGCCTTGCCTCCCGCGGTTGCTGCAACTGCGCCAGTGCCGGTCGAGGGCCAGCATTGTGGCTTGGTGGCCATTGTGGGCAAGCCCAACGTGGGCAAGTCCACCTTGCTCAACGCCCTGGTGGGGCAAAAGATCAGCATCACCTCGCGCAAAGCCCAAACCACACGCCACCGCATCACCGGCATCCGCACCCAAGGCGCGGCGCAGTACGTCTTTGTGGACACACCTGGTTTCCAGACCATCCACGGCACCGCACTCAACAAGTCGCTGAACAAAACGGTGGTGGGTGTCGTGAGCGATGTGGACTTGGTCTTGTTCGTGGTCGAGGCGGGCAGTTTCACCACGGCCGATGCCAAAGTGCTGGCGTTGCTGAAACCCGGTATCCCGGTCTTGCTGGTGGCCAACAAACTCGACAACGTTCACCGCCGTGGCGACATCGCGCCCTGGCTGCAAAGCATGCAAGAGCGCCACGCCTTCACCGAGTTTGTGCCCATGTCGGCCAAGCAGCCCAAGGACATCGTGCGCTTGCTCGACATTTGCGAAAAATACCTGCCCGAGCAGCCTTGGTGGCATGCCGAGGACGAGTTGACTGACCGCAGCGAGAAGTTCCTCGCCAGCGAAATGGTGCGCGAAAAACTCTTCCGTTTGACGGGTGATGAGCTGCCTTACACCTCCACCGTTGTAATCGACAAGTTCGAAGAAGAAGCAGGTCGCACGTCCAAGCGCATGCTGCGCATTGCGGCCACCATCGTGGTCGAGCGCGAAGGCCACAAAGCCATGGTGATCGGTGACAAGGGCGAAAAGCTCAAGCGCATCGGCACCGAAACCCGCGTCGAGCTTGAAAAACTGCTGGACGCCAAGGTGTTCATCGAGCTGTGGGTGAAAGTACGTTCGGGTTGGGCCGACGATGAAGCGCGCGTGCGCAGCTTCGGCTACGAGTAATTCCACCGCCAATGGCCTCCAAGCGCATCGCAGACGAGCCAGCCTATGTGCTGCACCGCTACGACTGGAGCGAGACCAGCCTGATCCTCGAAGTCTTCACCCGCCACCATGGTCGGGTGGCTTTGGTGGCCAAGGGGGCCAAACGCCCCACATCCAGTTTTCGGCCGGTGCTGCTGCCTTTGCAGCCTTTGTCATTGGCTTTTGGGGGCGACGGTGATATCCGCACCCTCAAGTCGGCCGAATGGGTGGGCGGGCACGTCATGCCCACAGGCGAGGCGCTGCTGTCGGGTTATTACCTGAACGAATTGCTGATGCGGCTCACCGCGCGAGACGACCCGCACCCAGCTTTGTTCGAGGTGTATGCCGCCGCTGTGCGTTTGCTGGCCAGTGGCGACCCTGATGCGCTGCAGTGGGCCTTGCGCGGCTTTGAGTTGCTGCTGCTGCGCGAAATGGGCCTGTTGCCTGCCCTCAACCTGCAAACCCTGACCCTCAAGCCTTTATCGCCCACCGACAGTTACGCATTGGTGCCCGAGGCGGGGCTGCAGTGGGTCAGCGATGACCCGCGCCACGCCTTGCGCGGCGAACAATGGCTGGCGCTGCACGCGGCGCTGGCGTCCCCCAGCCCCCTGGCCGCTTTGCTGCGCGAATGCGCCGACCTGCTGGTGCAACTGCAGCGCCCCTTGCGCCTCATGCTCAACTACCATTGCGGTGTGGGCGCGTTGCGCACCCGCCAAATGATGCTGGACTTGCAAACCTTATGAATACCTCCATGACCACTACTTCCCAACGCGTGGCCTTGTCGGTCAACGTCAACAAAGTCGCCTTGTTGCGCAACTCGCGCCACTTGGGCATCCCGAGCGTTGCCCGCGCAGCCGAGCTGTGCCTGCAAGCGGGCGCCAACGGCATCACCATCCACCCCCGGCCCGATGAGCGCCACATCCGCGCCAGCGACGTGCCCGAGCTGCACGCGCTCATGCAGGCCTGGCCCGAGCGAGAGTTCAACATCGAAGGCAACCCCTTCCATAACCTGATGGACCATGTGCGCGCTGTGCGCCCGCACCAAGTCACCTTTGTGCCTGACAGCGAAGGCCAGTTCACCAGCGACCACGGCTGGACCTTTCCGCAAGACGCCGAGCGCCTTAAACCCCTGATTGACGAATGCCGGGCTCTTGGCGTGCGCGTGAGCCTGTTCATGGACCCCATCCCTGAACAAATGGCTGCAGCCCGCGCTGTGGGCGCTGACCGGGTGGAGCTGTACACCGAGCCTTATGCCGCCACTTGGGGCACGCCAGAGAATGCAGCTCAGTTACAGCGTTATGCCGATGCCGCGCAAGCCGCACTGGCTGTGGGTCTGGGCCTCAACGCCGGGCATGACCTGAACCGCGACAACCTGCCTGCCTTTGTGGCGGCATTGCCAGGTCTGCAAGAAGTCTCGATCGGCCACGCCTTCATGGCCGACGCGCTGGAGATGGGTTACGCCGCCACGGTGCAAGCCTATTTGGCCTGCTTGCAAAAATGATCTACGGCATCGGCACCGACATCTGCGACATCCGCCGTATCCAGGCCAGCCTGGATCGGCACGGTGAGCGCTTTGCCGCCAAGGTGCTGAGTGATGCCGAGATGGCCACCTGGAAGGCCCGCAGCGCCCGTTGGCCCGAGCGGGGTGTGCGTTACCTGGCCACACGCTTTTCGGCCAAAGAGGCGTTCAGCAAAGCCATAGGCCTGGGCATGCGCATGCCTATGACCTGGCGGCTGTGTGAGGTGGGCAAACTGCCCAGCGGCCAGCCGGTCATCGTCTTGCACGGGGTGCTGAAAGACTGGTTTGAAGCCAAAAACCTCAGCGCCCACATCACCGTGACCGATGAGTCCGAGTACGCCGCGAGTTTTTGCGTGGTCGAGACCCAAGATCCACCGCGCCCTTGATTTGCCGCGCTGGCGCCCCACATTGGATGGACTCCCCATGACACTGCACGCCCCACTGATCATCGATATTGCTGGCCCCACTTTGAACGAAGTGGACCGCCTCCGCTTGGCGCACCCGCTGGTGGGCGGCATGATTTTGTTTGGCCGCAACTGGCACAGCCGGGCGCAACTGACCGACTTGTGTGCCGACATCAAAAGCATCCGTCCTGACCTCATGATCGCGGTGGACCACGAAGGTGGGCGCGTCCAGCGCTTTCGCACCGACGGCTTCACCCATTTGCCAAGCATGCGCGCCCTGGGCGAGCTCTGGTCGCAAGACAACAAAGGCCAACCCGGTTCGGGCGTTCTGAAGGCCTGCGAAGCGGCCACCTCGGCTGGTTTTGTGCTGGCCAGTGAATTGCGCGCTTGTGGCGTCGACTTCAGCTTCACCCCGGTACTCGATTTGGACCATGGTGAAAGCGGTGTGATTGGCGACCGCGCCTTTGCCCGTGACCCACGCGTGGTCAGCCTGTTGGCTCGTAGTCTGATGCAAGGTCTCTTGCAAGCGGGCATGGCCAACTGCGGCAAACATTTCCCCGGGCACGGCGCCGTCAAGGCCGACTCGCATGTGGCGCTGCCCGTCGACAAACGCAGCCTCAAAACCATCCTGGCCGACGACGCGCAGCCTTACCGTTGGCTCACCAGCGTGCTCACGGCCGTGATGCCCGCCCATGTCATCTACAGCAAGGTAGACAGCCGCCCGGCAGGCTTTTCGCCGCGCTGGCTGCAAGACATCCTGCGCGCGCAGCTGGGCTTTCAGGGTGTGGTCTGCACCGACGACCTGTCCATGGTTGCCGCCCGCCAGATGGACGGCCGCACACTGAGTTACACCGAAGCGGTGATCACCGCGCTGCAAGCCGGGTGCGACTTGGCGCTGCTGTGCAACCGTTCGGCGGTGAACGGCGGCGCAGAACTGGACGAGGTGCTCGACCAACTGGCCGAGGCGCAAGTCAAAGGCCAATGGCAGCCCAGTGAAGTCAGTGAAGAACGGCGTCTGAACCTCTTGCCCCGTTCGCCCGCCCGTCCGTGGGACGAGTTGGTGCGCTCTGCCGACTACATGCAAGCGTTAGACCGCCTGCCTTGACCTGAACAGGACACTTGAATGAACTGGATTGCACGCATCATCATGGGCCTCCTCGGCTTGGGGTTTCTGGCGGCCTTGCTTTTTGGCTTGCTCTGCTACATCGTCTTTGCGACGGTTCTTTGGCTTTTGACTGGCCGCAAGCCCCAAGTGGTGATGGTCTGGCAGCAGTTCAGCACCATGCGCCAAAATTTTAGGCAAGGTGGTTTTCGTGCTTCAACCCGCCAAGGCTTTGAGCACCCCAGAGGACAAGGTGCGCCGTTTGCCCGTGACGACCAAGTGGTCGACGTTGAGGTGCGCGAGGTGGTGGAGGATGCGCCGCGCTTGCCGACCGACCGACGACCTTAAACTTTTGAGCGGGCTTGCCCAACAAAAAACCCGGCCGAGGCCGGGTTTTCTTGTCAGTGCGATGTGCGCTTATTCCTGAACGTGCCGCAGCGCCGGGAACAAGATCACATCGCGGATGCTGGCGCTGTCGGTCAGCAGCATCATCAGGCGGTCAATGCCAATGCCGCAGCCGCCTGCGGGCGGCATGCCGTATTCGAGGGCACGCACAAAGTCGTGGTCGTAGAACATCGCTTCGTCGTCGCCGTCGTCCTTGGCCGCCACCTGGGCATGAAAACGTGCAGCCTGGTCTTCGGCGTCGTTCAACTCGCTGAAACCGTTGCCGAACTCGCGGCCGGTGATGTAGAGCTCAAAGCGCTCGGTCACTTCGGGGCGTGTGTCGTTGGCGCGGGCCAAGGGTGAGATTTCGGTGGGGTGTTCCATGATGAAGGTCGGCTCCCAGAGCTTGTCTTCCACGGTTTCTTCAAAATAGAACACCTGCAGGCTGGCCAAGCTGCGGGTGGACAGCTTGTTTTTGGCTTCGCTCAGGCCCAGCTTTTTCAGGGCGTTGGTCAGCCACTCGGCGTTGTCGACGTTGTCACCCGCCTCGGTGTGCTTGACGATGGCTTCGCGGATCGTCATGCGGGCGAAAGGCTTGTTCAGGTCCACCGGCTTGCCGTTGTAGGTCAAGTCGAGCGTGCCTGCAGCGGTCATGGCTGCGTCGCGGATCAGGCTTTCGGTAAAGCCCATCAGGTCTTGGTAATTCCAGTACGCCGCGTAGAACTCCATCATGGTGAACTCGGGGTTGTGGCGCACCGAGATGCCTTCGTTGCGGAAGTTGCGGTTGATCTCGAACACGCGCTCAAATCCGCCCACCAGCAGACGCTTGAGGTACAGCTCGGGCGCGATGCGCAAGAACATCTCTTGGTCCAGCGCGTTGTGGTGGGTGACAAAGGGCTTGGCGTTGGCACCACCGGGAATGGGGTGCAACATGGGTGTTTCGACTTCCAAAAAGCCGTGCTGGACCATGAACTCGCGAATGCCGCTCACGGCCTTGCTGCGGACCACAAAGCGCTTGCGGGCGGCTTCGTCGGTCATCAGGTCGACGTAGCGCTGGCGGTACTTCACTTCTTGGTCGGCAATGCCATGGAACTTGTCGGGCATGGGGCGCAGGCTCTTGGTGAGCATGCGGATGCTGGTGGCGTGGATGGACAACTCGCCTGTGCGGGTCTTGAACAAATGGCCTTCCACGCCCACGATGTCGCCCAAGTCCCAGTGTTTGAACAGGGCGTACAGGTCTTCACCCACGTCGTCGCGGGTCACATAGACCTGGATGCGGCCGGTGGCGTCTTGCAGCGTGGCAAAGCTGGCCTTGCCCATGACGCGCTTGAGCATCATGCGGCCCGCGACCTTGGCGGTGGTTTTGGCCACACCTTCGCCGTTCAAGGCTTCGGCGTCTTTGTCGCCGTGGGCTTGGTGCAGGTTGGCGGCGTGGTGCTCGGGCTTGAAGTCGTTGGGGAAGGCCACACCTTTGCCTTCGGCCTGCGCCTGGCGCATGGCCTTGAGTTTTTCGCGGCGCTCGGCGATCAGCTGGTTTTCATCTTGTGGGGCTGGCGCGGCTGGGGCATTGGCGTTCGTGTCGGACATGTCGGGCGGGTGGTTGGACTCAGTGCGCGGGGCGGGTTTGAGCCAGGATTGCGGGAAAAGAAGGAATACTGCGCCAAGGCGCAAAGCCAGTTATTTTAAGAGGTTGCGGGGGTCTTTTGGCCGTGTTGGCCTTTTGGTGTCGCCCAAGGCTAAGGCGAGCGCTCAGAGGGGACCACCATGTCGCCGATCAACTCCAGCCGCACCAAGGGCTCTTGCAGTGCAAACAGGCGGTATTTCATTTGCAAAGGCAATGGCAGCAATTCGCCCCAGCGGTTGGACACCCAGCTGCAGTCCTGCAGCCGCCATGCTTCGGCCCAGTGGGGTACCAAGCTGGGCTGAGCGCTCAGCTGGTTCAATACTTCGTGCATTTGCATGGACAGGTGTTGCAGGTCTTCGGGCACTTGCACGGCGGGCTCTGGCGGCAGGTCTTGCACTTGCCCCGTCCACAAGCCGTCGCTGCGCTGCTGCGTGGCTTCAATGCGAAACTTTCCCACACCCCGACACCAGACCTTCACCAAGCCGGGCTGGGGCCGCTCGATGCGTTCGATCTGCACCCGGGTGCCCATGGTTTCAAACTGTTCGGCAGCTTCACCTGGCCGGTGCACTTCGCGGCCCTGGGACAGGGTGACCACCCCAAAGCCGGTGCCTTGGCGCTCGCATTCGCCAATCATCTGCAGGTAACGCAGCTCAAACAACTGCAGCGGCAGCAAAGCGCCAGGAAACAGCACGGTGCCCAAAGGGAACAGAGGCAAAGGCGTCACGTCTTCTGGGGATGGGGTGTCGTGTTCAGACATCTGGGTATCATCGCACGAAGAGGAGGATGGCGATGTTGTTTCAAATGGTCAGTTTGGTGCTGGAAGTGTTGGCGGGCCTGATCGCGGGCACCTGTTTGCTGAGATTTTTGATGCAATGGCAACGCATTACTTTTCACCAACCTTTGGGCAAGTTTGTGTTTGCGGTGACCGACTGGTTGTTGTTGCCGCTGCGGCGCGTGATCCCGCCATGGTCGGCCTGGGATTTGTCGAGTCTGGTGGGCGCTTTCCTCATCAAAATGGTGCAGTACGCGCTGTTGTGGCTGTTGGCAGGCGGGCAGTGGGCTTTGGGTTTGCTGCCTCTGGTGAGCCTGGTGGGCATGGCTCAGTTGGTGGTGTCTGCCCTGAGTGCGCTGGTGCTGGTGTTGGCTGTGATGTCCTGGGTCAACCCGGGCTCACCCATGTACAGCTTGGTGGCGCGTTTGAGTCAGCCCTTTTTGCGCCCGTTCCAGCGGGTGGTGCCCCTGGTCGGTGGTGTGGATTTGTCCCCCATTGCCTTGCTGCTGGTGTTGCAGTTGGTGGGCATGGTTTTGGCGCGGCTGCAGGTCAGCTGGATGTTTTGATCTCCCCGCTTGTGGCCAGCGCAGAAGCCAAAAGCCATGGACCCCCGATCAAGTCGGGGGTGACAAGGCGGCTCCAGTCGGGAATGACAAATGGGTTGGCGCCCGTGCCGTGGGCTGCCTGTCAGCTCACCGCGTCGGCGGGCTGGCGCTGGAGCATGGCCAGGGTGCTGGCGATGGTTTTGCGCAGTTCTCGGCGGTCGCAGATGAAATCCACCGCGCCCTTGGTTTGCAAGAATTCGGCGCGCTGAAAGCCTTCGGGCAAGGTCACGCGCACAGTGCTTTCAATGACGCGGGGACCCGCAAAACCAATCAAGGCTTTGGGCTCGGCAATCACCACGTCGCCCAAAAAGGCAAAACCAGCCGACACACCACCCATGGTCGGGTCGGTCAACACGCTGATGTAGGGCAGGCCTTTTTTGGCCAGGCGGGTCAGCGCGGCGTTGGTTTTGGCCATTTGCATGAGCGACAGCAAGCCTTCTTGCATGCGGGCACCGCCCGTGGCCGTAAAGCACACGAAAGGCACTTTTTGCGCGATGGCGGTCTCGACGCCGCGCACAAAGCGTTCGCCCACCACTGAGCCCATCGAGCCGCCCATGAAGTCGAATTCGAAGCAGGCGGCCACCAGGTTGATGCTGTGCACCGCACCGCCCATGACCACCAAGGCATCGGTCTCGCCGGTGTTGTCCATGGCTTCTTTCAAGCGCTCGGGGTACTTGCGGCTGTCTTTGAATTTAAGCGGGTCAACGGGAACCACTTCCTGGCCGATTTCGTAGCGGCCTTCGCCGTCCAGAAAGGCATTCAGTCGGGCGCGGGCACCGATGCGCAGGTGGTGCGAGCAGCCGGGGCAAACGTTCTGGTTTTCTTCCAGGTCGTTTTTGTACAGCACCGTTTCGCAGCTGGGGCACTTGACCCACAGACCTTCAGGAATCGTGCGTCGATCAGCCGGGTCGGTGTGCTGGATTTTCGGGGGGAGTAGTTTTTCTAGCCAACTCATGAGGGGTTCTCCTTATGCGGGAAATTATCGTTCATCGCGGCGGGAATGCCATCCCTGCCAAGTGGTCGCCGCTCTTAAGCGTCCAGCGCCTGGCGGATGCCGGAGAGGAACTCACCCGCCACGTCGTTGATGCGGTCAGCAGGCGCGGCATCGATCAGTTGAATCAGGCGTGAGCCAATCACCACCGCATCAGCCACCTTGCTGATCGCCTGGGCGGTTTGGGCGTCGCGGATGCCGAAACCCACGCCCACCGGCACGCTGACGTGTTGGCGGATGCGGGGCAGCATGGCTTCGACCGCGTCGGTATCCAGCGTTCCCGAACCGGTCACGCCCTTGAGCGAGACGTAATACACGTAGCCACTGGCCACCTGGGCCACTTGCTGCATGCGCTCGTCGGTGCTGGTGGGGGCCAGCAAGAAGATCAGGTCCATGCTGTGGGCGCGCAGTTTGGCGGCAAATTCCACGCATTCTTCGGGCGGGTAGTCCACGATCAGCACGCCGTCCACACCGGCAGCAGATGCATCGCGGATGAAGCTGTCGGTGCCATGTTTTTGGTCGTAACGCTCTACCGGGTTGGCGTAACCCATCAGCACCACCGGGGTGGTGGTGTTGGTTTGGCGGAATTCGCGCACCATGGCCAGCACCTGCACGGTGCCAATGCCCAGCGCCAGGGCTTTGTCGCCCGCTTTTTGGATGACTGGGCCGTCGGCCGAGGGGTCGGAAAACGGCACCCCCAGCTCGATGATGTCGGACCCAGCGCTGGCCATGGCGTGCATCAGCGGCACGGTGGTGTTCTTTTGGGGGAAACCGGCCGTCACATAAGGAATCAGGGCTTTGCGGCCTTGGTTTTTGAGGGCGGAGAGGGTGGCGTCGATGCGGCTCATGTCTGCACTCACTTCACAAAGTTCACAGGCTGCTCACCACCTTTGACCGATTGGCCTTGGCAGCTGGGGCGGCAGAAAAAGTCGCCGTTCGACAAATCGGCCACGGTGCCGATGTCTTTGTCGCCACGGCCCGACAGGTTGATCAAGATGGACTGGTCAGGGCGCATGGTTTTGGCCAGCTTCATGGCGTAGGCCACCGCGTGGCTGGACTCAAGGGCGGGAATGATGCCCTCAGTGCGGCACAGGTAGTGGAAGGCCTCGAGTGCTTCTTTGTCGGTGATGCCCACGTACTCGGCGCGACCGATGTCTTTGAGGAAGGCATGCTCGGGGCCGACGCCGGGGTAGTCCAGACCGGCGCTCACGCTGTGCGTTTCGGTGATCTG